>DATDKF010000020.1:0-7596 GCA_036520135.1 Solirubrobacteraceae bacterium
GTCGACCGGGACCGGCACCGGCTCGAGCCCGGCGTGGGCGATCAGCCGCCACGTCTGGTGGTGGCTCGGGTCCTCGACCGCGAGCCGCCGCGCGCCCGCGGCCCGCAGCGCCCGGCAGGCGAGCGCGAGCGCCTCGGCGACGCCGCCGCAGACCACGATCCGCTCGGGCGCGGCCTGCACGCCGCGCACCCGTCCGAGGTAGCCGGCGAGCGCGGCGCGGAGCCGCGGATGCCCGGCGGGGTCGGGGTAACCGAGGTCGGCGTCGAGCGCCTCGCGCAGCGCGCGCCGCTGCGCCGCCGCCCACGCCGCGCGCGGGAACAGCGACAGGTCGGGCGTCCCGGGCCGCAGGTCGTGGCGCGCCGCGGGCGCCGGCGCGGGCGCGGCGTCCGGCGCTTCGGCCGTCGCACCCGCCGCCACCCGCGGCGCCGCGCCGGGCCGGACCGCGAGGTAGCCCTCGGCCGCCAGCTGGCCGTAGGCCTCGACGACCACCCCGCGCGAGACGCCGAGCTCGCCGGCCAGCGCGCGGCTCGACGGCAGCGGCTCGCCCGCCCCCAGCCGCCCCGATCGCACCGCCGCGCGCAGCTGCGTCTCGATCTGCACGTGCAGCGGCCCGGCCTCGCGGAGGACCGCGACGAGCAGCTCGCGCGAACTGGTCCGGTTCATCCGCTCCATAGTGGACCTGTTCTCAGGACCAGATGCAACCTAGAGTCGCGACGATGAGCGAAGCGGGCGAGATCGGCGGACGATGACCGAAGCGGGCGAGATCGACGGACGATGAGCGAAGCGCTCGCCGTCACGAATCGCGGCGTCGCCGCAGCGGCGCCGGCCGATCGGCCCGCGTGGCTCTACGGCGCGGGCGCGGCGGTCGCGATGGCGATCGTCGGATCGTCGTTCGCGGTGTTGGACACGCTGCGCGACTATCCGCAGTCCGGCGGTCAGGCGCTGCGCTACACGGCGGGCGCCGCAGTCCTGTTCCTCGTCGCCGGGCGGCGGCTGCCGCGGCCGACGACGCGCCAGATGATCAGGCTGGCGCTGCTGGCCACGACCGGGCTGGCCGCGTTCAACCTGCTCGTCCTCGCCGCCGAGGCGAGCATGGACCCCGGGAGCGTCGGCGTGATCGTCGCCGCCGTGCCGGTGCTGCTGGCGCTCGCCGGGCCGCTGCAGGCGCGCCGCAAGGTCCAGCCGCGCGTCGTCGCCGCGGCCGTGGCGGTCGCGGCCGGCGCCGCGGTCGTGCAGGGCCTCGGCGGCGAGATGACCGCCGCCGGGCTCGCCGCCGCGCTCGGCGCGCTCGCCTGCGAAGCGGCGTTCTCGCTGCTGGCGGCGCCGCTGCTCACGCCCCTCGGCGCGGTGGCGGTCTCGGCCTGGGCGGCGATTCTCGCCGTGCCGTTGCTGCTCGCGGCCGGCCTCGCGATCGACGGGCCGGCCCACCTGATCGCGGGCCCCACCGTCGGCGAGGCGCTTGGGCTGGCTTGGCTGACCGTGATGGTCACCGCGGTCGCGTTCGTGCTCTGGTACTCGTCGGTCCGCGCGCTGGGCGTCGAGCGCACCGGCCTGTTCAGCGGCGTGCTGCCGGTCAGCGCGCTGCTCGTCGCCGCGCTGCTCGGCCGCGCCGACCTCACGTTCGGCCGGCTCGCGGGCGCCCTGCTCGTGGGCGCCGGGATCGCCGCCGGACTGATGGCGGCCTCGCAAAGAGCGGGGTGACACTGCACAGCTGTCTTTGTGTCAATACCCTGAACATTGGTGCCGCCGGGGGCGCCCTATCCCCCCTCCCCGTCCTACGGCGGCACCACCTCGGCTTGCCAGGCGCCCGCCCCGAGCGCGTCGAACGCGCGGACGACCTCAGGATCGAACTGCGTCCCAGCCCCGCGGCGGATCTCTTCGGCCGCGGCGTCGACGGTCCACGACTCCTTGTAGGGGCGCTCGTGGACGAGCACGTCGAACACGTCGGCGACGTGCACGAGCCGCCCCTCGATCGGGATGTCGTTGCCGGCCAGGCCGTCGGGATAGCCGGTGCCGTCCCAGCGCTCGTGGTGCGAGCGCGCCACGCGCTCGGCCGCGCGCAGCAGGTCCGACTCGCCGCCCGCGAGCACGCGCGCGCCGAGCACCGCGTGCGTCTTGACGACCTCGAACTCCTCGCGCGTCAGCCGCCCCGGCTTGAGCAGCACGGTGTCGGGGATCGCGATCTTGCCGAGATCGTGCAGCGGCGCGACCTGCCGCACGAGCCAGACCGTCCGGTCCTCGTGCCCGAGGTGGCGGGCGAGCCGCGCAGCCAGCTCGCCGACGCGCTCGGTGTGCTCGTGCGTGTTGTCGTCGCGGTACTCGGCGGCCAGCGCGAGCCGCCGCAGGGCGTCGAGCCCCGCGCTCTCGTCGTGGCGGCGGCGCGCGACGGCCTGCGCCGCGACGACGGCCTCGAGCTCGGTCTGGCGAGCCCGCAGCGCGCGCCGCTCGACGATCGCGCTCAGGCGCCGGGCGGCCACCGCGTCGAACGCCCCGTCGGCGCCGACCAGCTCCTCGACGGGCACGACCTCGGGACCCGCGTCGAGCCCCAGCGGATCGAGCCGGTCACGCAGGGCAGCCGCGTTGCCGCCGATCGCCACGACCGCTGTCGGCGGGTCCTGGGCGACGACCGCGGCGACGTCGGCCGGATCGCCCGTGCAGGCGGCCGCGACGGCGCCCGCGGCGCCCACCGCGGCGCGCAGCGTGCCGACCGCGGCGCGGTCGTCGCCGGCCAGTAAGAGCCTCATCCCGGTGAGGGCGTCCATAATCGAGGGCATCATGGCGGACGACAGCGAAGACCCGCGCCTCGGTACGGTCATCGCCGGCTATCGGATCGAGGAGCGGATCGGCCGGGGCGGCATGGGCGTGGTGTACCGCGCGGAGCACATCAACCTCCAGCGCCGCGCCGCCATCAAGATCATCGCGCCGGACCTGGCCGAGTCCGAAGGCTTCCGCGAGCGCTTCACGCGCGAGGCCCGGATCGCCGCCGCGCTGCAGCATCCGAACATCGTCACCGTGTACGACGCCGGCGAGGTCGACGGTCTGCTGTACCTGGCGATGCAGTACATCCAGGGCGAGGACCTGGCGGCCGTGCTCATGCGCGAGGGCCGGCTGCGCCCGTACCGCGCGATCGACGTCTGCCGCCAGGTCGCCTCGGCGCTCGACGCCGCGCACGCCATGGGGCTCATCCACCGCGACGTAAAGCCCGCGAACGTCCTCATCGAGGGCCGCACGGCGTTCCTCACCGACTTCGGGCTCACCAAGCGGCTCGACGGCACGCACGCGCAGATCACCCGCGTCGGCGACGTGGTCGGGACGATCCACTACGTCGCGCCCGAGCAGATCGAGGGCCGCAAGGTCTCGGCGCGCTCGGACGTCTACTCGCTCGGCTGCCTGCTCTACCACTGCCTGTCCGGGCAGGTCCCGTTCGCGCGCGAGACCGACGTGGCCGTGATCTACGCGCACCTCTCGGAGGAGCCGGCCAAGCTCGCCGACATCCGCCCGGACCTGCCCGCCGGGCTCGACGCGGTCGTCGCCAAGGCGATGGACAAGTCGCCCGATCGGCGCTTCCCGAGCTGCGGCGACATGATCTCGGCCGCCCGCGCGGTGCTCGACGCCGCCGGCCCGCTCGGCGACACGACGCCGCCGCGCAGCACCGGGCTCGGCGGGATCGCCGCGGCGACGCCGGAGATCCGCGACGCCGCCGCCGCGGCGCGGCGCCCGCGCGTCCTGCTCGGCGGGCTCGACGACCACACCACCGCGGTGGCGCGGGTCGCGCTCGGCAACCACGTCGACGTGCTCGAGGCGTCGGCCGGCACGACCGTCGACCGCGCCCGCGAGGAGCGGCCGGACCTCGTGATCCTCGACTGGGCCGCCGCCGGGTCGGGCGAGATCGCCAACCTGCGGGCCGACGCGCTCACGCGCGACGCCAAGGTCCTGCTGCTGGTCGCCTACGGGCAGAGCGCGAGCCGTGACGTCGCCGCCGCCGGCGCCGACGAGCGGCTGGCGGCGCCGTTCTCGCCGCTGCAGCTGCAGGTCAAGCTGCGGCGGCTGCTCGGCGCCGAGGTCCTCGGCGGGTGAGCGCGCTCGTCGCGGTGCTCGACGAGGCCGCGCGCGTGGTGGCGAGCGTCAACACGCCCGGCGAGCTCGCGGCGGCGGCCCGGAGCCTGGCGTGAGGGTCGCGGTCATCGGCGGCGGGATCGCCGGCTGCTCGGTGGCGGCGCTGCTCGCCGAAGCGGGCGCGGCGGTGACGCTGTACGAGCGCGAGGCGATCGCCGCGGGCGCGTCGGGCCGCAACTCGGGCCTGCTCCAGCACCCGATGGACGAGCCGCTCGTGCCCCTGTACCGCAGCTCGCTCGAGCTGTACGCCGAGCTCGGCCACGGCTTCGCCTTCCCGGCCGAGGCGTCCGGCACGCTGGTCGTCTCGCACGACGGCCCGACCGTGGCGGCCGACCGCGACGCTGTCGCCGCGCGCTTCCCGGAGCTCGCCCCCGAGTGGCTGGAGGGCGCCGCGCTGACCGCCGCGGAGCCCGCGATCGCGCCGGACGTGTTCGCGTACCGCCTGAGCAGCGGCCGCCCGATCCCACCCGCCGCGGCGACCCGCGCCTGGGCGCAGCGGGCGCGCGAGGCCGGCGCGCGGATCGTGGTCGGGGACGAGGCGGTGGCCGCGAGCGGCGCCGGCGTGATCGTGGCCGGCGAGCGGCACCCCGCTGACGCCGTCGTCGCCGCCGCCGGGCCGTGGACGCCGGAGGCGATCGGCGCCGACGGGTGGAGGCCGGTGGCGCCGCTGTGGGGCGCCGTCGCGCAGGTGCGCCTGAGCGAGCCGCCGCGGCACACGATCGAGCAGGCGGGCGTCGAGACGCTGACCGGCCCCGGCGACGTCCCGGACTCGCTGTTCTCGATCGTCACCGCCGGCGGCGCGTCGTCGGTCGGCTCGACGTTCATGGTCGCCGAGCCCGACGCGGCGGCGGTCGCGCCGCTGCTGCTCGAGCGCGGGGCGCGCTACGTGCCGGCGCTCGCCGACGCGGCGATCGAGCAGGTCCGCGCCTGCGCCCGGCCGCTCTCCACCGACGGGCGGCCGCTGCTCGGGCCGGTCCACGGCGTCGACGGGCTGTTCCTGCTTACCGGCCACGGGCCGTGGGGACTCACGCTCGGGCCGGGCTCGGCGCGCGCGGTCGCCGACGCAGTGCTGGGCGAGCCGGTGGACATCCCGGCGGAGGTGTCGGCTGCGCGCTTCGGCGCGCCCTGACCACTACTCGTCGTCGTCGCGCCTGCTCGCGCGGACGACCTGACGATCGGCCCCGGTGCCGTAGATGTGGTAGTCGAAGTCGGCCTTCTCGACGAGCACGAACGCCTCGCCGTGGCGCGAGTTCTGGCTCGTGTTGATGTACATGCCGCCGCGCGGGCCGGAGACGATCTCAGCGTAGGCATGGCCCTCGACCGGCTCGATCTTCTCGCCCTTGCGGAGCTTGATGTCCGACAGGTCGGCGGCCGGCTTGTCGGTCGTCGTCGTGTTGCTGCTGCCGGTCTCAGGCGTGGCCGTCGGCATGTGGAAGCCCACGACGAGCCGGTCCTTGCCGGTCCCGTAGATGTGGCACTCCTTGCCGTGCTTGCGCACGAGCACGAACGCCTCCCGTTGCGGACGTTGCCGCTCGTGTTGATGTACATGCCCTCGCGCTTGCCGGCGGTGACCTCGGCGTAGGCGTGACCCTCGACGTGCTGGATCTTCTCGCCCTCGTGCAGCTTGACGTCTGTGCCGGCCTTCGCGGTCTCGTCGGTCGACGTGCTCGCGAGCACGGCCTTGAACGAGGCCGCGTCCGTCTTCGCGTCCGTCTGGGTGTCGGCGAGCCGCGTCGCGACGGCTTCGCCGGTCTGGGAGGAGGTTGCCGGCGTTGTGCGGGTTGCTCGCGTCCGGCACGTCGGCGACGCCGGGGACGATCCAGCGCTCGCCGGTCCCGGAGATGCCGTCGGTGCCGCGGAGGGCGTCGGCGTAGACGATCACGTCGCGGCGTGACGTCGGGTCGGCGTCGAGGCCGGTCGCGGCGCGGATGTCGGCGCGCAGGCGCGTGAAGTTGGGGGCGCCCGAGAGCACGTAGTAGCTCTTGGGCTCGGGAGCGCGACCGTCTGGATGTCGGCGTATTGCGGGCCGCAGCTCGTCCCGAGGTCGAAGCGCACGGTCTTGGCGCCGCCGGACTGGCCGGCCATGTAGCGCGTGAGCAGCGAGACCGACGCCTGCAGCTTGTCGGCGACCTGGGCGAAGCGGTCGGTCTGGTCGCTCGCGTACGCGTAGACAAGCTTGAACTGCGGGCCGGTGGGCGAGGAGAACTGGTCGACCGTGTCGTCGGAGGTGGCGGCCAGCTCGTCGCCGCACCAGGTCTCAGGCAGGCCGCCGGAGCGCTCGTTGTCGGTGCCGAGGCCGGGCTGGAGCGAGCTCCAGCGGTCCTGCAGCACCGGGCGGGTGATCAGGTCGTCGGGCAGCTCGGCGGCCGGATCGCCGTGGGCCTCGATCGACTGGGCGGCCGCGCCCGCGGGCACGGCGAGCACCGCGGCAAGCGCGCAGAGCAGGGCAATCAGCGACCGTCGACGGGTCATGGTGGCCCTGTAGTCCTGATCGCGTTGCATCTGTAGCGTGCCCGCGGTGAACGCCGTCGAGGTCACGACCTGGTACCTGGAGATGACGGATCCGGGGCAGCTGGCGGAGGCGCCTTCGCCTGATTCGTCGCTCGAGGTCCGGCAGGCCGAGCTGCCCTCGCCGGAGTTCTCGCGCGCGCTGTATGTGGCGGTGGGCAGCGACTGGTACTGGATCGATCGCTTCACCTGGAGCTGGAGCCGGTGGATGGAGTGGCTCGACCGGCCCGAGCTCGAGACGTGGGTGGCGTACGTGCGCGGCACGCCTGCCGGGTTCGCGGAGCTCGAGCGCGACGGCGACGCGGTCGAGCTCGCGGCTTTCGGCCTGCTCCCGGCTTTCATCGGCCGCGGTCTCGGGCCGCGGATCCTCGACTTTGCGCTGCGGCGGGCGTGGGCGATGTCGCCGCGACGGGTCTGGGTCCACACGTGCTCGCTCGACGGCCCGGCCGCGCTGCGGACCTACCAGCGGCGAGGGCTGGAGATCTACGACGAGCGGATCGACCAGCTTCAGCTCCCGGACGGGCCGCCGGAGCCGTGGCCGGGCGCGGGCCGCCCGGCGGCGGCATGACGCGCTGGCTGGTCGACGCGAGCAACGTCATCGGCTCGCGCCCGGACGGCTGGTGGCGCGACCGCGAGGGCGCCACAGAGCGGCTGCTGTCCGCGCTGCGGGAGTTCGCTGGGCCGGACGACGACGTGGTGGTCGTGCTCGACGCCGGCCCGGCGTCGTGGGCGGGCCGCTCGGGAGGTTTGGAGGTGGCGATCGCACCGCGCCGGGGCCGGAACGCCGCCGACGACGAGATCGCCCGCCGCCTCGCGGCCGACGACGACCCGGCGTCGGTGCGGGTCGTCACGTCGGACAACGATCTGGCGGCGCGCGCCCGCGCGTTGGGCGCCTCGGTGGTTGGTGGGGGCGAGTTCCGGCGCCGCCTGAAATACTGAAGGACGGCGTAGTGGATCTGACACTTTAAGGTT
>DATDKF010000021.1:0-3753 GCA_036520135.1 Solirubrobacteraceae bacterium
GCGGCCTGGGCGGGCGCCGCCTTCGGCGCCTTGAGGTGGCGCAGGAAGCGCAGCGAGCGCTTGAAGCCGATCCGCTCGTCCTTGCGCGTGCGGCCGGGGTCGGACGGGAAGCGGCCGACCGACTTGGGGACGGTCGCGACCTGGTCGGCGCGCCGCAGCGGCAGGTAGCGCTTGAAGCGTTTGGCGCCGAGCTTGCGCAGCGCCTCCCAGTTGGCCAGCTCGCGGCCGTCGCCGCTCGGGATCGTGCGCGCGAGCTGGACGCCGACGGCGGCGGAGTCGAGGGGTGTCCAGGGCGCCGGCACGAGGTTCAGCGCCGCGAACTCGGCCGGGCGCTTTGACGGGTCGGCCGCGATCGTCGCGAGCCAGGCGTTCACGCCCTCGGCGTAGGCGTCGAAGCGCGCGCGCAGCGCCGCGGGCAGGCGGTTGAGCATCCGCCGGAGCTCCTTGGGCGTGTAGTAGTCGCGGCGGGCGAGGATGTCGCTCTGCAGGCGGCCGGAGCCGAGCACCTCGGCCAGGCGGCCCTCCGTGGCGCGGCGGAACAGCTCGAGCTGGACGACGCGGTCCTGCGCGATCGCGTAGCCGACGCCCTTCCACAGGTCGCGATCGCTGGGCGCGTGGACGTTGGGAACGCCGTACGCATCGCGGGTGATCGTGACGCCGGGGAACGGCGTCTCGGTCGTGCCCGGCAGGTCGAAGCCGGCGGGCTTGAACGCGAACGACTGGTACAGCCCGAGCTGGTCGGTGAGGTGCGGGTTGGATCCGCTCGTCGGGACGAAGCCGGACTGCCCCGGGGGCAGCACGGTCTCGGCCTGGATCACGCGCGCCGGGGCGGCGGCGGGCAGCAGTAGTAGGGCCGCCACCAGTGCGGCGGGCGCGAAGCTCCTCCTCATGGCGCGGGAACTTATCCGGGGTACAGCTCGCGTGCGTAGGTGAGCAGGCCCTTGGCCTCGAGCCGGTCCGTCGGCGCGCGGAACGTGACCTGGACGACGCCCGGGTGGCGGCCGATCTCGATCGCCCCGGTGACGGTCGCGCGGTTCTTGACCTCCGGGACCGTCATGTCGAGCAGCTCGGCGGCGCGGGCGAGGCCGTTGTCGGTCGCCGAGTTGAGGTCGGGCCCGCTCCCCACCACCGAGATCGGGGCCGTCTCCTCGAGCTCGTCGACGCCGTGGCGACGGGCAAGCGCGAGCGCACGGGTCTCCTCCTCGGCGGTGAGCGGGCGGGCGAGGTACGGCAGGTCCTCGGGCACGGGGAACAGCAGCGGCCCGTCGGCGCCGAGGCCCTTGATCACCTCGACCTCCAGCGTGACCGTGCCCGAGACGTCGCAGGTGTGGCCGGCGATCTCGCCGTCGCCCTGGAGCGCGTGCATGTCGCCGAGGTAGATCCCGCCGCCGTCGACCTTGACCGGGCACACGAGGATCGCGCCCGGGCGCACCGCGTCGATGTCCATGTGGCCGTCCGTCTTGTGCTCGGCCAGCTCGCTCGCGGTGAGCGCGTAGCGGTGCGGCGCGCCGACGAGGAACGAGCCGAAATCGCCGGCGTTGTGCGAGTCGGGCATCGTGGTCGAGGGCGAGGTGCCGAGCTGGCCCATGAACGGGCGCAGGCGGGTCGCCATCCCGACGATGTCGTGCGGGGCGAATAGCAGGATCGGGTTCTGGCGCGAGTTGTCGGGGAGCGCCGCCATCCGGCTCGCGTCGTGCGCGAAGCGCTCAGCGGTCTCGCCGCCGACCGTCACGCCGACGGTGTGCGTCGGGTCGAACGCGATCGTGTAGCCGTTGGTGAACGTGAACGGGGTCGCGTCGGCGCCGCAGTTGGCGCAGCGGACCGACGTCTGGCCGATGCCCTCGATCCGCGTGGCGGGCCATTCGGTCCCGCACTCGGCGCACACGGGCGCGCAGTAGGGGTCGGCGTTGAAGCGCCCCTCCATCGGCTGGTCGTTGCCGGACGCGGTGGCGAGGCTCGTCACCTCGATGTCGCGGATGCGGATCGCGATCGCGTCGCCGACGCGGGCGCCCTCGACCGCGACCGGCTGGCAGACCTCGTGGCCGCCACGGATCGACGGCGTGATCATCGGCCCCCAGCAGCCGGGCGTCGTGTTGACGACGATGTGGCCGCCGTCGGCGACCGGCCCGAGCATCGGTACGTCGGGGCCGAGCAGTCCGTCCGTGAACGTGTCGACGAACACGGTCTGGCGGGCCTGGCGGGTCTCGATGGTGGCCACGGTGCTCACACTCCTCCGGCGACGGGGATCAACAGCGCGACCTCGTCGCCCGCCCGCAGCGGCTGGGCGCGTTCGACGTGCGTGCCGGCGAGCACCGGCAGCGCGGAGCGCAGGGCGGGCGCCAGCGCCGGCTGCTCGGTGCCGAGCGTGGCCAGCAGGTCGTCGACGCACGCGCCCTCGGCGAGGTCCACCGACAGCAGCGGCGCGTCCGCGAAGCGGCTCAAGCCGGCCCCGAGGCGGACGCGGACACGCATGTGATCACAATACGACCATGGCCGACTCGCTGCGAGGCAAGCTCCTCCTGGCGTCGCCGACGCTGCTGGACCCGAACTTCGTCCGCACCGTGGTGCTGATCGCCGAGCACAGCGAGGAGGGCGCGATGGGGCTCGTCCTCAACCGCCCGGCGGCGTCGACGGTCTCCGAGGCGGTGCCCGACCTCGCGTGGCTGACCGGCGACGAGGAGCAGGTCTACGTCGGCGGCCCGGTCGCCGAGACCGCGGTGATCGTCCTCGCCGAGTTCGACCGCCCCGACATGGCCGGCGCGCTGGTCGAGGGCGACCTCGGCTTCATCGGGACCGAGGCCGACGACCCGGACGTGCTCGAGGGCGCGATCCGCCGCGCACGCGTGTTCGCCGGCCACGCCGGCTGGGGCCCGGGCCAGCTCGAGGGCGAGCTCGAGGAGGAGGCCTGGATCGTCGAGCCGCCGCTGCGCGAGGAGATCTTCAGCGAGGACGCGCAGGGGCTGTGGGCGGCGGTGCTGCGGCGCAAGGGGCGCAAGTACGCGCTGCTGTCGACGATGCCGCTGGATCCGTCGTTGAACTAGGGGTCGGCGAACGTCAACGGCGGCTGGGTAGGGCGGTGGGGACGCCGGCGTGGGTTTCGTCGCAATCGTGCGCGGCCGCGCGATCGTTGCGACGAAACCGTCCTCTGGCGTGGGTTTCGTCTCACTCGCCCGGCGCCGGGCGATCGTTGCGACGACACCCACACGGCGCCGGCGCCCCAGCCTCCCTACCCAGCCGGTTTTGACGTTCGCTCGTCTACGCTGGCCGCCGATGCCCCGCCTCCTCGCCGTCCTGACACTCACCGCCGCACTTCTCGCGACCGCCGCCCCCGCCCACGCTGCCAACCCCTGGCTGCGTGCCAAGGTCCTCAACATGGCCCACCAGGGCGGCGAGGATGAGCTGCCGTCGAACACGATGTACGCGTTCCGGAAGGCGGTCCGGCTCGGGGCGGACACGCTCGAGCTCGACGTCAGCCCGACCAAGGACGGAACGCTGGTGGTGATGCACGACTGGCAGGTGGACCGCACGACGAACGGGACCGGCTACCTGACCGACCTCACGCTCGCGCAGGTGCGCAAGCTCGACGCCGCGTACAACTTCGTCCCCGGCAGGAACGCGGTCTCGGGGCTGCCGGCGAAGCGCTACCCGTTCCGCGGCGTGCGGACGGGCGCGAAGAAGCCGCCGAAGAACTTCTCGCGCAACGACTTCCGGGTGCCGACGCTCGCCGAGGTGCTGAAGGCGTTCCCGCACACC
>DATDKF010000022.1:0-24383 GCA_036520135.1 Solirubrobacteraceae bacterium
GCTCGTCGATCGGCGCGAAGCCGTCGGACGCGAACGGGTTGGTGTTGTCGCCGGCGGAGATGTACAGGTTGCCGGCGCTGTCGAAGTACAGCGAGCCGGCCGAGTGGCAGCACTCCGCGGTCTGGTGCGAGAACGTCAGGATCCGCTGCTCGGACGAGGTGTCGAGCGAGTTGGCGTTCACCTTGAAGCGCGAGACCACCTGCGTCCCGGGCGAGTCCGGGAGCTGCGAGTAGAAGAGGTAGACCCACTGGCTGGTCTCGAAGTCGGGCGCCAGCTGGATGCCGAGCAGGCCGTTCTCCTGGCTCTGGGTAACCGGGATCGTGCCCGCGGTCACCGTCTGCTGCGTGGCCGGGCTCCAGATCTGCACGCGCCCGTCGCGCTCGATGTAGAAGACGCGACCGTCGGGTGCGACGTCGAGCTCCATCGGGTTCTGCGTGTCGTCGTCGAGCGTGACCTTCTCGAAGTCACCGGCGACCGGCGGCGCCTGGCGCTCCTCGCCGCAGTCGGCCGCCTGGTTGCGCGAGGCGGTCTGCAGGCCGCCGAGGATCATCTGCACGAAGTAGGGCTCGGTGAACGAGGCCTGGGTGTGGCCCATGCCCGTGTACCAGATGCGGCCGCCCTCGTAGTCGCCGCACCACGTGATCGGGTGGTCGTCGTCGGCCGTGTTGCCGTCGTCCTCGCCGTAGGTCGACTCGTCGACCGTCGCGAGCACGTGGACGTTGCTCAGCCGCGGGCTGTAGTCGGCAGCCGTGCTGCTGCCGTTGACCGCCGGGGCGATCGGCCCTTGGTAGTTGTACCACTCGTCCGTGCGCGTCTGGCGGGCGGGAAGTCCCTGCGTAGAGGGCTCATTTCCGTCCACGATGTCGACCGCTGCGGTCGGCGTTCCGGCCGGGTGGTTGCGGAACGACGCGCCGATCATGTTGTTGTAGAAGTCCCAGCCGTACTCGGTGTCGGCCGCCGCGTGGATGCCGACGAACCCGCCGCCGGCGCGGATGTAGCGCTCGAACGCCGCCTGCTGGGTGTCGTCGAGGACGTCGCCGGTGGTGGAGAGGAAGACGATGACGTCGAAGTTCGCGAGGTTGGCGTCGGTGAACTGCGCCGAGTCCTCGGTCGCGGTCACGTTGAAGTCGTTCTGCTGGCCGAGCTGCTGGATCGCCGCGATGCCGTTGGGGATGGAGTCATGGCGGAACCCGGCCGTCTCTGAGAAGACGAGGACGTTCTCGAGCGAGTCGGCCGCGGCGGAGACCGCGACCGAGCCGATCATGCTCGGGTGGATCGTGCAGTGGAACGTGTAGGTCCCGGGCTGCGTGAACGTGTGCTCTACCGCCGCGCCGTTGGGAGCGCGTGTCTCGTCGACGCTCCAGTTCGCACTGGTCGACGTGACGGTGTGCGTCGTCGCGGCTTGATCGAACTCCCAGCGGACGGTTTGACCCGTCGTGACCGTCACGTCGGACGGCGAGAACGCTTGGGCTGGAGAGTCGACGGCCTTGATCGTCGCCGCGGGCGCCTGGGCCGACGCGACGCTCGCAGTGAACAGACCAGCGCACAGCGCAACGGCGGCAGCCGCAGCCGCGATCGTCGTTCGACGCATCTTGCTCTCCTCCATCCCCTGGCGGCGAAAGGTGCCTCCCCCGACACCGATGCCCCAGCCCCTTTTGACTAACGGCCGGACAAATTAGTCCGATGAGGGGGTTGTGTCAACGGCCACGATCGATTTCGACCGTGGCGGCCCGAAGTCCGGGCGGTTCTACGACTTCGCGCCGGCCTTCTCGCGCGCCGCGGGCTTCTTCTTCGCGGCGGGCTTCTTCTTGGGCTCGTCGTCGTCCTTGACCGCGGCGAGGCTGGCCTCGAGGGCGGCCATGAGGTCGGGCACCTTGGCCGGCGCCGGCGCTTCGGGCTGGACCGCGATCTCCTCGCCGGACGCCTTGCGCTCGATCAGGTCGAGGACCTTGTCGCGATACTCGTCGCGGTACTTCTCGGGCTCGAACTCGCTCGACAGGGAGTCGATGAGCTGCTGCGCCATCTTGACCTCGCGGTCGGAGACCTTGAGCTCCTTGGACTCCGGCAGGTCGTCGATGTCGTCGTGCGGCACGACCTCGTCGTGGAAGATCATCGTCTCCATCATCAGCAGGTCGCCCGCGGGGCGGATGGCGACCAACGCCTCCTTGGAGCGGATGACCACGCGCGCGATCGCGACCTTGTCGGACGCCTCCATCGCGTTGAGCAGCAGCCCGTACGCCTTCGCGGCGCCCTTGTCCGGCACTAGGTAGTACGGGTGGTCGTAGTAGATCGGGTCGATCTCCGGCAGATCGACGAAGTCCTCGATCTGGATCGTCCGTGTGCGCTCGGGCTCGAGCGCGTCGAGCTCGTCGGGCGTGATGACGACGTAGCGGTCCTTGGTCAGCTCGAAGCCCTTGACGATCTGATCGTACGGGACCTCCTCGCCGGTGTCCGGGTCCACGCGCTTTTGCTGGATCCGGTTGCCGGTCTCGCTGTTGAGCTGGTTGAACCGCACGGTCTTGCGAGACACCGCGGAGTAGAGCTTCACGGGCACGTTCACCAGTCCGAAGGAGATCGCGCCGCTCCAGATCGATCGGGCCATGACTCACATTGTGACGTCCAGCCGCTCCGACCGGCAACGAGTGGATGCCGGATTGCGGCCGCGGACCACGAGCACGTCCTCCTCGTCGGCATCCGGAGGGATCAATCCGGCGGCGCGGCGGGCGCGCATCAGAGGGCCGAGCGGGCCGGTCTCGCGGGCCACGACGTCGACCTCGAGGCCGTCGAGCACCTTGACCGTCGGCGCGAGCCCGAGCAGCGACGAGTGCACCACGAGCAGCACGCCGCCCGGTCGCAGATGCGCGGGCGCGCCGGTGCAGATGCGATCGAGCAGCGCGCGGCCGTCGCGCCCCGCGTCCCACGCGCGCTCGCGCCCGCGGTTCGGCAGCGCGTCGGCCGCCGCCGGCACGTACGGCGGGTTGGAGACGATCGCGTCGAACCGCCGGCCGGCGACGGCGGCGAAGAGGTCGCCGCGCACGGCCCGCACGCGCACGCCGTTGAGCGCGGCGTTGATCCGGATCGTCAGCACCGCCCGGCGCGAGACGTCCACCGCCCAGACCTCGCGGTCCGGACCGCCCAGCGCCGCCCGCACGGCCAGCGCGCCGCTGCCCGAGCACAGGTCGAGCACGCGCGCGCCGGCCGGCAGCGGCTCGCCGTCGAGCGCGCGGGCCAGCAGCCAGGTGTCGCTGATCGGACGGAAGACCCCGGGGAGCGTCACGAGCCGCATGCCCGCCGCCCTACCCTCCCGGGCCGTGCCGGACTCGCTCCCCACCGCCGCCGAGCTGCGCGCGGCGTTCGATCAGCACGACGCGCCGACCGTCGGGCTCGAGGAGGAGCTGATGCTGCTCGACGCGGAAACGCTCGATCTGGCGCCGTACGCGAGTGAGGTGATCGGCGCGCTCGGCGGCGACGCGCGCTTCAAGCCCGAGATGCCGGCGGCGCAGCTGGAGATCGTCACCGCGCCGCACGCCACGGTCGCCGACGCGGCGGCCGAGCTGGCGGACGCCCGGCGCGACCTCGCGGCCGCGGCCGCCGGCCGCTTCCGCGTCGCGGGTGCCGGCGCGCACCCGTCTGCGCCCGGCGCCGGCCCGCTGAATCCGGGCCCGCGCTACGAGGCGATCGGCACCGAGTACGCGGCGGTCGCGAACCGCCAGCTCGTGTTCGGCCTGCACGTGCACGTCGCGATCGCCGGCGCCGGCCGCGCGCTCGCCGTCTACAACGCGCTGCGCTCGCGCCTGCCCGACCTCGCCGCGCTCGCCGCCAACGCCCCGTTCTACGAGGGCAGCGACAGCGGCCTCGCGTCGGTCCGCTCGCGGATCTCCGGGTTGCTCCCGCGCCAGGGCGTGCCGCCGCCGCTGGAGAGCTTCGAGGCCTACGCCGAGGCGCTGCGCTGGTGCGGCTTCGACGATCCGCGCCAGTGGTGGTGGGAGCTGCGCCCGCATCCGACGTACGGCACGATCGAGCTGCGGGTGCCCGACACCCAGGCGACGGTCGCCGACACCGCGGCGGTGGCCGACGTCGCGTACCGGCTGATCCTCGACCTCGCCGCGCGACACGACGCCGGCGAGCCGCTTCCCGTCGCCGAGTCGTGGCGGATCGACCAGAACCGCTGGTCGGCGTGCCGCCACGGCGCCCACGGCGTCATGACCGACCCGCTGACCGGCGCCCGCGAGCCGACGCGCGAGCGGCTGGCGCGGCTGGGCGCGCCGGCGCTCGACGGCGCCGCCCACCAGCGCGCCGTCGCGGCCGAGGCCGGCCTGCGCGGGCTGGTCGCGTGGCTGGCGGACGCCTTCGTGACCGGCTGAGTTTCACCGCCCCGCCCGCCGGGAATGGCATCGCTGTGATCGCCCTGCCAGAGCCCCGCGGGGCCGTCACCGAGTTCCTGCTCGCGACCCTCCCCGCCCCGGTCGCCGCGCTGTCCGCGGCGCCCACGCCGACCTCCGACGAGGACCTCCAGCTCGCCCTCTACCTCTGCTACGAGCTGCACTATCGCGGCCTGCCCGGCGTCGACGACCGCTGGGAGTGGGAGCCGTCGCTGCTCGCGCTGCGCGGCGCGCTCGAGCGCGAGTTCGAGGCGCAGCTGCGGCGCGATGTGCCTGCCCCGCTGCCCGAGCGCGCGATCGACCTCGAGCTGCGCGCGATCGAGGACGCCGACGAGGCGCCGTCGCTCTCCTGCCACCTCGAGCGCGACGGCACGCTCGAGCAGTTCCTCGAGTTCGTCGTGCACCGCTCGGCCTACCAGCTCAAGGAGGCCGACCCGCACTCGTGGGCACTGCCGCGGCTGCACGGCGGGCCGAAGGCGGCGATGGTCGAGATCCAGGCCGACGAGTACGGCGGCGGCGACCCGCGGCGCATCCACGCCGTCCTGTTCGCGCGTGCGATGGACGCGCTCGGGCTCGACTCGCGCTACGGCGCGTACGTCGACCACCTTCCGGCGGTCACGCTCGCAACCGTCAACCTCATGTCGATGTTCGGGCTGCACCGCCGCCTGCGCGGCGCGATCGTCGGCCACCTGGCGCTGTTCGAGATGACCTCCTCGATCCCGAACCGCCGCTACGCCAACGGTTTGCGCCGGCTCGGGTTCGACGGCGACGCGCTCGACTTCTACGACGAGCACGTGGTCGCCGACGCGGTGCACGAGAATGTCGCGGCGGTCGATCTCGCCGGCGGACTCGCGCGCCAGGACCCGACGCTCGCGCGCGACATCCTGTGGGGCGCCGCCGCGCTCGTCGAGCTCGAGGGGCGCTTCGCCCGCCACCTGCTCGACTCGTGGGCGGCCGGCGCCGGCTCGCTGCGCGTGCCTATCGAGCCTCCAGCAGCCGCCGCAGGAAGCGCTGCGTCTCCGGCCGCTCCGGGGCGCTGAAGATCCGCTCGGCCGGGGCCGCCCCGGCGGGTTTCTCAACCGCGGGCTCCGTTGGCGCCGCCGCGCGTCTCTATGCCACTCGGCGCCCGAAAGCGCACGAGCTTGTGCGTGCCGTCGCAGAACGGCCGCAGCCGCGACTTGCCGCAGCGGCAGAGCGCGACCGTCTCGCGGTCGACGACGATCTCGTTGCCGTCCTGGTCGGTCATCCGCACGGGCCCGCGCACGAGCAGCGGCCCGTCGCGGTACGGCGTGATGACGACGTCCCTCACGCCGCGATCGCCGCCAGCTCGTCGTCGGAGAGCTCGAGCTCGGCGGCCGCGACCGAGTCGAGGATCGACTCCGGGCGGGTCGTGCCGGGGATCGGGATCACGCACGGGCTGAGCGAGAGCAGCCACGCGAGCGCGACCTGCTGCGGTGAGACGTCGTGTTCGCGGGCCGCCGCGGTCACCGCTTCGTGCTGCCCCGGCGCGTCCGCCGCCTTCGGGATCCCGCCGAGCGGCGACCACGGCAGGAACGCGATGCCGCGCCGCTCGCACTCCTCCACCTCGCCCTTGCCGATCGGCGACCGGTACTCGAGCGAGAGCTGGTTCTGGACCGACACGATGTCGACGATCGAGCACGCCAGATCGATCTGCTCGACGTCGGCGTTGGAGATCCCGACCCAGCGGATCTTGCCCTCGTCCTGCAGCTCCTTGATCGCGCCGATCGACTCCTCGTACGGCACCTTCGGGTCGGGGCGGTGGTACTGGTAGAGGTCGATCCGGTCGGTTTCGAGCGCGCGCAGCGACGCCTCGCAGGCCGACCGCAGGTGCGCGGGCGAGCCGTCGAGCGCCCACGCCCCGCCGGGCCGCGTGTGGCCGCCCTTGGTGGCGACGACCACGCCGTCGCGGCGCCCGCGCAGGGCCTCTGCGATCAGCCGTTCGTTGTGGCCGACGTCGTGCTCGTCGGTGCAGTAGGCGTCGGCCGTGTCGATCACGTTCACGCCCGCGTCGAGCGCCGCGTGGATCGCGCGGATCGAGCGTTCCTCGGGCGGGTGCCCGGCGAGCGACATCGGCATCCCGCCGAGGCCGATCGGGAAGACGTCCCGGCCGGCGAGCTTTCGGTTCGAGGTCATATCCCCGAACCTTGCCGATCCGCGCGCTCAGGAATCGTCGAAGCCCACATTCTCGGGCGCCAGGTCGTCGCGCAGGCCCTTGTAGACCGGGTGGCGGAGCGTGCGCGCCTGGGTCCACTCGCCGTAGTTGACCGTCGCGACCAGCTCCGGCTCCACGAAGTGCGTCTCACGCGGCGGCTGGCGGCCCTCGAACGGGCTGTCGGCGCGCGCGAGCGGCGCGAGGAGGCCGCCGAGCCGGTTCAGCTCGGCCTCGTCGAACCCGGTTCCGACGCGGCCGGCGTAGCGCAGCGCGCCGTCCTCGTAGTAGCCGACGACGAGCGCGCCGAGCCGCCCGCTGCGCCGTCCCTCGCCTTCCAGCCAGCCGCCGATGACGACCTCGGTCGCGCGCACGTTCTTGACCTTCACCCACGTGCCCGGCCGGCGCCCGGGCGTATACGGGGAGTCGAGCCGCTTGGCGATGATGCCCTCCAGACCCCGTGCGCGCGATGCCTCGAGCATCGCCGCGCCGTCGCCGACGTGGCTGGCCGGCGTCTGCCAGGTCGGCCCGCTCAGGCCGAGCGCGAGCAGCCGCTCGCGCCGCTCGCTGTACGGGAGCGCGAGCAGCGAGTGGCCGTCGAGCCACAGCAGGTCGAACACGACGTACGCGACCGGCTCGCTCTGGGCGAGCCGCCGGACGACGTGGTCGGACGTGAGGTGCATGCGGCCCTGCAGGCGCTGGAAGCTCGGCCGGCCCTCGGCGTCGAACGCGACGACCTCGCCGTCGAGCACCGCCTCGTGGCCCGCCAGGGCGCGGCCGAGCTCACGCAGCTCGGGGTAGCGCGACGTAACATCGCGCCCGTTGCGGCTGGCCAGCCGCAGCCGGCCGCCGTCGACGTAGGCGATCGCGCGCACGCCGTCCCACTTGATCTCGTAGGCCCAGCGGTGGTCGTCGCGCGGGAGCGGGCCGGTCTTGGCCAGCATCGGCTCGATCTTGTCGGGCAGCGGCTCCCGGTCCGGATCCTCCGGCGGGTCCATCCGGTGGATCATCCAGTTCTTCTCGTCGGTCCGGAACAGCACGTAGCGGCCGCGCACCCGCTCGCCGTGGAACGTGACCATGACCTCCTTGTCGCGCCACTTGTGCGTCTCGTAGGTGCCGCTGTCCCAGATCCGCATCGACCCGGCGCCGTACTGGCCGGCGGGGATGTCCCCGTGGAACTCCAGGTACTCGATCGGGTGATCCTCCGTCCGCACCGCGAGATGGTTCTTGCGCGGGTCGGGCGGTATGCCCTTCGGCACCGCCCACGACGCCAGCACGCCGTCGCGCTCGAGCCGCAGGTCCCAGTGCAGGGAGCGCGCGTGGTGCTCCTGCACGACGAACCTCAAGGTGCGCTCGTCGGCCGCCGACTCGGCGTCGCCGGACGGTTCCGGCGACGCGGAGAAGTCACGCTTTCGGCGATACGAATCGAGGTTCTCGGCCATCGGATTGCGGGTACCCGGTCCGCGGAGTTAGGCGGCCGTGGATACGGGTATCTTCCATGCCCGTATGGAAGCGAACCCGATCGTGCTCGACGACACCGCGGGGGACGTCGTGGTCGTCGTCGTCGAAGGCGAGCACGACATCTACACGGCACCTACGCTGCGCGAGCGCCTAGAGGAGGCGCTGGACCGCGGCGGAGGGATCGTCGTCGACCTGACGGCGGCCACGTTCGTCGACTCGTCGGTGCTCGGTGCGCTGCTCGACGCCCGCCGCCGCGCGCTCGCGGCCAAGCAGGGCTTCGTCGTCTGCGTCGGCGAGACCGTCGAGCCGGGCGTCCAGCGGATCCTCGACATCACGGGCCTCGTCCCGGTGCTGCCGGTCGTGCGCCGCCGAGACGAGGCGATCGCGGCGGCGAGGAACGGCGCGCACGGATGAGCGGGCACCCAGAGGTGCTGCTCACCATGCCAGCTCGGCCCGAGGGCGTCGGGGTGGTCCGGCAGGCGCTCGCGGGGATGGCGGACGCGCTCGACTTCGAGGCCTCGGTGCTGGCCGACATGAAGATGGCGGTCACGGAGGCCTGCACCAACGTGGTCGTCCACGCCTACGACTCCGACAGCGGCATGCTCGAGGTCGAGATGCGCGCCGCCGAGGAGGGGCTGACGATCGTGGTGCGCGACCACGGCAGCGGCATCCAGCCGCGCCCGGCGCGCGCGGAGCCGCCCGCGCTGGGGCTCGGCCTGCCGCTGATCGCGGCGCTCTCGGACGCCTTCGAGCTGCGCGGCAGCGCGGGCCGCGGGACCGAGGTGCGCATGACCTTCGCCTACACGCGCGACGCCGACCCGGCGGCGGCCAACCCGGTCACCGGCACCGTCGGCATCGACGGCCGCTGGGACCCGGAGGCGCCGTCGGGCTCGCCGGCCGGCGGCTGACTCGGTAGGTGAAGTGGCGCGTTGCCGCTCATCCGCCGCCCCTCTGGCGAGTTGACCTTCCATACGCAGGTCAACTCGCCAGGGAGTTCGCGCGCGGCGGCCGGCGCCTCGCCTCCCTACCCAGCGCAGTGGAAGTTCGAGCCGTCTACGCCGCCTGGCGCAGCGCGTCGAGCTCGCGCATCCGCCCGAGGCGACCGAGCGCCTTGGACTCGATCTGGCGCACGCGCTCGGGCGTGATGCCGAGCCGGCGGCCGATCTCGCGCAGCGGGGTCGGCTCGCCGCCATCGATCCCGTAGCGCAGCGCAACAACGGTGCGCTCGCGCTCGGGCAGCTCGTTCAGGGCCGCTCGCAGCGCCTGCTCGCGCAGCGAGATGTGGACCTCGTCCTCGGGGCCGGGCGCGTCGGCCGGCAGCAGGTCGCCGAACGAGGCGTCGTCCTCCTCGCCGAGCGGCCGGTCGAGCGACGTTACCGTGCGCGCCGCGTCGCGCAGCGCGTGCAGGTCGTCGAGCGAGATCTGGGCCTCGGCCGCGATCTCCGCGTCGGTCGGCGCGCGGTCGAGCTTGATCGACAGCGTGTTCTCCGCGCGCGCGACCTTCCGCTGTGCCCGCACGAGGTTGATCGGCAGCTTGATCGTGCGCGCCTTCGCGTCCATCCCGCGCTCGACGGCCTGGCGGATCCACCACGTCGCGTAGGTCGAGAAGCGGTAGCCGCGCCGCCAGTCGAACTTCTCGACCGCTCGGATGAGCCCGAGGATGCCCTCCTGGATGAGGTCGAGCAGCGTGAGCTCGGAACCCTGGTACTTCTTGGCGATCGACACGACCAGGCGCAGGTTCGCGTTGATCATCCGCTCCTTGGCGGCGAGATCGCCGCGCTCGATCCGGCGTGCGAGGTCGATCTCCTCGTCGGGCGCCAGCAGCCGGTGGCGGCCGATCTCGTTGAGGAAGAGCTGCAGCGTGTCGGTCGTGACGTGGGCGAGCGCCGCGTCGTCGACCGGCGCGACCGGCGCCGACTCGCGCCCGCAGTCGTCGCGCAGCGCGATCCCGCGCGTGTCGAGCTGCTCGTACAGCCCACCGAGGGCGGACTCTTCGATGTCCAGCGCCTGCGCGAACTCGTCCACTTCGCTGAAGGCCAGGCAGCCGCGTTCCTCGCCGCGGTCGAGCAGCGCAGCGAGGGCGCCGTTGAACGCGTCCTGGGCCGAGCTCATTCGAGTGTGTACGTCACCGGATCGTGGTGCGAGTAAACGCGAGCGCACCGCATCTTGGGGTGTTTGACCCCCCGGTATGTGAGGGAACCAGAAACGGAGAGGAACCAAGCCGGAGGGGATGGCGAATTGTTGGAGCGCGTCAAGCGCGAGGGGAACCACGGCGGCACCGCCGTAGCCGAGCGACCCGTCGAGCACAGCGGCAACGGCGAACGCGACCACATGCGGGCGATACGTGCCCGCCAGCGCGAGGAGTTCGGGGGCGTCAACTGGGGCGCCGCGTTCTTCGGCTGGCTCGTCGCGATCGGCCTCGGTGCGCTGCTCGTCGGGCTGCTCGCCGCCGCCGGCGCGGCGGTCGGCGTCACGAACCTCCCGGAGCGTGACACCGTGGGCGACGCCAGCGAGGTCGGCATCGGCGGTGCGATCGCCCTGCTCGCCGCCCTCGCCGCGGCGTACTACTGCGGCGGCTACGTCGCCGGCCGCATGTCGCGGTTCGACGGCGTGCGACAGGGCCTGGGCGCCTGGCTGATCGGGCTGATCGTCACGGTCGTGCTGGCGATCGCCGCCGCCCTGCTGGGCGCCGAGTACAACGTGCTCGAGCGACTCGACCTGCCGGCCCTGCCGGCCGGCGACTCCGAGCTCGCCTCGGGTGGCGCTCTGGCCCTCGTGCTCGTAGTCTTCGGCACGTTGCTGGCGGCCCTAGTGGGCGGTATCGCCGGTGAGCGCTACCACCGCAAGGTCGATCGCGCCGGGTTTCCGGATTAGAAAGGATCAGTGGTGCGCTCGCGTCTGGAATGGGATTTCGGTGGGTAGGCGAAAATCGTGACAGCCGGAACTGCTCGGATACAGAGGGCCTCTGAGGCGGTGCGTCTCCTCGAGGCCGACCCGGAGCTGGGGGCGCTGCTCGCACCCGCCCGCAGAGCGGAGGCTGAGCGCGAGCTCGTGGTGCGCACCCACCGGCTCTCGGTGGGCCCGTGGGACGTATCCCGGCTGTCGGGGGCGAGCGCCGACCACGTCGGCCTGCTCGTGCTCGACGGCGTGATCTCGCGCGAGCTGGTCGTGGCTGACCACGTGAGCGCGGAGCTGCTCGGCCCCGGTGATCTCGTCCGCCCCTGGCAGGGCTCGGCGGGCGCGGGTCTGCTGCCGGTCCAGGCCATCTGGTCGGTGCTCTCGACCGTGACGCTCGCGGTGCTCGACCGGCGTTTCGCCGCCGAGGCCGCGCGCTACCCGGAGATCACCGCGGCGCTGTTCGACCGCCTCGGCGAGCGCTCGCTGCGCCTCGCCACCACGCAGGCGATCTCACAGCTCACGCGCGTCGACCGGCGCCTGAAGGCGCTGTTCTGGCACCTGGCCGAGCGCTGGGGCCGGGTCAGCGGCGACGGCGTCGTGGTCCCGCTCGCGCTCACGCACCGGATCCTCGGGCAGCTCGTCGGAGCGCGCCGGCCGACCGTCTCGACCGCGCTGAGCGAGCTGGCCGAGCGCGAGGAGCTCGTGCGCCGGCCCGACGGCTCGTGGCTGCTACGCGGCGACCCTCCGGACGCCCAGACGCTGGCCCGGCGGCCGACCGCCGCCGAGCTGCGCGGCGAGGACGTGCTGCGGCCGTCGCGCCGGTTCGCGCGCGAGGGCGACGACGTCCAGCCCGGCCAGCTGATCGAGGCGATGGACCGGCTGCGCGAGGCGCTCGATCCGGGCGAGCTCAGGGAGCTCCTCGACCGCCGCCGGGGGGCCACTCGCTGAGCCGCGCTCGGCCGCCGGCACGCGGATCTAGCGGCGGTGTGTCGAATCCGTCGGAGCGGCGCAGGCCGTCGAGCAGCTCGAGCAGCGCCTCACCCGCGTCGTGCCGCGGCGCCCACCCGAGCTCGGCGCGCGCGCGTGACGAGTCCAGCAGCGGCACCTGCATCCCCATGTCGAGCCAGCCCGGCGGGGTCGGCTGCAGCCGGGCGCGCCAGGTCGCCAGCACGACGGCGCGCACGACGCGCGGGGGCAGCGTCACGACCCGGGCGCCGAGCAGGCGGCCGAGCGCGTCCGCGTCGAGCACCGGCTCGGCCGCGACGTTGTAGGCCCCGCGCGCGTCCGGCGACGTGGTGGCGAGCCGGTACGCCTCGCCGACGTCGAGCGAATGGACCGCCTGCAGCGCGAGCCCGCCGGGCAGCGGCAGGATCGGGATCAGCCGGCGCCGTACGAGCGGCGACGGGAGCAGCGGGCCGATGAACAGCCGTCGGATTTCGGCCGCTGCCTGGCGCTTGAAGACGAGCGCCGGCCGCAGCCGCACGATCCGCAGCTCGTCCTCGAACGCGTCGAGCAGGCGCTCGGCCTCGGCCTTGTGGCGCGAGTAGAACGACGTCGGGATGCCGTCGCGCGGCCACGACTCGTCGACGCGGCGGTCCTTGGGGCCGCGCGAGTAGACGCCGACTGACGAGGCGTGCACGAGCGCGGGCACCCCGGCGCGCGCCGCCGCCTCGAACACCCGGCGCGAACCGTCGACGTTCACCGCGCGCAGCGCGGCACCGTCACGCGAGGGCTGGATCAGCCACGCCAGGTTGATCACCGCGTCGGCGCCGGCGAACAGCTTCTCGAGCGGGCTCGTGACGATGTCGGCCCCCACCCAACGGGTCCGCGGATGCGGCCGGCTCGGCACGCGCCGGGCGATCCCGACGATCTCCTCGACAGCCGGATCGCGCGCCAGCGCGGCGAGCACGCTGGTCCCCACGTTGCCGGTCGCCCCGGTCACGACGATGCGCATGCCGTGAGGCTGCCCGGGTAGGTACCTTCAGAAGCAGCAGCCGCTGAGAAGGAGACCCCATGGCATCCGTCCGCTCGAGTTCCGAAGGCATCCTCTCCGACGACAAGTCCGCCGAGCGCGAGGAGCTGATCGGCCTGCTCCAGAAGGCCTACTGGATGGAGATCGAGACGGTG
This sequence comes from Solirubrobacteraceae bacterium, assembly GCA_036520135.1. GTDB lineage: Bacteria > Actinomycetota > Thermoleophilia > Solirubrobacterales > Solirubrobacteraceae > DASSUW01. The sequence continues at coordinate 13,039 of DATDKF010000022.1, forward strand.
ATGAGCTACATCGCCAACTCGATCAACCCCGACGGCGTGCGCGCGCAGGAGATCATCGAGTCCCTGCAGGAGGACATCCAGGAGGAGCTCGGCCACGCCCAGCAGTACGCGAGCCGCATCAAGGAGCTCTACGGGGTCGTCCCCGGCTCGCTCGACTTCACCGCCGAGCAGAGCTACCTGCAGCCGCCCGAGCACCAGACCGACATCGTCCACGTGATCAAGGGCGTGATCGAGGCGGAGACCGGCGCGATCGAGCACTACAACCGCATCATCGAGTTCACCGACGGGCTCGACTGGGTGACCCAGGACATGGTGATCGCGATCCTCCACGACGAGGAGGGCCACCGCCGCCTGTTCGAGGGCTACCTGCGCGAGTACGAGGCGGAGGGCCTCGCATAACCGTCACCGGCGACGTCCTCGGACGGTCGCTGGACCTCGGCGAGACGCTCGCCACGGTCGCGCGTCTCGCCGTCCCCGCCTACGCGGACTGGTGCTTCGTCGAGCTGCTGCGGCCCGACGGCGCGATCGAGCGCGTCGTGATGGAGCACGTCGACCCGGCCAAGCGCGAGTTCATCGTCGAGTACGACAAGCGCTACCCGCTCGACCCGGACGCGCCGTTCGGCTCGGCGAAGGTCATCCGCACCGGCGAGCCGGACCTCATGACCGAGATCCCGGACGTGTTCTGGAAGCAGGCGGCGAAGGACCTTGAGCAGCTGCGGCTGATGCGCGAGGCCGGGATGGTCTCCTCGATGGTGGTGCCGATGCGCGTGCACGGCGCCGTGATCGGCGATATCGCGCTCGTCACCGCCGAGTCGGGTCGCCGCTACGGTGAGGAGGACCTCGCGCGCGCCCAGGAGCTGGCCGACCACTGCGCGCTGGCGATCGACAACGCGCGGCTGCACACGTCCCTGCGCGAGGCGCGCGACGACGTGACGGCGATCCTCGAGGGCGTCGCCGACGCGGTGACCGCCCAGGCGCCCGACGGCAGGCTCGTGTACGCCAACGACGCGGCCGTGCGGCTGCTCGGCTTCGCCAGCGCGGCGGAGATGCTCGCGGCCGAGCGCGGCACGATCCGCGACAGCTTCGAGATGCTCGCCGAGGACGGCGGGCCGCTGGCGTACGAGGCGCTGCCCGGCCGGCGCGCGCTGCTCGGCGAGCAGCCGCCGCCGATGACGGTCCGCTACCGCGCCCGCGGCGCGTCCGAGGACCGCTGGTCGCGCGTGCAGTCGACGCCGGTGCTCGCCGACGACGGCAGCGTGCGGCTCGCGATCAACGTGATCGAGGACATCACCGAGCTCAAACGCGCCGAGATGAGCCAGCGGTTCCTCGCCGAGGCGAGCCGCGTGCTGGCGAGCTCGCTCGACTACCAGGAGACGCTGCGCGCGGTCGCCCGCCTGGCGGTCCCGCAGATCGCCGACTGGTGCGCCGTCGATCTCGCGAGCGGCGACGCGGTCGAGCGCGTGGCGGTCGCGCACGTCGACCCCGCGCGCGTCCAGCTCGCGCGCGAGGTGGACGAGCGCTACCCGGCCGACCCGCGCTCGGGCACCGGCGTCTACGGCGTGCTGGAGCGCGGGGCCGCCGAGCTCTATCCGGAGGTCACCGACGAGATGCTCGAGCAGGCGGCGCGCGATCCCGAGCACCTGGAGCTGCTGCGGTCGGTCGGCCTGCGGTCGGTGATGCTCGTGCCGATGCGGCTGCGCGACCGCGTGCTCGGCGTCGTGACGTTCGCAGCGGCCGAGTCGGGCCGCCGCTTCGACGAGCAGGACCTGGTGCTCGCCGAGGACCTCGCGCTGCGCGCCGCCGCGGCGGTCGAGAACGCGCGCCTGTACGAGACGGCGACGTCGATCGCCGGCACGCTGCAGGCCTCGCTGCTGCCGCCGGTGCTGCCCGAGATCCCGGCGATGGAGATTGCCGCCGCCTACCGGCCGGCCGGGCAGGGGCTCGAGGTCGGCGGCGACTTCTACGACGTCTTCAGCGTCGCCGAGGACCAGTGGTACGCGGTGGTCGGCGACGTGTGCGGCAAGGGCGCCGAGGCCGCCGCCGTGACCGCGCTGGCCCGCTACACGATCCGCGCCGCGGCGGTCCGCCGCCGGTCGCCGAGCGCGATCCTGCGCTGGCTGAGCGACGCGATGCTCCAGCAGAGCGACGCCGACGGCCGGTTCTGCACGATCGCCTGCGCGCACCTGGACGTCAGCCGCGCGCCCGTGCGCGTGACGGTGGCGTGCGGTGGACACCCGCTGCCGCTCGTGATCCGCGCCGACGGCGCCACCGAGGAGCTCGGCGCCCCCGGCACGCTGCTCGGCCTGGTCGAGCACCCCGACCTGCAGGACCGCGCCGCCGAGCTGCACGACGGCGACACGCTCGTGCTCTACACCGACGGCCTTACCGAGGCGGGCGCGCCCGAGCACGTCTGGGAGCCCGAGGAGCTCGCCGCCACCGCGAGCGGCACGGCCGGCCGCCCGGCCGCGGTCACCGTCGACCGCCTGGTCGCCGCCGCGGTCGACTCGGTCGCGCACGCCCGCGACGACGTCGCGGTCCTCGCCCTGCGCGCGGGTTAGGACTCAAGTAGCCGCTTGAAGCGCTGGAGGTCGCCGGGGACGCGGCGTGCCAGCGGGGCGAGGTTGTCGTCGACCTCGGCCGACATCGTCACGCGCGTCATGCCGTCCTCGAGCCGCAGGAACGTGACGACGCCCGCGTACAGGCCGCCGTCCATCGCGCGCCAGGCGATGCGCTCCTCAGGGCGGACCTCGACGAGCTCGGCGTCCCACTCGCCGACGCCGTCGTCGAGCCGCACGCGCCAGTGCAGGTGCGTGTCGTCGACGTGGCGGACCTCCTCCACGCCCTCCATGAAGCGGGGGAAGTCTTCGAACCGCGTGCACAGCTTGTACGCCGCCGTGACCGGCACGGCGACGTCCACCTGATGCTCGACACCAAGCATCCGTCCCCTTTGGCCCGTTGCACTCCTTCGTACCCCGAGCCGGGGCACTATTCACACGGTGTCAATCGTCCGTTTTCGGGTTCCCGGTCGCCTTGCCGTCGTCGTGGTCCGGCGCGTCCTCGGCGTGCTCGCGCGCGGGTGACTCCGGCGACCGGCGGCCGCCACCCGGGTCGGCCCCGGGCGGCGCCTCTTCCGGATAGCCCTCTTCTGAAACGTCGTGGCTTTCCATTGAGATTCCTTTCGCCTGCCAGGCAATCGCTGACGCGCTTGCCTTCGGCGACGTTACGTGGCGACGTTACGTTTTGCGCTCGAGGTTGGCGACTTCCTCGGCCTTGCGGTCGGCCTTCTCGTGCGCGTCGGCGAGCTCGTCCTTCGCCTCGCCCTTGCGCTCTTCCTGGCGGCCCTCGCGCCGCAGCGAGGCGTCGTCGGCGAGATCGCCGGCAGCCTTCTTGACGCGGCCCTTGATCTTGTCGGTGGTGCTCATGTCACGGCCCTACCCGGCGGCCGCGGAGATCACTCAGCCGGCGTGCTCGGCGACCGTGCGCAGCCGCTCGAGCGCGCGCCGGATCAGGCGCGAGACGTGCATCTGCGAGACGCCGACGCGTTCGGCGATCTCGGCCTGCGTGAGGTCTTCGACGAAGCGCAGGTGGAGCACGATGCGGTCGCGCGGCGGGAGCGCCTGCAGCGTCGGCGCGATCGTCGCGGTGTACTCGACCAGCTCGAAGCGCTCGTCGTCGACGCCGATCGACTCGGCGTAGGTCTCGCCGTCGCCCTCGTCGCCGAAGCGGTAGGACTCGAGCGACACGGCGTCGTACGCCGTCGCGGCCTCCATCGCCTCGAGCACCTGCTCCTGCGAGAGCTCGAGCTGCTCGCCGATCTCCGCCACCGACGGCGAGCGGCCGAGGCGGCGCGAGAGGTCCTTGACCGCGTTGTCGACCTGCATCACGCGCTCCTGCATGCCGCGCGGCACGTGGACGGCCCAGCCGTTGTCGCGGAAGTAGCGCTTGAGCTCGCCGAGCATCGTCGGCACGGCGTAGGAGGAGAACGCGGTCTCGCGCGCCGGGTCGAAGCGGTCGATCGCCTTGATCAGCCCGAGCGTCGCGACCTGCACGAGGTCGTCGAGCGGCTCGTCGGAGCGGCGGTAGCGGCGCGCCATGCGCCGCGCCAGCGGCAGCAGGCGTTCGACGAGAAGCTCGCGCGCGGCCTGGTCACCGTGGCGGTGGTAGCGGATCAGCAGCCGCCGATCCTGCTCCGCCCGGGTCAGGCCGGCAGCCTCCGCCTCGGATGCGACCTGTGGCCGCTCGGGAGAAGTCGGGCTCATTGGGTTGGCGTCTCACGCAGCTGTCCAGCCGCGCGTTATTGCAGGGTACTCGCAGAGGGTTCGTTTCAGGACAACGGCGTACGAGCGAGGTTCTTGCGCAGTTCGTGCAGCGAGGGGAACACGCACGCCGCCCCCGCCTCGCGCAGCTCGGCCTCGCTGAAGCCGCCGGTCAGCACGGCGACGGTCTCGAGGCCGGCGCGAGCGGCCGCCTCGCAGTCCCACGTCGAGTCGCCCACCATCACGGCCGGGCCGCCGCCCGCCTTCTCCACCGCTGCGGCGACCAGGTCGGGCTCGGGCTTGGTGCGCTCGACGTCGCCTGCGTCGGTCCAGTCCTTGGTCAGCTCGCGCGCGTCGAGCAAGTCGAGGTAGTGCTCGACCTCGTCCGGCTTGGCCGATGACGCGAGGACGATCGCGTGCCCGCGCCCGGCGAGGTCCTCCATCAGCGGCCGGGCGTCCTCGAACGGGCGGACCTCATGGATCAAGGACATGTACAGCGCCTTCTCGGCGGCGCGCACGTCCTCGCCGTGCTCATCCTCGAACTCCTCCCCCGCCAGGGCGGCGACCAGCTGGTCGCCGCCCATGCCGATGTGGCGGTGGATGCGCCAGAGCGGCAGCACCTTGCCGCTCTGCATGAACGCCCGGTACCAGGCGATCGTGTGGTGGTAGTTCGTGTCGACGAGCGTGCCGTCGATGTCCAGGATCGCGGCGGGTGGGCTCACGACGCCGCGCGCGCGCTCTGGCGCTGGCCCTCGTGCTCGCCCTCGCAGAACTCCTCGACGATCTTGACGCAGAACGCCGGCAGGTCGTCGGGCTTGCGCGAGGAGACGAGGCCCTCGTCGACGACGACCTCCTCGTCGACCCAGTTGCCGCCCGCGTTGCGGATGTCGGTCTGCAGCGACGGCCACGAGGTGATCGTGCGGCCCTTGAGCACGTCGGCCTCGACCAGCGTCCACGGGCCGTGGCAGATGACGCCCACGGGCTTGGCGTCCTCGAAGAACCCGCGCGCGAAGGCGACCGCCTCGTCGTCCGTGCGCAGGAAGTCGGGGTTCGCCACGCCGCCCGGCAGCACCAGGCCGTCGTAGTCGGCCACGCTGGCGTCGGCGACCGTGCGGTCGACCTTGAACGTGTCGGCCTTGTCGAGGTGGTTGAACGCCTGAACCTCGCCCGCGTCGGTCGAGATCAGCTCGGGCTGGCCGCCCTCGCTCTCGACGGCCTTCCAGGGCTCGGTGAGCTCGACCTGCTCGGTGCCCTCGGGGGCGACGAGGAACGCGATCCGCTTGCCTTCCAGCTTGCCGGCCATGTCGGTCTCCTTTTTCTCGAAAGTCCTGATGGCCTACCCACCCACAGCGGCGTTTCACCACGACGGCGGCTCGGGTAGGCGATCCGTATGGGTTACGTCATCGCAGGCATCGTCGTCGTGCTGATCGTCGCCGCCGCCATCGCGGTCTGGGTGAGCAGCGCGACCACCCGCAAGGGGCAGGCCACCATCGCGGCCCCGGACGAGGGCACGCCGCTCGGCGACACCGACCAGCACGCCGGCGAGCAGACCCGAGCCGGCGAGACGGTCGGGGATCCCGAGGCGGCCGAGCGCAAGCGCGGCGCCGCCGAGCCGAGCAGCCCCGGCGTAGGCGGGTCCGGCGAGGGCGGCGTCGGCGGCGAGGCCGAGGGCAGCCGTCCCGTCCCGGACTCCGAGCGGCTCGCGAACCGGCCCCGCTGAAGCCGAGAGCGGAAACGCGCCAACTCCTTCTGGACGCTCCGCTCGGTTTGTTTAAAGCGTCCAGAGGGCAATAATTTGGTGTCGCGTCGCGGGACTGCCCTCCAACTCTCCGGCAGACGCGCCAACCCTCCTCCTCATCAAACCGAGGCGCTCCATCCGGGGCGCCTCGGTCGTTAAGGGCCCGACCGGCCGGGTACGCAATTCTCGTGACCGCTCCCACCCCGCTTCCCCGTCCCGAGCCGCCGCCGCCCCAGCCGCCGTCCCCGACGCCCGAGCCGGGGCCGCTGCCGCCCGATCCCAACCCGCGCCCGATCTGACGTCGTGCGCCCTGTCACGCAGACGCCGACCGAGGCGGTCGACTACGCCGTGCTGACCAGCGCCTACGGCGCGCTCCTCGGGGCCGCCGCGCTCGGCGCCCGCGGCCGCGAGCCCGTGCCCCGCGCTGACGTGCCGCTGCTCGCGGCCGCCACGTTCGCGCTGTCCAAGCTGATCGTCCACGAGAAGGTCGAGAGCTGGATCCGCCAGCCGTTCGTGGACGAGCAGGCCGGCAGGCGCCGGCCGAAGGGCCGCCGGCTGCGCTACGCGGTCGGCGAGCTGCTGACCTGCACGCGCTGCACCGGCGCCTGGACCGCGCTCGCGCTCGTCGGGCTGCGGCTGCACGCGCCCGCCACCGGCCGCACGGTCACCACGGTGCTCGCCGCGTCCGCGGGCAGCGACATGCTGCACGCTGCGTTCTCGTGGCTGTGCGCGGGCGCGAACACGCAGGAGCGCGAGGCCGCGACCCCGCCCGCGCCGCTCAGCCGGGTCGGGGTCAGTGACTCAGCCGCTTGAGCGCGGTCTCGACGTCCGGCGCATCCTCGAACAGCTCCGACGTCTTGGTGAGATCGAGCAGTCGCCGGATCGGCGGCGGCACGCCGGCGAGCACCAGGCGCACGTCGCGCGCGGCCAGCTCGGTGCGGGCGCGCAGCAGCTCCTTCAGCACGGCGGAATCGATGAACGTCGCGCGCCGGAAGTCGAGCACCAGCGCGCCGCTCGACGTCGCGTCCAGGCGGTCGCGCAGAAGCGGCGTGGCGGCGAGGTCGAGCTCGCCCTCCAACACCAGCACGGCGGCGCCCTCGGCCGCCGCGTCACGGATCGCGTAGGCCGCCGGCGGCCTCAGACCACGGTCGTCGATGCCCGCCCTCTCTCGGCTCGAGTGACTGTCACGCAAACCCCCTCTCGCTCCTGGGCCCGATTCTGTCATGCTCCCGACCCCGCGCGAGAGCGTGGTTCGCAATCGGAACTCGCGAGACCCCCGCTGTTACGGCGTTCTTGAGCCGGGGTAGTGCAGATCAAGTCGAATATGGGCAGTGAAATGTCTCCCCACGTCTTCCGTGGGAGCGCAAGAGAAAGCTCGAGCGGTCATCGCGGCAGGCAACGCCGCGGCAGCGCCGAGCCGCGCGCGACGACGTGGTCGGACGTGCGCCTGTCGCTCCCCGCACGGCCCGAGAACGTGGCCGTGATCCGGCACATGCTCGGCGCGCTCGCCGAGGCGCTCTGGCTGCCCCCGGCGCTGGTGGAAGACATGCGGCTCGCGGTCACCGAGGCGTGCACCAACGTCGTGCGCCACGCCTACCACGACGCCGAGTCCGGCACGATCGACGTGGTGATCCGCCCCGTCGGCGATCGCCTCGAGCTGATCGTGTCCGACCACGGGTCGGGCATGGGCCCGAGCCCCGACGCCTCCGGTCCCGGCCTCGGCCTGCCGATGATCGCCGCGCTCGCCGACAACGTCGAGATCGAGCACGGCGCGGGCCGCGGCACCCGGCTCGTTATGTCCTTCCGCTGCCGCCACCGACTGGGGATCGTGTGACCGGGCCAGAGCCGGCGACGACGGTCTCGATCGCCTCCGGCCCCCTCGTGGGCCCCATCCTGCGCCGCGTCGTCGGCATGCTCGCCGCCCGCGCCGACCTGCCGCTCGACCGGCTCGACGACGCGGTCCTGGTGGCCGACCTGATCGCCGCGCGCGCGCCCGCGCACAGCATCGACGACACGATCAACGTGGCCCTGGATCCCGGCGACCGCTCGCTGCTGCTGCGGGTCGGCCCATTGCGGGCGGGCGGCGGCCAGGCGCTGATCGTCGACGCTGCCGTGCCGGGCGTCGGCAACGTCATCGAGCAGCTCGCCGACGAGCTTGCCGTCACCCCCGAAGGCGAAACTGAGTTCCTGTACGTCCGACTCGCCTACACCAACGGGCGATGATTCGAACCGGCAGGGGCCGGGCATGAGGTAGGGGCTCTATGGCGATCGACTTCGCGATCACGGACCGTCAGGTGGACGGGAACAGGCACATCGTCGCCGTCACCGGCGAGATCGACCTCTTCACCGCCCCCGAGTTCAAGCAGCGCGTGTCGGCGCCGATCGACGCCGGCCGCTCGAACGTGATCGTCGACCTGCGCGACACCACGTTCATCGACTCATCGAGCCTCGGCGTGCTGATCGGAGCGCACCGGCGGCTCAAGCTGCGCGGCGGTTCGCTCGTGGTCGTCTGCGACAATGAGGCCATCGTGAAGACGTTCCGGATCACCGGTCTCGACGGCGTCTTCACGCTTGTCCGGTCGCTGGACGACGCGCTCGACGGCGACGCCGTCAGCGCCGGCGGATGAGGTCCCGCGCGGTGTGAGCACGGGCTTTCCCGGCTCCGACGCCCAGTCCGACTTCTCGCGCGCCCGCCGGGCGCGCCTGCTCGCCGACATCGGTCGTCGGATGCGGCGCGAGCCCGACGACGTCGCGCTCATGCTGCCGTTCGAGGAGGTCGTGGAGGCGCTCGGCCGCACCGGTCAGCACGATCTCGGGCTGCAGATCGTGCCGCTCGACGCGATCGTCGGGAGCGTGGACCGCACGGTCGACTTCGACCGCGGGCTCCGGCCCACCTCGGCCCGCCTGCGCAGCCGCTGGGAGCGGATCGCCGCCGCCCAGCGCCGCGGCGAGGCGCTGCCGCCGGTCTCGCTCTACAAGATCGGCGACCTGTACTTCGTGCGCGACGGCCACCATCGCGTGTCGGTGGCCAAGTCGCTCGGTCGCGAGGACATCGACGCGTACGTGACCGAGGTCACGACGCGGATCAAGCTGGGCGACGACACGCGGGTCTCCGACCTGCCGCTCAAGGACCACGAGCGCCTGTTCCGCGAGCGCGTGCCGCTGCCGCCCGAGGCGCGCGCGCGGATCAAGGTCAACGACCCGTGGGACTACGGCATGCTCGCCGAGGCCGTCGAGGCCTGGGGCTTCCGCGCGATGCAGAACCGCGGCACGTACATGGACCGCGGCGAGGTCGCCTGGCACTGGTTCAAGGAGGAGTACGAGCCGGTCGTCGAGCTGCTCAAGGCCGGCGACCTGATCGCGGACGGCGAGACCGAGACCGAGGCCTATATGCGCGTGGCCGCCGACCGCTACCGGGTGCTGCGCACGCACGAGTGGAGCGACGAGGTGCTCGAGCAGCTCAGGCGCGGGGAACGGCGGCGCAAGTGGCGCCGGCGCACCCCGCCGCGCCAGCAACGGCGCAAGGGGCTATGAGGCCGTTTCCCGGCTCAACCCTCGGGTACGCCAATTCGCATGAGCCGTATTGCCACCCTGCTGTTCGGCGCCGCCATCGGCGCCGCCGCCACCCACTTCCTTGACCCCGCGAGCGGCCGCCGCCGCCGTCAGCAGCTCCGCGAGCAGGCCGTGTCCAAGGCCAGCTCGGGCGCTTCACACGCCGCGAGCACGGCGCAGCACGCGGCCGGCAAGGCCAAGGGCGCCGTCGCGAACGCCACGCCGAGCGTCCCCGGCCGCCACCGGGTCGACGACGCCGACGACGTCACGCTCGCGCGCAAGGTCGAGACCGAGATCTTCCGTGACGCCGACGCGCCCAAGGGCGACGTGTCGGTCGACGTCCAGGCCGGCGTCGCCTACCTGCGGGGCACGGTCGCCGACGAGGCGTGGATCGCCAAGCTCGAGGACGACGCCAAGAAGGTCGACGGGATCAAGGGCGTCAACAACCTGCTCCACGAGCCCGGCAAGCCGGCGCCGGCGGCAGAGCCGCGCGGCGCCGTGCAAGACAGGCTCTAAGGCCGCAGGCCGGTCACGGGGGCCCGGACGGCCCCCGTCGCGGTCAGAGCGTCCCCTGACGCAGGCATCTCATCTATCTCAGGCGGCGGCCGCAGTCATGCTGCGGCCGTCGTCGGTGGCGAACAGCTTGATCTGGGTCGTGTCGATCGACAGCTCGACCTCGCCGCCCGGCGTGGCCTTGCTCTCGGCCGACAGGCGCGCGACGACCTGCTGGCCCTCGCCGTGGCTCGGCAGGTCCTCCATGCCCGAGTCAGCCGCGAGCTCGGTCAGCTCGGCGGACTCGACGCCGGTGCTCTCCACGTCGAAGTAGACGTACATCTCCGATCCCATCGACTCGACGACGTCGACCTTCGTCCGGAACTTCAGGCGGTCGGCGTGGGCCTCCTGCTCGACGGCCGCGTCCTCGAAGTGCTCGGGCCGCACGCCGATGACCACGTCTTGGGCGCCCTGGCCGCCCTCGCGCTGCAGGCGCGAGCGCAGCTTGTCGGGCAGCGGCGCGTCGCCGAACGGGAGCTTGACGACGTCGCCCTCGAGCCGGCCGGGGAGGAAGTTCATCGACGGCGAGCCGATAAAGCCGGCCACGAACAGGTTGTGCGGGTCCTCGTAGAGGTTGGCCGGCGTGTCGACCTGCTGGATGAGCCCGGCGCGCATGACCGCGACGCGGTCGCCGAGCGTCATCGCCTCGGTCTGGTCGTGGGTGACGTAGACCATCGTCGTGCCCAGCGTGCGCTGGATGCGCGCGACCTCGGTGCGCATCTGCACGCGCAGCTTGGCGTCCAGGTTCGAGAGCGGCTCGTCCATCAAGAACGCCTTCGGGTCGCGCACGATCGCGCGGCCCATCGCCACGCGCTGGCGCTGGCCGCCGGACAGGTTGGCGGGCTTGCGCTCCAGGTGCTGCTCGAGATCGAGGATCTTCGCGGCGTCGCCGACCTTCTGATCGATCACGCTCTTGTCGGTCTTGGCCAGCTTGAGCGCAAAGCCCATGTTGTCGCGCACGGTCATGTGCGGATACAGCGCGTAGTTCTGAAAGACCATCGCGATGTCACGATCGCGCGGCGCCAAATCGTTCACGCGCTCGCCCCCGATGATCAAATCGCCCGAGGTGATGTCCTCAAGCCCCGCGATCATCCGCAGCGCCGTCGACTTACCACACCCGGACGGACCGACCAGGATCATGAACTCCCCGTCACCGATGTCCAGATCGATCGCCTTCACAGCCTCGAAACCATCCGGGTACCGCTTCGTGATCTGCTTGAACAGGATCTCAGCCATCTAAGTCCCTT
>DATDKF010000023.1:0-14267 GCA_036520135.1 Solirubrobacteraceae bacterium
CTCGAGGTCCTGCCGCAGGACCTCGACCGTCGCGCCGGCCTGCTCGCGGTCGAGTACCCGGGCGCCGATCTCGATCGCGTCGGTCACCACGCGCGCGGGATCCTCGCCGGCGTCCTGCCGCGCACGCACGACGTCGGCGGCGCACGGATCGTCGACGATCAGGTTCTCGATGATCACGCGCCCGATGAGGGCGCTGACGCGGGCTTGGCGGAGTGGGGTGGCGGCGGCTTCCATGGCGTTCGTAAGGCAGGCTAGGCCGCGCGCTGGACGGAACGTCAACTGCCGGGGGGTGACGTTCAGCCGACGGTGAACTCGCCGAGGCCTTCGGGCGACTCCTCGACCACGTCAAGCGACGAGACCGACGAGTGCCCCGGCGAAGCGCGGCAGAACGCGACCATCGCCTCGACCGCGTCGGCCGGACCCTCGAACACCGCCTCGACCGTCCCGTCCGCGGAGTTGCGCGCCCACCCGGCCACGCCGCGGCGCTCGGCCTCGCGCCGCACGGAGTCGCGGAAGAACACGCCCTGCACGCGCCCGTGCGCCCTCACGTGCCGCCGGATCGGGTCCTCGCTCATGGTCTGTACCGTAGATCGATGGCCACGATCGAGGTGCTCGACACCGACATCACGGCGCTCGACGTCGACGCGATCGCAAACGCGGCCAACACGCGGCTGGCCCATGGCGGCGGCGTGGCGGGCGCCATTTCCCGCGCGGGCGGGCCGGCGATCCAGCGCGAGTCCGCCGCGCAGGCGCCGGTCGGGCTCGGCGAGGCGGTCGAGACGTCCGGCGGCGACATGCCGTGCCGGTGGGTGATCCACGCCGCCACGATGGAGCTCGGGGGCCCGACGTCCGCCGACATCATCCGCCGCGCCACCGCGTCGACCCTGCGCAAGGCGGACGCGCTCGGCGCCGCCAGCCTCGCGCTCGTTGCCTTCGGGACCGGCGTCGGCGGCTTCCCACTCGACGAGGCGGCGAGGATCGAGGTCGAGGAGGTGCGCCGCCACGTCGAGCAGGGCTCGAAGCTCGACCGGATCGTCTTCGCGGTCCACGGCGCGGCGGCGCGCGAGGCGTTCGAGGCCGCCCTGGCTTGAGCGACCTGCTGGCTGAGCTGAGCGCGCTCGGCGGAGCCGCGGCGCCGGCGTCCGCCACCGCGCGGCTGCGCGAGGTGCTGGTGGCGGCGCTGCGCCACGGCGCCGCCGAGCTGGACAAGCCGCGCTCGGGCTACCAGCAGCCGGTCGAGGTCGCGATCGCGGCCGCCGAGCAGACGCTGCTCGCCGCCGTGCCGGTCCCCGCCTCCGTCCGCGTCGACCCCGAGGCGCCGGCCGAGCGCGCCTGGCTGCTCGTCGCAGCGGTCATCGCCGCGCTCACCGAGCTCGCCGAGCCGCCGCCGCCCACCGGGCCGCAGGACCTCGAGCTCCAGGTCGGCGACCTCGGCGGCTTCCTGCTGCTCGCGCTGCCCGGCCGCTCCGACCCCGCCGACCTCGGCGAGCTCGCCCCGCTCGCGTTCGACGAGCACGCCGCCGGCATCGACCGCCTGCGGGCGCGCGCCCTCGCCGCTCCCGCGCGGCTGCTCGAAGGGCCCGAGCTGCGGGCGCCGATCGGCGTGCATCACCCGCTGCGCATCGCCGAGGCGATCGCGCGGCTCGGCGGGCGCCCCGAGGACCCGAGCTCGGTCGAGGAGCACGAGGACGACGTGCTGGCGCTGCTGGCGCCCGAGGGCGGCCGGACCGTCCGCCCGCACGAGGACCCCGACCCGGCCCGGCGCGTTGCGCGCCGGATCCTCCAGCGGCTCGACGGCATGGGTAAGTGGGGCGGCTACCACACGGACTTCGCGCACCTGGCGCGCGGGTTCGCGGGCAACGAGCGCGCGCTCGCGCAGGAGGTGGGGGAGGCGCTGCTGGTGGCCGGTCTGCTCGCCGAGAAGCCCTCGGTGGGCCAGCGCCACGTGTTCCTCAACCCCCGCCGCGCGGCCGAGATCCGCGCGCTGATCGACTCCGGCGACCTGCCTGCGGGGATGAAGCTGCCGTCCGCGTGAAACGATTGGGCCATGTCCCCCGATCTCGATCTCGGCCGCGTCGCATCCCAGGTCTCAACGAAGCTGTTCACCGCCCGCACGCTCGCGAACGCGGGCGTGCTGCACCCCGGCCGCCCCGATCACCTGCTCGGCGCCGCACGCGCGCTGGTGCGCTTCGGGCCGACCCCGGCCGGCGGCTACGGCGCCTCGGCCGAGCGCTACGGATCCGAGACCGCGGTCATCGACGAGCTGGGGACGCTGACCTTCCGCGAGGTGCACGAGCGCACCAACGCGCTGGCCAACGCGCTCGCCGCCGACGGGATCGAGTGCGGCGACGGCGTCGGCCTGATGTGCCGCAACCACCGCGGGTTCATCGACGCGGTGATCGCGTGCTCGAAGCTCGGCGCCAACACGCTGTTCCTCAACACCGCGTTCTCCGGCCCGCAGCTCGCGGACGTCGCCAAGCGCGAGAAGCCGAAGGCGCTGATCTACGACCACGAGTTCGAGGGGCTGATCCACGACGCGTCGCGTCGGCGCAAGCGCTACATCGCCTGGCACGAGCCCGAGGACGGCACGCCCAGCGACCCGCCGCTGTCGGACCTGATCGAGAACGGCGACCGCAGCGACGTCGCGCCGCCGCCCCGGCGCGGCAAGGCGATCATCCTCACGTCGGGCACCACCGGCACGCCGAAGGGCGCGTCGCGCTCGCAGCCGCGCTCGCTCGACCCCGCCGCCGCGCTGCTCGCGATGATCCCGCTCAAGGCGCGCGAGAAGACGGTGATCGCCGCGCCGATGTTCCACTCCTGGGGCTTCGTGCACTTCACGCTCGGGATGAGCCTGTCGTCGACGCTCGTGCTCAACCGCAAGTTCGAGCCCGAGGCGACGCTGTCGCTGACCGCCCAGCACGAGTGCACGGCGCTGATCGTCGTCCCGGTGATGATGCAGCGGATCCTCGAGCTGCCCGACGACATCCTGCAGCGCTACGACCTCTCGAATCTGCGCGTCGTCGCCGTCTCGGGCTCGGCGCTGCCGGGCGACCTGTCCGATCGCTGGATGGACCTGTTCGGCGAGAACGCCTACAACCTCTATGGCTCGACCGAGGTCGCGTGGGCGAGCATCGCGACGCCGCAGGACCTGCGCGCCGCGCCCGGCACCGCCGGCCGCGCGCCCCGCGGCACGATCGTCAAGCTCTACGACGAGGACGGCAGGCCGGTCAAGCAGGGCGAGACCGGCCGCATCTTCGTCGGCAACGATCTGCAGTTCGAGGGCTACACCGGCGGCGGCGGCAAGGACGTGATCGACGGCCTGGTCTCGTCCGGTGACGTCGGCCACTTCGACGCGGCTGGGCGCCTGTTCGTCGACGGCCGCGACGACGACATGATCGTCTCGGGCGGCGAGAACGTGTTCCCCGCCGAGGTCGAGGACCTGCTCGCCGCGCACGAGGACGTCGTCGAGGTGGCGGTGTTCGGCGTCGACGACGAGAAGTTCGGCCAGCGCCTGAAGGCGGTGGTCGTCCTGCGCGACGGCGCGGCCCTCACCGAGGACGAGATCAAGAAGCATGTCAAGGCCAACCTCGCGGGCTACAAGGTGCCGCGCGACGTCGAGTTCATGGACGAGCTGCCGCGCACGTCGACCGGCAAAGTGCTCAAGCGGGAGCTCAAGGACTGACGGCTACCGTTGAGGGTGTTATGCCGCAGCGCACCGACACCTTCGACCTCGCGCCCCTCGGGCTCCGCTCCGGGGACGGGCGCCGTCTCGACCTGCATGTCGCGATCGACGACTTCGACTACGGCGGCGAGCCGTACGCGGTCGAGCCGCCGCTCGTGCCCGTGCGGCTCGACATCTCGCGCACGACGAACCTGGGCTGGGCGCTGCGCCTGCGGTTCAGCGCCGGGCTGCTCGGCCCGTGCATGCGCTGCCTGGAGCCGGCCGAGCCGGTGTTCGAGGTCGACGCACGCGAGGTGTCCCAGCCCGGCGGCGGCGAGGAGCTGAGCTCGCCATACCTGGGCGCGGACGAGGAGCTGCAGCTGAGCCGGTGGGCGCGCGACGCGCTCGCCCTGGCCCTGCCCGGCCAGCTCACGTGCCGCGAGGACTGCGCCGGGCTGTGCGGGCAGTGCGGAGCGAATCTCAACGAGGATCCGGAGCACCGCCACGAAGCGGCGCCCGACCCGCGCTGGGCCAAGCTCGGCGAGCTGAAGTTCGACTAGTCGCCGCCCTCGTGGCGGCCGCGGTGTCGGCGCTGGTGATCGCGCCCGCGCCGTCGTACGACCCGTGGGCATGGCTGCTGTGGGGCCGCGAGATCGCCCACGGCACCCTGAGCACGGCCGAGGGGCCGGCGTTCAAGCCGCTGCCGGTCGCGGCCACCGCGCTGCTGGCGCCGCTCGGCGGCGCGGCGCCGGTGGTCTGGGTGATCCTCGCGCGCGCCGGGACGGTGCTCGCGGTCGTGCTCGGCTTCCGGCTCGGCCGCCGGCTGGCGGGCGGCTCGGTCGCCGCCGGCGTCGCGGCGGCGAGCGGCGTGGCGCTGTGCGGCGCCCTGCTGCGCTACACGGCGGCGGGCGCCGAGCCGGGCTGGGTGATCGCGCTCGCGCTCGCGGGCGGCGAGGCGTGGCGGACCGGCCGCCCGCGCGCCGCGCTGGCCTGCGGCATCGGCTGCGCGCTCCTGCGAGTCGAGGCGTGGCCGTTCCTGCTCGCCTTCGCCGTGCTGCTGTGGCGGCGCCGCCCGCAGGACCGCCCGCTGCTGGTCGCGTGCGCGGTCGCGGTGCCGGCGCTGTGGTTCGTGCCGGAGCTGATCGGCTCCGGCGACCCGCTGCGGTCGGGCTCGCGCGCGCGGGTCCCGAACCCCGGCCAGCCCGCGCTCGCGGACGTCCCGGCGTGGGCGGCGCTGCGCGCGGCCGCCGCGCTGCCGCTGTGGCCGCTGTGGATCGGCGCGCTCGCCGCGCCGCGCGCCGCGCGGCCGCTGCTGTACGCGGGTCTCGCCTGGATCGCGCTGGTCGCGGTGATGGCGCAGGCCGGATTCTCGGGCGAGCCGCGCTACTCGCTGCCCGGCGCCGCGCTCGTCGCGATCGCCGGCGCCGCCGGGCTCGGTCGCACGCCGCGGGCGCTCGTCGCCGTGCTGTTGGTCGTCGCCGCCGTCCCCAAGCTCGCCGACCTGCCCGACCTGCGGCGCGACCAGGCCTACCAGCGCGCGCTCGCGGCCGACCTGCGGACCGCGATCCGCGCGGCGGGCGGGCGCGCGGCGCTGCTCGCGTGCGGGCGGCCGTACGTCGGCGAGCTGCGCGGGCCGCTGCTCGCGTACCACCTCGACGTCGAGAAGCGCCGCGTCGGGTTCGCCCCGCGCGCTCCCGGCGTCGAGTTCCGTTCGCGGCTCGCTCCCGGCCGGCCGGTCGAGCCGCCGGCCGCGTTCTCCCCGCGCGTGCGAACCGTCCGCTGGGAGGTGCGGAGCACGTGCGCCAGTTAGGCTGCCCTAAGTGCGCCCGATCGCGATCGTCTGCCTCGTCGCCGTGCTCGCCGCCGCCGCCGTGGCCGTCGGGTCGGGCGGCGACGACGCGCTGGAGGGCATCCGGCCGGTCGAGCCGGCGACGGAGAGCGGCGACGCGCACACGTTCGACCTCGAGCGCGTGGCGACCGGCCTCAACCGGCCGACGTTCGTCGGCGCGGCGCCCGGCGACCCCGGCGCGCTGTGGGTGCTCGAGCAGCCCGGCCGCGTCGTGCGCCTGCACGGCGGCGACCGCACGGTCGTACTCGACATCACCGACCGCGTGCTGACCGGCGCCGAGCAGGGCCTGCTCGGGCTGGCGTTCGATCCCGACTTCGCGACCAACCGCCGGTTGTTCCTGCACTGGAGCGACCGCAAGGGCGACACGCGCGTCGGCGAGTTCACCACCGCGAGCTCGGAGCCCCGGCGCGAGCTGCTGTTCGTCGACCAGCCCGAGGAGAACCACAACGGCGGCCAGCTCGCGTTCGGGCCGGACGAGCGGCTCTACCTCGGCCTCGGCGACGGCGGTGGCGCGTTCGATCCCCGGCGCACCGCCCAGGACCCGCGGCAGAAGCTCGGCAAGCTGCTGTCGACCCGCGTCGACGGCGCGGCCGACTGGCGCGTCGAGCTGCTCGGGCTGCGCAACCCGTGGCGGTTCGCATTCGACCCCGCGCTCGGCGACGTCTGGATCGGCGACGTCGGCCAGGACGAGATCGAGGAGGTCGACCGCGTCCCGCTCGAGCACGACGAGCCGCCGAAGAACCTCGGCTGGAGCGCGTACGAGGCCGACCAGCGCATCGGCGCGGGCGACGACCACCTGGCGCCCGGCGAGGTCATCTGGCCGGTCGCGAAGTACACGCACGACGACGGCTGCTCGATCACCGGCGGCTACGTCTACCGCGGCACCGCCTTGCCGGCGCTGCAGGGCCGCTACCTGTACGGCGACTTCTGCTCGGGCGCCTTGTGGTCGCTGAAGGGGACGCCCGACGGCCGCGCGACCGACGTGCGGCGCGAGCAGGCCACGGTCCCGCAGCTCACGCACATCGGCCCGGACGCCGATGGGGAGCCGGTGCTCGCCTCGGCCGACGGCGCGATCTACCGCGCGGTCAATCCGGCGCCACGGCGCTGACCGGCCCGTCGATCCACACGCGCACGCGGTCGCCGGGGTGCCATGCCGGGAAGCCGAGCCGGCGGCTGCGCAGCCGCAGCCCGCTCGGCAGCTCCAGGTGCACGAGCTGGTCGTGCCCGTAGAACGAGCGGCGGACCACGACCGCCTCGGCGTGCGGCTCGCGCGCCGGGCCGGTACCGATCGCGACCGACTCGGGCCGGATCACGACGTCGATGGCGCCGGACAGCCCGGCCGGCGCGCCGAAGCGGCCGAGTTCGCACTCGACCACGCCGCCGGCGGCGGTGCCGGGCAGCACGTCGGCCTCGCCGAGGAACTCGGCCAGCCAGCGGCTGTGCGGGCGCTCGTAGATCTCCTCGGGCGTGCCGACCTGCTCGATCCGGCCCGCGCGCATCACCGCGATCGTGCTGGCGAGCGACAGCGCCTCGGCCTGGTCGTGCGTGACGAGCAGCGCGCTCGTGCCGGCGCGGCGCAGGATGTCGGCGACCTCGACGCGCAGCGCCTCGCGCAGCCCGGCGTCGAGCGACGCGAACGGCTCGTCGAGCACGACGACCTCGGGATCGGCCGCCAGCGCGCGGGCGAGCGCGATCCGCTGGCGCTCGCCGCCCGACAGCTCGTGCGGGTAGTCGCCGGCGCGGTCGGCGAGCCCGACCAGCTCCAGGCACTCGCCGACGCGCTCGGGCCGCGCGGCGCCGAACGCGACGTTCCCGCGCACGGTCAGGTGCGGAAACAGCGCGCCCTCCTGGAAGACCATGCCGATCCGGCGATGCTCGGGCTCGACCCAGGCGCCGTTGCCCGCCACCGGGCGGCCGGCGATCGCCACGCGCCCGGCGTCGGGTCGTTCGAAGCCGGCGATCACGCGCAGCAGCGTCGTCTTGCCCGAGCCGCTCGGCCCGAGCAGCGCGACGAGCTCGCCTTCGCCGACGTGCAGCGTCGCGCCCGCGACTGCGTGCGTACTCCCGAACGCCTTCTCGACGCCCTCGGCCTCGATTGCCTGAAGCGGCTGCGACACGAGTCCGTATAAGGTAACCCTAATGCCCGGTTCCCGCTGGACACGGCGGCGCGTCGCGCTGATCGCCGGCGCCGTGATCGTCGTCATCGTCGGCCTCTCCGTCGCCGCCATGGCGCTCGGCGGATCGGCCGACATCGTCGTCTACAACGGCCGCTCCCAGTACGGCGACGAGCCCGCGTTCAAGGCGTTCGAGGAGGAGACGGGCCTGAAGGTCGAGCTGCGCGGCGGCACCGCGCCCGAGCTGTACGAGCGGCTCAAGCGCGAGGGCAGCGCGACCGACGCCGACCTGCTCGTGACCACCGACCTCGCGAACCTCTGGCGCGCCGAAGACGCGGGGCTGCTCGAGCCGGTCTCGACCGCCGCGCTGCGCGACCACGTGGCGCCCGGCCTGCACGACGCCGACGGCGCCTGGTGGGGCCTGAGCACCCGCGTGCGCACGCCGATGCGCTCGACCGAGCGCGTGCCGGCGGACGCGGTCGAGTCCTACGAGGACCTCGGCGACCCGCGCCTGGAGGGCCGCCTCTGCCTGCGGACCTCCAACAACGAGTACAACCAGTCGTTCGTCGCCGACCGGATCGTCAAGCACGGCGCGGCCGACACCGAGAAGCTGCTGCGCTCGTGGATGGCCAACGACCCGCAGATCCTCGGGTCGGACGTCGACGTGCTCGACGCGATCGCCGCCGGCCGCTGCGACGTCGGCCTCACCAACCACTACTACCTTGCGCGCGAGCTCAACGAGAAGCCGAACTTCCCGGTCACGCCCGCCTGGCCCGACCAGGACGGCGCGGGCGCGCACATGAACCTCTCCGGCGTAGGGCTCGTCAAGGGCGCCGAGCACCGCGCGAACGCGATCCGGCTGATGGAGTTCCTCACCGACCGCGAGGCGCAGGAGACGATCGCCTCCAACGGCGAGTTCGCCGCGAACCCCGATGTACCGCCGGCCGCGCACATCCGCGACTGGGCGGGCGTCAAGACCGACCTGATCGACGTCGACCGCGCGGGCCGGGCGCTCCCGCAGGCGGTCGCGCTGATGCAGGAAGTGGGGTGGAAGTAGCCCACCGCTCCGGCTGGGCGGTCGCCGGCATCGCGATCGCGGCGCTGCTCGCCGCGCCGCTGGCGGTGCTCCCGCTGTCGTTCGTCGGCCAGGCCGACGCGCTCGACTCGATCGCCGCGAGCCTGCTGCCCGACGCGCTGCGGGCGAGCGTGGTGCTGGCCGCCGGCGTCGGCGTCGGCACGCTGCTGCTCGGCGGCTCGCTGGCGGCGCTCGTCTCGTTCTTCGACTTCCCCGGGCGCCGCTGGCTCGACTGGGCGCTCGTGCTGCCGCTGGCAATGCCCGCCTACGTGCTCGTGTTCGTGCTGCTCGGCCGCTACGACTCGTTCGGCCGCCACGTGCCCAACGTGCGGTCGACGCTCGGGACGATCGTCGTGCTCACCGTCGTGCTGTACCCGTATGTGTACGTGCTGGCGCGCAGCGCGTTCCTCGGGCAGTCGCGCCAAGCGCTCGAGGCGGCCCGCACGCTCGGGCTCTCGCACGCCGCCGCCGTGCGGCGCGTCGCGCTGCCGCTGGCGCGGCCCGCGCTGGCCGGCGGGGTGGCGCTCGCCGTGATGGAGGCGCTGGCCGACTTCGGCGCGGTCAACCTGCTCAACTACCGCGCGCTCACTGACGCGATCTACCGCGTCTGGTACGGGACGTTCGACCAGGCGGCGGCGCTGCAGCTCGCCACCGTGCTGGTCTCGCTGGCGCTGACGCTGGTGGCGCTCGAGCGGCTGCTGCGCGGCCGCGCGCGCTACCACCAGGCGCTCGCGCGCGGCGACGCCGCCCGGCCGCAGCGTTTGCGCGGCGCGGCGGCGTGGGTGGCGGCCGGGCTGCCGGCGCTGCTGCTCGTGCTCGTGTTCGTCGGGCCGACGGTGCAGCTCGTGATGTGGGCGGTCGGCTCGCTCGGCGAGGGCGCCGCGCTGGAGACGCTCGCCCGCGCCGCGGTCAACAGCCTGCTGCTGGCGTCGATCGCCGCGCTCGTCGCCGTCGCCGCCGCGACGGCGGTCGCCTATGGGCCGCGCGCGCAGCCGTCGCGCGTCGGGACCGCGGCGGCGCGGCTGAGCGCGCTCGGCTACGCGGTCCCGGGCAGCGTGGTGGCCGTCGCCGTCTACGTGCCGCTCGCGTGGGTCGACCACCGGCTCGACGACGCCGCCGGCGTCGGCCTGCTCATCACCGGCAGCGCGGCGGGCCTGATCCTCGCCTACGTCGTGCGCTTCCACGCGCTCGCGCTGTTCTCCGTGCAGGCGCGGATGGGGCGGATCGACCCGGCGCTCGACGAGGCGGCCCGCAGCCTCGGCGCCGACCGCTCGCGGCTGCTCACCGAGGTGCACCTGCCGCTGCTGTGGCCCGGCATCGCCACGGCGGCGCTGCTCGTGTTCGTCGAGGTGATGAAGGAGCTGCCGGCGACCGCGCTGCTGCGGCCGCTCGGCGGCGACACGCTCGCGATCGCCGTCTGGGAGGCGACCAAGGACTCGCGCTTCGACACGGCCGCGCTGCCGGCGCTGCTGATCGTCCTCGTCGGGCTGATCCCTGTGGTCCTGGCGATCCGCCTCTCCCGTGCCCCCCTGGCCGATCGGGGAGGTCCGGCTGGCCGAACGGGCGTCGAAGACCGGCCGAACTCGCCGTAAGTTCATTCCCCGTGTACCGCGTCGAGAGCTCTGGAACCCTGGTCAAGGCCCACCGCGCGCTGACGCGCGGCCGTGTCGGCCCGCGCGTGAGCAGCACGGTCGTGCTGCTCGGCGTCTGCAGCCTGCTCACCGACATCTCCTCGGAAATGGTCTCCGCGGTGCTGCCGCTGTGGCTGATCACGGTCGTCCACCTGCAGCCGATCCAGTACGGCATCGTCGACGGCCTCTACCAGGGCGCGGCCGCGTTCGTGCGCCTCGCCGGCGGCTTCGTCGGCGACCGCCGCGGCAAGCACAAGGGCGTCGCGGCGTTCGGCTACGGCCTCTCCGCCGTCTGCAAGCTCGCGCTCGCCGCGGTCGGCAGCGCGTTCGGCTCGATCACCGCGATCATCATGCTCGACCGCTCGGGCAAGGGCCTGCGCACCGCCCCGCGCGACGCGATGATCTCGATGGCCTCGCGCGAAGAGGACCTCGGCAGCTCGTTCGGCGTGCACCGCGCGATGGACACCGTCGGCGCGCTGCTCGGCCCACTGGTCGCGTTCGGGCTGCTGGCGATCGCCCCGCTGGCCTTCGACACGCTGTTCCTGGTCTCGTTCTGCTTCGCGATCGCCGGCCTCGGCGTGATCGTGCTGCTCGTCCGCGAGCCGGCGCGCCGCCGCCCGGCGCCCGACGCCGAGCCGCTGCGCATGCGCGCCGCGTTCGCCCTGCTGCGCGAGCCGCGCTTCCGCGGGCTGTTCGTCGCCGCCACCGTGCTCGGGCTGGCGACCACGAGCGACGGCTTCATCTACCTCACGCTGCAGCGCTCGCTCGACCTCGACCCGGCGCTGTTCCCGCTCCTGTTCACCGGCACCGCCGTGACCTGGATGCTGCTGGCCGCGCCGGTCGGGCGCCTGGCCGACCGCGTCGGGCGCGGGCGCGTGCTGCTCAGCGGCTACGTCCTGCTGCTCGCCGTCTACGCGGTGCTGCTCGGGCCGTCGATCGGGATGGCCGGCCTGTTCGTCGCGCTGTTCCTGCTCGGCGCCTACTACGCCGCGACCGACGGCGTGCTGATGGCGCTCGGCAGCGGCCACGTCTCTGAGACGTTGCGCGGCAGCGGGCTCGCGCTGCTCGGCACGGCCGTGAGCGTCGCGCGGCTGTTCGCGTCGGTGCTGTTCGGCGCGCTGTGGACGTGGCTTGGAATCCAGACCGCGCTGGCGATCTTCGCCGGCGCCCTCGTGGTGGCGATGGCGGTGGCGGCGGTCGCCCTGCGGGACGCGAACGCGTGAGCCGCCGCGCGCTGGGGTTCACGCTGCTGTGCGCCGTCTGCGTCGCGGTGGCGGGCTTCGCGGTCCTGTCGGCCGCGCTGCGCGCACAGGAGGACGAGCGTGAGAGCGAGCAGGCGGCGGCCGTCGCGCGCCCGACGATCGCGCGGCTGCTGGCCGAGAACCGCCCGTTCGTGCTCTTCCGCAGCCTCGACCGCACCGACGGCAGCAAGTACGGCCGCCTGGCGATCGCGCCGCTCGACCACGGCATCGCCGGCCGGCGGCTGCTGGCGGGCGAGAAGTGCGACCGCGTCGACCTGGCGGGCGGACGCGGCCTGTGCCTGGCGCCGCCGACGCCGGCCGGCTTCTCGGCCAAGATCCTCGACGGGACGCTCAACGAGACCGGCTCGGTGCACCTGGCCGGCGTCCCGAGCCGTACGCGCATCTCTCCCGACGGGCGCTGGGGCGCCGTCACGGCGTTCGTCGCCGGCCACTCGTACGCCGACGTCGGCCAGTTCTCCACCACCGCGACGCTGATCGACCTGCGCAAGGGCAAGCGGCTCGCCGACATCGAGAAGGACTTCACGATCACGCTCGACGGCAAGCCGGTCACCGCGCGCGACCGCAACTTCTGGGGCGTCACGTTCTCCCGCGACGGCGACACGTTCTACGCCACGATGGCGACCGGCAACCACACGTATCTGTTCAAGGCGAGCATCAAGTCGCGCACCGGCCACGTCATCCACGAGAACGTCGAGTGCCCGTCGCTGTCGCCCGACGAGACGCGGATCGCCTACAAGAAGGCGGTCGGCCACAACCCGCCGATCTGGCGCTTCCACGTGCTCGATCTCGCGACCGGCAAGGAGACCGCACTGGCCGAGACGCGGCCGCTGGACGACCAGATCGAATGGCTCGACAACGACCACGTGCTCTACGGGGCGGGCGAGGCGACCTGGACGATGCCCGCCGACGGGACCGGCACGCCGAAGCGCTGGATGGAGGCCGCGGACTCGCCGTCGATCGTCCGCGGCTGAGCCTGTCGGCTGACTAAGAGTCAAGTTCGTTGGCTTTCGGGCCGATTCCGGGACTGGGGAATGTCCGTGGCCCGAACCTCAGCCTCACTCCTGACCGCGGCCGATCCGCTCGGCGACGCCGTCGCCGCCGCCCGCGTCTCGCGCACCGCGGTCGCGCTCGCGTTCGTCGACGTCAACGACTTCCGCCGCGTCAACGACTCGCTCGGCACCGACCTCGGCGCCGAGCTGCTGCTGCAGGTCGGCGCGCGGCTGCGCGCCGCGGTGCGGCCCGGCGACATGGTCGCCCGCGAGGGCCACGGCTTCCACGTGCTCCTGCGCGAACTGCCGATCGAGGCCCGGACGCACGCCGAGGCGGTCGGCCAGCGCATCACCGACGCGATGCACGCGCCGTTCGCCCTCGGCGCCGCCGAGCTGCTCGTCGACGCCAGCGTCGGCATCAGCATCTTCCCGGACGACGCCGAGACGCCGGAGTCGCTGCGCAAGCACGCCGACGCGGCGATGTACGAGGCCCGCGCGGCCGGCGGCGGGATCCACGTCTACGGCGCCGGCACGGCCGACCCGCTCGAGCGGCTCGAGCTCGCGGCACGGCTGCGGCGGGCGATCGAGCGCGGCGAGCTCGAGCTGCACCACCAGCCGATCCTGCGGCTCGCCGACGAGGCCGTGATGGGCGTCGAGTCGCTCGTGCGCTGGCGCGACCCGGCGCGCGGCGGCGGCCTGGTCCCGCCCGGCGACTTCATCCCCGTGGCCGAGCGCACCGGCGTGATCGACCCGCTCGGCGACTGGGTGCTGCGCGAGGTCTGCCGGCAGGCGCGCGCCTGGGCCGACACCGGGCTCAAGCCGAACGTCGGCTTCAACGTCTCCCCGCGCCAGCTGCGCCGCCCGGACGTGGCGCGGCGCTTCGCCGAGGTCGTGAGCGCCCACGGGATCGAGCCGGGCCGCTTCGTGCTCGAGATCACCGAGTCGGCCTGGTCGCTCGAGGCCTCGCGGCTGCTGCCGGTGCTCGGCGAGCTGCGCGAGGCCGGCTTTGCGCTGGCGATCGACGACTTCGGCGCCGGCTACTCCTCGCTGTGGCGCCTGCGCGAGTTCCCGGTCCAGATCATCAAGGTCGACCGCGCGTTCCTGTGCGGCGTGCCGGACGATCCGCAGGGCACGGCGGTCTACTCGGCGATCCTGCGCCTGGCCGACGCCTGCGGCTGCGACGTCGTCGCCGAGGGCGTCGAGACCGCCGAGCACGCGGCGTTCCTGACCGCCGGCGGCTGCCGGATCGCCCAGGGCTTCCACTTCAGCCGCCCGGTCCCCGCGCCGGAGATCACGGCGATGCTCGAGGCGCGGATCGCGTCCGATCGCCGGCGTTAGACCGCCGGTCCGCTACGCTTCTGGCCGCCCATGGCCGTCCCGAAGCAGAAGCAGTCGCATGCGCGCACGAGCAAGCGCCGCGCGCAGCACAAGATCTCCGCGCCGTCGGTGAACGCCTGCCCGCAGTGCCACCAGCCGCGGCGCCCGCACCGGGTGTGCCCGCATTGCGGCAGCTACGGCGGCCGCGAGGTCGTCGACGTCTCGGGCACGCACGACCACGACCACGACCACTAGTGGCCGCGGCCGAAAGTTCGACGCAGTCCGGCGGGCCCGGCTCGCGTCTGCCGGCCCCCGGCATCCGATCACGTGCCACCAGCATGCTCGCGGATGCCGTGGACCGGCAGACAC
>DATDKF010000024.1:0-8679 GCA_036520135.1 Solirubrobacteraceae bacterium
CCGCCCGCCTGCGCGCCGCCGACCCGCCGGTGATCGGCCGGATCGAGGACGACCGCCTGCTGCTCGACCCCCGCACGCTCGCCGACGACGAGGTTCCACTTGTCGCGTCGGCGCTCACCGGTTAGCGTCGCCGGACTCGGACAGGGGGGATTCCTGTGTTTCGCGCACTGCTCGGCTACGCGCCGGCATCACGTCGGCCTGATCGCGCTGTCCCTCGCTCTCGGCGGTACTTGTCGGCGGTCACTGGTTAGCGTCGGCCGATGGTCAGCTATCTTCGCCGGCACCACGTCGGTCTGCTCGCGGTGTCCGTCACGCTCAGCGGGACGGCGTATGCCGCGAGCTTCCGCGTAACAGCGTCGGGACGAAGCAGCTCAAGCGATCATGCAGGTGAGTGCGCTGACCCGCCTCGACGCCGGCGACGCGATCTCAGTCCTCGCCGAGCAGCAGAGCGGCGGGGACCTCGACGTCACCTTCGCGAAGCTCACGATGCGGTGGGTGGGCCTGAAGCCCTAGCCTCGGAGAGATGGCGGACGCCCCGCTGACGCTCGGCACCGCCGGCCACATCGACCACGGCAAGACCGCGCTCGTGCGCGCGCTCACCGGCGTCGACACCGACCGGCTGCTGGAGGAACGCGAGCGGGGGATCTCGATCGCGCTCGGCTACGCGCGGCTGACGCTGCCGTCCGGCCGCCGGCTGTCGGTGGTCGACGTGCCCGGCCACGAGCGGTTCGTGCGCACGATGGTGGCGGGCGCGACCGGGATCGACGCGTACCTGATGGCGGTCGCCGCCGACGACGGCGTGATGCCGCAGACGCGCGAGCACGCGACCGTGCTCGCAGCGCTCGGTGTGGACGTCGGCGTCGTCGCGGTCACGAAGGCCGACCTGGCGGATCCGGCCCGCGCGCTGGCCGAGGCGGCCGGGCTGCTGCCGGGCGCCGAGGCGGTCGCGGTGTCGGCGCGCACCGGCGCGGGGCTCGACGAGCTGCGGGCCGCGCTCGACCGCGCGGCGTCGCGAGCGGGCGGCCGTGCGGAGGCGCCGGGCGGGCTGCGCCTGCACGTCGATCGCGTGTTCACGGTCCGCGGGGCCGGGACGGTG
This sequence comes from Solirubrobacteraceae bacterium, assembly GCA_036520135.1. Classification (GTDB taxonomy): domain Bacteria; phylum Actinomycetota; class Thermoleophilia; order Solirubrobacterales; family Solirubrobacteraceae; genus DASSUW01. The sequence goes on from DATDKF010000024.1 coordinate 1,097, forward strand.
GTCACCGGCACGCTGTGGTCGGGCGCGGCAGGGCGCGGCGACGAGGTGACGATCCGGCCGTCCGGGCGCCGAGCGCGCGTGCGGTCGGTCGAGGTGCACGACGAGCCGGTCGAGCGCGCGCAGGCCGGGCAACGCGTCGCGCTGAACCTCCCCGGCGTGGCGCTCGACGAGGTCGCGCGCGGCGACGTGGTGGTCGGCGGCGGCGCGACCGACGTCGGGCCCGCGGCGACGTACCGCGTGGACGCGGCGCTGTCGTGGGCCTCCGCCGACGCGCGGCCGGACGGGGGCGCGCGCGTCGCCGTCCATCACGGCACGCGCGAGACCGCCGCTCGGCTCGTCGAGCTCGGCGGCCGGCTCTTCCAGCTTCGGCTCGAGCAGCCGATCGTGCCGGCGCGCGGCGACCGGCTGGTGATCCGCTCGCTGGCGCCCCCGGACACGCTCGGCGGCGGGGTTGTGCTCGACCCCGCGCCGCGCCGGCATGGCCCGTCGCGCGACCTGCTGGCGCGGCTGGTCGCGCTCGAGCGCGGCGAGCAGCCCGCCGAGCCGGCGCCGGCACCAGCCGAGCCCGTTGCGGCGCCGCCGCCGGAGCTGACGGCGTCGGCGCTCGCCACCGCGGAGCGGCTCCGCGAAGCCGGCCCCGAGCCGCCGCTCGACTCCGAGCTCGCGACCGCCGACCTCGCCGCGCTCCGCGCCCACGGCCGCGCCGTCCGGCTCGGGCCGGCGATGCATGTCGACCCCGACGCGCTGGCCGCGGTCACCGCGCGTCTCGTCGCGGCGATCGAGCGCGACGGTTCGCTCACGCTGGCCCGCGCGCGCGACGAGCTCGGCACGTCACGGAAGTACGCGCAGGCCTACCTCGAGCACCTCGACGCCGAGCACGTCACGCTCCGCCGCGGCGACACGAGGGTGCTGCGGCGTTCAGCGCACGCGTAGCGTCGCCCGCATCCCAAGCGCACGGTGGCCCTCGAGCGTGCAGAACAGCTTGTAGCGCCCGCGCCGCAGCCGGCCCTCCCACTCGCCGAGCTCGCCCGGCGCGGTCTTGGCGATCGTGCCGCGGCGCTTGCCGCCGATGCGCGCGATCGCGAGGTCGTGCGGGTCCTCGCCGCGGTTGGCGAGTTGGATGATGGCGCGGCCCGCCTTGAGCTTCGCGCGCGAGAGCGTGAGGTTGTACTCGCGGCCCTCCACGAGCAGGCGCGCCGGCGCGGCCGCGGCACCATCCGCGACCACCAGCAGCGCCACGATCGCCAGCAACGCCGCCCGCCTCACCGCACGACCTTCGGCCGCGCGAGCCCGCCGCCGCCCGGGAGCACCGCGGCCGGGTCGACGCTGAACCAGTCCGCGCACAGCGCCGCGTACAGCCCGCGGAAGTCCGACGTCGCCCGCAGGTTGCCCTGCGGGTCGAGCGTGGCGAGCCCGGGGAACTCGCCGATCATCCGGCCGGTCGCGCGCGTGCCGATGACGAACCCGATGCCCGCCGCGCCGTGGTCGGTGCCCGACCCGTTCTCGGCGGCCCGGCGGCCGAACTCCGACCACACGAGCGTCAGGACGCGGTCGGCGATGCCGCGCGCCTCGAGGTCGTGCTGGAACGCGAACAGGCTGGCGGCCGCGAGCGTGAGGTTCTGGGGCAGCTCGGCCGCCTGGTCGGCGTGGGTGTCCCAAGCGCCCGGGGCGTTGAGCGTCGCGCAGCGGATCGGCAGGCCGGCACCGAGCATCGCCGCCAGGCCGGCGAGCCGCTTCGGGAACCGCTCCTCGCTCTGCGGGTACGCCGCGCGCGGCGTGTAGGTCGGATGCCCATCCTTGCCGAGCGGCGCCAGCGCGGCGCGCACGCCGCCGGCGAACGCGGCCGCCCGCGCTGCCTGGGCGACGGCCGGATCGCGCGAGTCCTTGAGCACGCGGCCGACGTCGGCGAACGCCGGGATCGCGAGGTCGCCGGGCGGGCCCCACGCGCCCGGCGCCCAGAAGCCGAAGTCCTCCGGCGCGTCGACGGCGGCGACCGGCACCTTCGAGGTGGCGAGCGAAGGACCGAGGCTGCCCCCCATCGAGACGCCCTGCAGCGGGTTGTCGGCCGTGCCGATGCGGTCGAGCAGCCGCCCGAGCCAGCCGGAGCGCAGCTGCGGGTCGATCGCCCCGACCTCCCAGAAGTGGCGCGAAACGAAGTGCGACTGGTCCGGGTGATCGTAGCCGACCGCGGGCAGCACGGTGACCTTGCCCTCGGCGTGCAACGCGGCGAGCGGCGCGGCGGCCGGATGCCAGGTAAGCCGGTGGTCCTCGGCGAACACGCGGTCGCTCGGCGGCAGCGCGAGGTTCGGCCGCAGCTGCCGGTAGGCCGGGTCGCCGGTCGGCGCGAGGATCGACATGCCGTCGGCGCCGCCGTCGAGGAACACGTTGACGAGCACGGTCCCGGCGCCGCCCGACTGCGCGCGGGCGATGCCCTCCTCGAACGCCGGCAGGCCGGACAGCCGGCCGGCGCCGTAGACGGCGAGCGCGAGGCCGGCCGAGCGCAGCAGGAACGCGCGGCGCGACAGGCCGGTGCCGGCCGGGGTCGGCATGCCGCGCTCGATCGCGGGCAGTCCGGCGCCGGCGCGGGCGTGCTCGGCGCAGCAGATCCGGGAGTCGTGGGTCGAGGTCACGAGGTCAGGTAGTCGGGGGAGACCGCGACGAGCATGCGCAGCGCGTTCTCGGTCAGGGCGGGGTAGGACTCGCGCTTCCACGGCTCGTCGGCGGTCGCCATCGCGGACCGGGCGTAGCGCTCGAGCGCCGCGCGGGTCGGCCGCGACAGCGGCGTATGCCAGAACTTCGCGGCGCGGCCGACGAGCGCGGGCGGCTTGCCGGAGACCTTCGCGTTGTCCTCGAGCCGGGCCGCGTTGCAGATCTCGATCGCCATCTCCCAGCGCGCGCGGAACGTCGCGGTGTCCAGCCAGCGGGTGTCGTCCCAGCCGGACACGTTGGGCGGCTCGAACAGCATCTGGCCGGCCTGGGCGCACAGCCATGACCACGCGGTCGTGTCGATCCCGCGGCCGGCGGCGCGCAGCATCCCGGCGGCCTGGACGACCGGCGGCTTGACCATCCGGCGGTCGCGGTCGTAGAGGTGCGGGTGGCGCAGGATGGCGTCGAGCAGCGGGCGCACGTTGCGCCCGTGCGCGACGTACAGGCGCTCGAGCGCGCGGGCCGTCCCGCGCGGCGGTGGCGTGGGGATGAAGTAGCCCCACAGCTTGTTGACGAGGAACGACGGGTGCTTGCGGTGGCGGACGCTCAGGCGCACGGCGTCGCGCCAGTCGAAGCGACCGCGCTTGCCGTGGATGCGCTTGACGCCGTTGTCGTGCGACTCGCGCTCGTAGCGGAAGTTGTGCGGGCCGGCGCCGTCGGACCAGTCGGAGCGAAAGCCGGTCAGCGCGCGCGCCATCTCGCGCACGTCGCGCTCGGTGTAGCCGCGGCCGGCGCCGAGCGTGAACAGCTCCATCAGCTCACGCGCGTAGTTCTCGTTGACGTCGTCCTTGCGGTTGTCGACGCCGTTGAGCCACAGCAGCATCGCCGGGTCGCGCGTGATCTCCACTGCCAGGCGCTCGAACGAGCCGAGCGCGTGGCGGCGCAGCAGTGCGTTCTGGCGCAGCATCAGACCCTGCGTGGCGCCGTCCTTGCTGGTCGCGAACCAGTCGTGCCAGACGAGCGTCATGCGCTCGACCAGCGGCGCCTCCGAGCGGACCATGCGGTCCAGCCACCAGCAGTGGTCATGGCCCCAGGCGTCGCGCGGGGCGAGCGGGCGGTGGTCCTCGTCGACCGGGCGCGGGCCCTTCAGGCGGCGCGAGCGGGGGTGGGTGAGCGAGTGCACGGCCCGGTCGAGGCCGTGCTTGGCCAGCCGCTCGGCCTGGCCGGGCCGAGGGCCGAAGCCGGCACGCCAGAGCAGGCGACGGGCCTCGTCAGGCCCGAACGGGCCGCGGTATCTGGGAACGCGGGACACCCACGTGTATTCGTCGGCACCATGCGCTGCGCTTTGCAGTCAGTTGCGTGGCGAGAGAACGTCCGTCCGCGAGTAGTGACCCACGGCGTCGAACCAGCGCTTTGCGTGCAACCCTGCCCGCAGGTCACAGTCTGCCACGAGAACGGTCTCCGCGTCGTACACCGGCCCGGCGATGACCTCGCCCCACGTCGGCTCGACGATCGCGGCGCCGCCGCGGCCGTACACGACGTCGGCGTCGATCGGCACCGGGAAGTCGGCCGGGAACGCGCTGCCGGGGATGTACTGCGGGGCCGAAACGACGTACGCGCCGGACTCGATCGCGATGTGCCGCATCGAGGCCAGCCAGCCGTCGGAGTCGTCGGCCGTCGGCGCGACCCAGATCTGCGGCGCCCCCTGGTAGACGGCCCAGCGCGCGAGCGGCATCCGGTTCTCCCAGCAGATCAGGCCGCCGATCCGGCCGATGCGCGTCTCGACCGGCTCGAGGTCGGTGCCGGCGCCGATCCCGTGGAACAGCCGCTCGTGCTGGGTCGGCATCAGCTTGCGGTGCTTGTGGACGAGCCCGTCCGGCCCGAGCAGCAGGTAGGCGTTGTAGAGCGACCCGCCGTCGCGCTCGTTGATGCCGACGACCGCGTGGATGCCGAGCCGCTCGGCGGCGGCGGCGAGCTCGTCGACGAGCGGCCCCGGGACCTCGACCGCGTTCGCGTGCAGCCGCTCCCACAGCTCGTCCCAGCCCGAGAAGGCCGACGCGCCCTTCGCCCAGCGGTTGGACGGGTACAGCGGCACGAACGTCTCCGGCAACACCGCCAGCTCCGCGCCCTGTCCCGCCGCCTCGCCGAGCAGCGCCACGGCCTTGGCGACAGTCGCCTCGGCGTCGAGGATCACCGGCGTGGCCTGGATCGCGGCGACGCGGACCGTGCGCAGCTCCATCACGATGCGAGCCTACCGGCGCCGGAGCGCGCGTTCCACGACGCGCAGCGCGAGCGTGAACGTCCGGCGCTCGAGCCGGGCCGGCGTGTCGCACGCGGTGTGGCGGCAGGGGTTGTCGAGCGTGCCGAGCTTGACGGCGCGCATCCCGGCGAGCGCGAACTCGCGGTGGTCGGAATTCCCGGTGCCGCTGTCGCGCTGCCAGTCCACGCGCGCGGACAGCAGCTCCCGCTCCACGCGCCGGCGCGGCCGCGGCACGGGCGAGCGCAGACGCAGCCGCGTACCGGCGCCGACCTCGTCGATCGACAGCGCGTACCGCAGCCGCCGGCGCGGGACGATCCCGCGCAGCGCGAGCGCGCCGAGGTGGTCCGGCGAGCCGGTGTAGATCCGTTCCTCGGCGCCGGTGGCGACGAGCCACACCGTGCACGGCGGGTCGATCGTGTCGAGCCGGGTGGCCAGCTCGGCCAGCACGCCGAGGCCCGACGCGTTGTCCTCGCCGCCCGGCGACGGCGGGACGGTGTCGGCGTGGGCCATGACCACCCGCAGGCAGCGCTCGCCGGAGCGCACGCCGATCACGTTGCGCGAACGCCCGCGCGGGGTCGAGAACCGCTGCACGCGGACCTCGAGGCCGGCGGCGGCGAAGCGCCGCTTCAGGCGCGCGTGTGCGCGCCGCTCGAGCCGCCCGGCGGCCGGCCGCGGCCCGTCGCGCGCGATCGAGACCGCCACGTTGTGGGCCTGCACGCCGAGCGTCGCGGCCGCGAGCGCGACAGCGAGCACGCGCTCAGAACGCGCCGTGCCGGCTGATAACGGCCGGGACGGTCTTGAGCATGATCGCCAGGTCGAGCCCGACGGACCAGCGCTCGAGGTAGAGGAAGTCGAGCCGCACGAGGTCGTCGAAGTCCAGTTCCGAGCGGCCCGACACCTGCCACAGGCCGGTGATCCCGGGCAGCACGAGGTAGCGCTTCTTGTGCCACTCCTGGAGCTGGTCGAAGTCGCGCTGCGGCAGCGGCCGCGGGCCGACGAGCGACATCTGGCCGGCGAGCACGTTGAGCAGCTGCGGCAGCTCGTCGAGCGAGTAGCGGCGCAGGAAGCGCCCGACGCGCGTGAGCCGCGGGTCGTGCCGGATCTTGAACAGGGCGCCCGTGGCCTCGTTGATCGACTCGAGGTCGGCCTGTATCTGGTCGGCGTCGCTGCGCATCGTCCGGAACTTCAGGCACGCGAACGACTCGCCGCCGATCCCCGGGCGCATCGAGCGGTACAGCACCGGCCCGCGCGAGGAGACCGCGACCGCGAGGCTGATCAGCAGCAGCAGCGGGCTGAGGATCACGAGCAGCAGCAGCGAGACGACGAAGTCGAACGAGCGCTTGACCGCGTAGTCGAAGCCGTCGAAGACCGGCGGGCGCAGCTCGAACAGCGGCACCGACGCGCCGGGCACGAACTCGGCGCGGTGCACGAGGATCTCCATCGTCGACGGCGCGATCCGCACGGTCACGCCTCGGCGGTGGCACTGGTCGACGAGCTCAACGGCCCGCTCCTGCGGAAAGTCGGGGTCGGCGATGATCACCTCCTGCACGCGGTGCGCGTCGAGCACCGCGGGCAGGTCCTCGATCCGGCCGAGCGAGCGCAGGCCGTTGTTGGGCCGCGGCGTCAGCGAGATGAAGCCGACCATCTCGACCGGTGCGTGCACCTCGTCCACCAGCGCGTGCGCGACGTCCTCGATGTGCTTGCCGGAGCCCACGAGCACCGCCCGGCGCCGGTAGCCGGCCGCGCGCAGCAGTACGCCGGTCACGTGGTCGTAGGCCCACCGGAGCGACCCGATGAACACGACCGCGAACGCGAACGTGCCGTAGAAGATGTAGTAGCTGGAGTACTTCTCGCCGTTGACGAGCCCGAAGATCAGCGCGACGACCGTCACCTGGAACAGCGACGAGACGATCCGCGACAGGCCCGGCCGCTCGGCGCGCGACGCGTACAGGCCGGAGCGCGCGAAGAGCAGCACGGTGACCAGCGACGCGAACGCGAAGTTCTCGCGCGTCTCGCCGTACGAGGCGTGCCACGCCCACTCGCCATAGCGCAGGACGGCCTTGACCATCAACGCGACGTAGATCGCCGCGAACACGCCGGTGAGGTCGAGCACGAGCAGCGTGACCACGCGCAGCGCCTTGCGCAGCGTCTCCATGCGCAGCAGGAACGCGAGCACCGGCGGCCGCCTGCGGCGCACGTCGACCGTCGGGAGATCGATCGGAGCCGTCTCGGAGACGGGGTCGCGGCGTTGCTGGGGCGGTGTGGGCGCTTGGGCCAAGGTCGAGGGCTCCGACGCACCAACGCGCGCGCGAGCCGGATGTAGCGGAGTTACGTGACGCCTGCGCCGGTCAGGGCTTGGACGCCGGACTGGTCGAGAGTGCGTTGCAGTCCGTCGCGCAGCTCCACCCGCGGCTCCCAGCCGAGAAGCTCCCGGGCGAGGGAGATGTCCGGCTGCCGGACCTTGGGGTCGTCCGTGGGCAGTGCTTCGTGCACGATCTCGGAGCGCGAGCCGGTCACGTCAATGACCGCGCGGGCCAGCTCGAGCAGCGTGAACTCGTTCGGGTTGCCGACGTTCACAGGCATGTGCGCGCCGGATTCCGCGAGCGCGATGATGCCGTCGATGAGGTCGGAGACATAGCAGAAGGACCGTGTTTGCGATCCGTCGCCGAACACCGTG
>DATDKF010000025.1:0-2999 GCA_036520135.1 Solirubrobacteraceae bacterium
CTGAACCCGATCCTGCGCGAGAAGGGCATCCGCTCACTGCTCGGCGTGCCGCTGCTCATCGAAGGCCACGTCCTCGGCGTCATGCACATCGGCAGCCTCACCCCCCGCATCTTCACCGACGACGACCGCGACCTGCTCCAGCACGCCGCCGACCGCGCCGCGCTCGCCATCGAGCACGCTCGGCTGTTCGAGCAGCGCCGCCTCGCCGAGGTGCTTCAGCAGCGGCTGCTGCCGGAGCGGCTCACCGGGATCCCCGGGCTCGAGCTGGCCAGCCGCTACCTGCCCGCCAGCGAGAGCCTGGGCGGGGACTGGTACGACGCGTTCGCGCTCGCGCCCGGCCGGGTCGCGCTGGCGGTCGGCGACGTCGTCGGCCACGGGCTCGCCGCGGCCGCGGTGATGGCGCAGCTGCGCACCGCGCTGCGCGCCTACGCGGTCGACGGGCACCGGCCCGCCGACGTCGTCGAGCGCGTGAACCGGATGATGTGGGCGCTCGGGCCGAACGCCATGACCACGCTCGTCTACCTCGTCCTGGACCCCGTGCGCGAGACGTTCGACATGGTCAACGCCGGCCATCCCCCGGCGCTCGTCATCGGGCCCGACGGCGAGGCCTCGTACCTGCCGCCGCAGGGCGGCGTCGCGCTCGGCGCCTCGCCGGTCGCTCGCTACCGCTGCGACACCTACCCGTTCGCGGTCGGCTCGACGGTCGTGCTCTACACCGACGGGCTGGTGGAGGAGCGCGGCGCTTCGATCGACGCCGGGCTCGACCGGCTGCGCGCGCTGGCCGGCGGCGCCGGCGGGCCCGAGGAGCTGTGCGAGGCGATCGTCGACCAGCTCGTCCCCGAAGCGCCGGCCGACGACATCGCGATGATCGCGGCGCGCGTGCCGCCGGTGCCAGAGGAGCTGCACGGGCGCTGGCCGGCCGAGAAGGAGGCGCTCGCCGACGTCCGCGCGCTGCTCAGGCGCTGGCTGCACGCCCAGGGCGCGACCGAGGAGGAGGCCTACGACATCGTCGTCGCGTCTCAGGAGGCGTGCGCGAACGCCGTCGAGCACGCGTACGCGCCCGGCAAGCGCGCGTTCGAGGTCGAGGCGAGCTACAGCGACGGCGGGATCCGCGTCGTCGTGCGCGACAACGGCCGCTGGCGGCCGCCGCGCGGCGCCAACCGAGGCCGCGGGCTGCCGCTGATGCGGGCCCTGATGGAGCGCGTGGACATCACGCACGCGGAGGCGGGCACCGTCGTCGTGCTCGAGCGAAGGCTCGGGAGGCGGGCCGCGTGAACACGCTCGCCCGCGTCGTCGAGGTGCGCCGGGACCACGTCGCGATCGCCGCCGTCGAGGGCGAGATCGACGCCTCGAACGTGGTCGACATCGCCGAGCGCGTGCACCTGATGCTCAGCAACCGCAGCGAGGTGCTCGTCGTCGACCTCACGAAGACCACCTACCTCGACAGCGCCGGCATCAACATGCTGTTCACGCTCGGCACCGCGCTGAAGGAGCGCCAGCAGGGCCTGAAGCTGGTCGTCCCGCCGGCGTCGCCGATCGCGCGGATGCTGTCGATCACGGGGCTCGACACGGAGGTCCCGACGTTCGCCACCCGCGCCGAGGCGCTCGCCTAACTCTCGTCGTCGCGGGCCAGAAACTCGGGATCGGCGATCGTGAACACGCCGATGACGACGAACGAGAACAGCGCGAGGACGCCGAGCACCCGCGTGATCGCGAGCTCCGAGAACACCATCAGCCCGACCCCGGCGACCAGGCACACGAGGCAGGCCACGAGCCGCCGGCTCACGGGTGGAAGCGCTGGTCGAGCGGCTCGTACTCCTGGTCCAGCCGCCCCTGGAGCACGAGCCGGTACAGGAACCACAGCGACGGCGCGAGGATGACCATCCCGGCGGCGACGCCGATGACGACCGCCGACAGCGTCGCGTCGCTCGCCTTCGCCTGATTGAGCGTGAGGTCCGGCGGCAGGATGTACGGCTTCTGCGCGAGCAGCCAGCCGACGACGATCGCGGCGACCGCGGCGGCGGAGGTCACGCGCGCGAGCCCGTAGCGCCCGGCCCACACCAGCACCATCGTCGCGAGCCCCGCGAGGCCGGAGACGATGACGAGCGCGAGCCCGCCGCCGGACGTGAGCCCGTCGTAGAGGTCACCGGCGTCGTCGCGCAGCACGAGGAGCCCGGCGAGCGCGACCACGCCGGTGACGACGCCGGCGCCGAGCGCCCGCGCCCGGAACGCGCGCACCAGGTCGTCGAGGCCGGCCCGCTGCGAGTCCCCGGCCATGTAGACCGCGGCGAGGTAGGCGCCGGTGAGCACGCCGATCACGCCGATCAGCACCGACGTCGGGTTCAGCCACGAGGTCACGAGGTCGCCCTCGGCGTTGCCGACCGGAACGCGCCCGGAGGCGACGCCGCCGATCGCGGCGCCGAGGAAGAACGGGATCATCACCGACGAGAGCGCGAACACCGCACCGAGCACGCGCGCCTCGTTGATCGTCGCCGCCTGTCCGCGCAGCGCGAACGCGGTGCCGCGGAAGATGATCCCGATCGCGGCGAGGAACAGCGGGATCGACAGCGTCGAGAAGAGCGAGCCGAACGCCACCGGGAACGCGGTCCAGATGATCACGAGCACGAAGATCAGCCACACGTGGTTGGCCTCCCAGACCGGGCTCATCGAGCGCTGCACCATCCCGCGCAGGCGCCCGCCGCGCTCCGCGCTGCCGGCCGTGAGGTCCCAGAACCCGGCCCCGAAGTCGGCGCTGCCGAGCACCGCGTAGGCGGTGATGCCGAGCGCGACGAAGCCGACGCAGACGTCCGCCAGGCTCACTTGACCTCCGCGATCGCCGGGCGCCGGGTGAGCCGGCGCAGCAGCCAGACGACGGCGGCGCCGAGCCCGGCGTAGACGAGGATCAGCACCGCGTAGCCGACCGCGAGGCCGCTCGCCGACGTCACCGCCTGCTCGGTGCGCATGACGTTGTAGACGATCCACGGCTGGCGCCCGACCTC
>DATDKF010000026.1:0-21917 GCA_036520135.1 Solirubrobacteraceae bacterium
ACGACCCGAGACCCGGCGGTCCTCGCCGGCCTCACCGACGGCGGCCCGCCGACCGTGCCGCCGCGGATGCAGGGCGGCGTGATCAGTCTGCGGGCCTCGGTCTCCGACGGCCACCGGACGATCGCCCGCTTCACGAGCTGGTGGGTGCCGGAGCTGCGCCTCCTGGTCACCGAGGACGGCACGTGGATGCCGCTCCCGACGGCCTCGGCGGCGGCGCTCGACCGGCTCACCGGCGGCTTCAAGCCGTTCCCGGCGTCGAGGATCGTGTCGGAGCAGCCGCCGCCGGCCGCCACGCCCGCTCCGGCTGCCCGGACGGACGACGGCGGGCCGAGCTGGCTGCTCATCGCGCTCGCCGCCGTCGCGCTGCTCGGCGCGACGCTGTGGGTGATCATGCGCACCCCGCGTGCGCGTGACTTCCTCGCGGCGCGCCCCTAGCTAGGCTCCGGCCGCGTCAAGACGGGAAGCTCCGAGCGCTCCCCCCGGTGAAACACGGGGACAGTCCCCCCAATGGCCACGCCGATCCTCATCGACTGCGATCCCGGGCACGACGACGCGATGGCGCTGCTGCTCGCGCTCGCCAGCCCGGAGCTCGAGCTGCTCGGCGTCACGACCACGCACGGCAACACGACGCTCGCCAACACGACGGTGAACGCGCTGAAGATCCTCGAGCTGGCGGGCCGCGGCGACGTGCCGGTCGCGGCCGGGGCCGAGCGCCCGCTGCTGCGCGAGCCGCGCGTCGCCGACCACGTGCACGGGGCGAGCGGGCTCGACGGGCCGGACCTGCCCGCGCCGTCGATCGCGCCCGTCGCGGCGCACGCGGTCGACTTCCTCGCCGAGCGCCTGCGGACGAGCGACCGGCCGGTCACGCTCGTGCCCACCGGCCCGCTCACGAACATCGCGCTGCTGCTCGCGCGGCATCCCGACGCCGCCGCGAAGGCCGAACGCATCGTGCTCATGGGCGGCGCGATCGCCGAGGGCAACATCACGCCCGCGGCCGAGTTCAACATCTGGTCCGACCCGGAGGCGGCGGCCCGCGTGTTCGCCGGCGGGATCGACGTCACGATGGTCGGGCTCGACGTCACGCACCGGGCGCTGATGACCCCCGCCGACGCCGACACGCTGCGCGGCAAGGGCCGCGTCGGCGAGGTCGTCGCCGAGCTGTTCGCGTTCTATCACCGCTTCCACTCGCGCGTGTACGACCTGCCGGGCTCGCCGGTGCACGACGCGCTCGCGGTCGCCCACGTCATCCGCAGCGGCCTGCTGACGACCGTGCACTGCAACGTCGAGGTCGACTGCGCCTCGGAGCTGTGCCGCGGCCGCACGGTCGCCGACATCTGGCACGTGACCGGGCGAGCGGCCAACGCCCACGTGGCGACCGAGGTCCAGGCCGCCGCGTTCATCGACCTGCTGGTCGAGCGGATCGGCTCGCTGGGCTGAGCGCTACGCGCTCGCGGCCTCGCGCTCGGCGGCGGCGAGGATCGCGTCGAGCAGGCCGGGAAAGCGCTCGTCGAGCTCGTCGCGGCGCAGCGACACGAAGCGGTGCGTGCCGGCGACGCGGGTGTTGGTGATCCCGGCCTCGCGCAGCACGCGGAAGTGGTGCGAACGCGTGGCGGGCGAGACGCCGAGTGCGAGCGTGCCGCACGCGAACTCGCCCTGGGCGGCCAGCGCGCGCACGATCGTCACACGCACAGGGTCGCTCAGCGCAGCCATCACGGTCGCGAGCTGCATCTGCTCGCCGGTGGGTTGGATCAACGTCGACATAGTTCGATGCTCATCGTAGCAATCGTGCTACCCTTCGCGATCCGTGTTTCGAGACTCATCGAAGTTCCTCCCGAGCCTCGTCCCGGCCATCGGCTGGGGCGCGATGTTCCCGATCGCCGACTCGGCGATCAAGCACGTCGACCCGTTCCATCTGACGGCGATCCGCTACATCCTCGCGGCGTTCGGCTTCCTCGCGCTGCTGTGGGTGTTCGAGGGCCGCCGCGCGCTCGCGCTCGACGGCCGCGGCATCGAGCTGTTCCTGCTCGGCTCGGCGGGCATCGCCGGCTTCAACCTCCTCGCGTTCGCCGGCCTCGAGCACACGACGCCCGAGCATGCGGCGCTGATCGTCGCGACGAGCCCGCTGATCACTCTGCTCGCCTCCTCCGCGCTGGCGCGCAGCGCCCCGCCGCCGGTGACGCTCGGCTTCGTGTTCCTCGCGCTCGCGGGCGTGCTGCTCGTGATCGGCCACGGCGACCCCGCGGCCGTCGTCAACGGCGGCATCAACGGCGGCGACCTGCTGGTCCTCGCCGGCACCGCGAGCTTCGTCGTCTACACGCTCGGCGCACGCCGGTTCGGCGACTACTCGGCGCTGCGCTACACCGCGCTGAGCGCGACCGGCGGCACGATCACCGTGCTGCTGGCGACCGAGATCGGCACCCTCGCCGGGTGGCTGACGGCGCCCTCGGCCGGCGACGTCGGGGCGATCTGGTGGCAGATCGGCTACGTCGTGATCGTCGGCGCGCTCGGGGCCGTGCTGGCCTGGAACGAGAGCGTCCGGCGGCTCGGCGCCCCCAACGCCGCGCTGTTCATGAACCTCGTGCCGGTCGTGGCGTTCGCGATCGCGATCGCCCGCGGCTACCAGCCCGTGATGGCCGAGCTCGGCGGTGCGGCGCTGGCCGTGGCGGCGCTCGTCGGCGCCAACCTGACGGCCCGCCGTCAGGAGACGCGCCGGCCGGTGAGCGCGGCGTGGGCGCCGACGCGCTCGGCGAACCCCGCGAAGTCGCGCGCGTAGAGCGCCTGCGGGCCGTCGCAGAGGGCCGCGTCGGGGTCCTCGTGGACCTCGACGATGATGCCGTCGGCGCCGACCGCGGCGGCGGCGCGCGCCAGTGGCTCGACGAGCCGGCGGTCGCCGGAGGCGTGGCTGGGGTCGACGATCACGGGCAGGTGGGTGTGGAGCTTGAGCCACGGCACGGCCGACAGGTCGAGCGTGAAGCGCGTCGCCGTCTCGAACGTGCGGATGCCGCGCTCGCACAGCATCACCTGCTCCATGCCCTCCTTGAGGATGTAGTCCGCGGCCATCAGCAGCTCGTCGAGCGATGAGGACAACCCGCGCTTGAGCAGCACCGGCTTGCCGAGCTTGCCCGCGACCTCGAGCAGCGCGTAGTTCTGCATGTTGCGCGCGCCGATCTGGATGACGTCGGCGTGCTCGGCGATCGCGTCGGCGTACTGGGTGTCGAGGAACTCGGTGACCACCGGCAGCCCGGTCTCGGCCCGCGCCTCGGCGAGGATCTCCAGCCCCGGCACGCCGAGGCCCTTGAACGCGAAGGGCGACGTGCGCGGCTTGAACGCGCCCCCGCGCAGCATCGAGGCGCCGGCCTCGGCGACGGCGTGCGCGACCGCGAGCGTCTGCTCGCGCGACTCGACCGTGCACGGGCCGGCGATCAGGCAGAACGCGGTCGGCCCGCCGACCTGGCGGCCGTCGACGCTGAAGACCGTGGGCTCGTGATGGGCGAGCTCGGAGGAGGCGAGCTTGTACGGGCGCGAGATCGGCACGACGCGATCGACCCCGGCCATGCCCTCGAGCCCGAGCTCGCGCACGCCCTCGGGGTCGCCGATCGCGCCGATCGCGGTCGTCAGCTCGCCGGGCAGCACGAGCACGTGCACCCCGGTCGTCTCGAGCCGCTTGCGGACGGCCGCGATGTTCTCCTCGGTCGCCTCCGGTGTCATCACGATCATCACGGCCGCCCAATCCTCGCACGATCGCCGCGTTTGCCCCGAGCCCGGCGGGCCGGAAGAATGGGCCTGCGCATGACCATCGCCACCACCGAGACCGCGCTGCTGGAGCGCGCGGGCGCGCTCGACGCGCTCGGCGCGGCGTTCGGCGCCTCCGGCGGCGCGGGCGGCCGGCTGATGCTCGTGGCCGGCGAGGCGGGCGTCGGCAAGACCGCGCTGCTGCGGCGCTTCTGCGAGCAGCGCGACGCGCGGGTGCTGTGGGGCCAGTGCGACGCGCTGTTCACCCTGTCCCCGCTCGGCCCGCTCCAGGACATCGGCGCGGTCACCGGCGGCGAGCTCGCCGCGGCGGTGGCCGAGGACGCGCCCGCGCACGTCGTGAGCGCGGCGCTGGTGCGCGAGCTCCGCGGCCCGGCGATCGTCGTGTTCGAGGACGTGCACTGGGCCGACGAGGCGACGCTCGACGTGCTGCGGCTGCTCGGGCGCCGGATCGCGAGCGTCCCGGCGCTGCTGATCGCGAGCTACCGCGACGACGAGCTCGACCGCCGGCACCCGCTGCGCGTGACGCTGGGCGAGCTGTCGCGCCAGCGCACGACCGACCGCTTGCACCTGGTGCCGCTGTCGCTGGACGCGGTGGCCGAGCTCGCCGAGCCGCACGGGGTCGACGCCGCAGCGCTGCATCGCCGGACGTGCGGCAACCCGTTCTTCGTGACCGAGGTGCTCGCCGCCGGCGGGGTCGAGCTGCCCGCCACGGTGCGCGACGCCGTCCTCGCCCGCGTCCGGCCGCTGAGCGCGCCGGCGCGGCGGGTGCTCGACGCCGTCTCGATCGTCCACGGGACCGTCGACCCGCCGCTGCTCGAGGCGCTGGCGGGCGAGGACGTCGAGCACCTCGAGGAGTGCCTGGCGTGCGGCGTGCTCGGTGCTGCGGGCGCCGGCGTCGCGTTCCGGCACGAGCTCGCGCGCGTCGCCGTCGAGGAGGCGCTCGTCCCGAACCAGCGGCTGGCGCTGCACGCCCGGGCGCTCGCCGCGCTCGCCGGCCGCGCGGGCCCGGCGCGACTCGCCTACCACGCCGAGGGCGCCGCCGACGGCGAAGCGGTGCTGCGCCACGCGCCGGCCGCGGCCGAGCGCGCGGCCGCGGCCGGAGCCCATCGCGAGGCGGCCGCGCAGTACGCACGCGCCCTGCGGTTCGCCGACCGACTGGCGCCGGCCGAGCGCGCGCGGCTGCTCCAGCTCCGCTCGCACGAGTGCTACACGGCCGACCGGCCCGACGAGGCCGCCGCCGACCTGCAGCGCGCGCTGGAGTGCTACCGCTCACTCGGCGACCGCCGCGGCGAGGGCGACATGCTGCGCGCGCTGTCGGGCATCCTCTGGTGCCCCGGCCTCACCGACGAGGCCGAGCGCGCCGGCCGCAGCGCCGTCGCGGTGCTCGAGCCGCTCGGGCCCGGGCGCGAGCTGGCGATGGCCTATGCCAACATGGCCGCGCTGGCGATGAACTTCGAGGACGCGGGCGCCACCGCCGACTGGGGCGCGCGGGCGCTCGACCTCGCCCGCGAGCTCGGCGACGAGGCGATCGAGATGCACGCGCTGAACTCGGTCGGGACGATCGAGTTCCTCACGCGCGGGCCCGCGGCGCGCGCGACCGCCGAGCGCAGCCTCGAGCTGGCGCTGCGGTCGGGGGACACGGACGGCACGCTGCGCGCGTACTCGAACCTGGCGTGGGCGGCGCTGCGTCACCGCGACTACCCGCTCACCGATCGCTACCTGGACGCCGCGACCGCGTTCGCGAGCGACCCCGAGCTCGACCTCTGGCACATCCACCTGCTCGTCTACCGCGCCCGCTCTGAGCTCGACCAGGGACGCTGGGCGGCGGCCGGCGAGACCGCCGCGGTGATCATCCGCGGGCGGCTCGCGTCGCCGCTGCCGGCGATGGTCGCGCTCACCGTGACGGGCCGGCTGCGCGCCCGCCGCGGCGATCCCGACCCGTGGTCGCTGCTCGACGAGGCGCTCGAGCTCTCGCGGCCCGAGCTGCAGCGGCTCGAGCCGATCGCCGTGGCCCGTGCCGAGGCGGCGTGGCTGGCCGGGAGCCGGGAGCGGGTGCGGGAGGAGACCGACCGCATCGCCGCGCTGGCGCGCGAGCGCGACGCCCGCTGGGTGATCGGCGAGGTCGCGCTCTGGCGCCGGCGCGCGGGGATCGAGGAGGCGGCGCCGGACGCCGAGCTCCCGGCGCCGTTCGCGCTCGAGCTCCGCGGCGAGCACGAGGCGGCCGCCGCCGCCTGGGGCGCGCTCGGCTGCCCGTACGAGGCGGCGCTCGCGCTCGCCGGAGCGGGCGACGAGGCGCTGCTGCGGCGGGCGCTCGAAGGGCTGCAGGCGCTCGGCGCGACGGCGGCGGCGGGCGTCATCTCCCGGCGGCTGCGCGAGCGCGGCGTGGCCAACGTGCCGCGCGGGCCCCGCCCGGCGACGCGCGAGAACCCGGCGCAGCTCACCGGCCGCGAGCTCGAGGTGCTCGCGCTGGTTGCCGACGGCCTGCGCAACCGCGAGATCGCCGAGCGGCTGTTCCTGTCGCCGAAGACCGTCGCCCACCACGTCTCGGCGATCCTGCGCAAGCTCGGCGCGCGCTCGCGCGGCGAGGCCGGCGCGCACGCGGCGCGGCTGGGACTGCGTTAGAGGCCGAGCTCGCTGACGCCGAGCTCGTCGGCGCCGAGGTGGTGCGCCAGCTCGTGGCGGACCGTGCGCGTGACCTGCGCGCGCAGCTCGTCCGGGTCGTGGCCGAAGTCGCGCAGCAGCGTGTCGCGGAAGATGACGATGCGGTCGGGGTAGTTGTCGCGCGCGGCGGTGTCGCCCTGGTAGAGCCCGTAGGCGCGGTGCTTGCGCCCCTTGTCGGAGATCACGACGGCGACGTGGTCGAGCGAGCGCAGCAGCAGGTCCGGCAGATCGTCCAGCGCCTGGCGGACGAGCTCCTCGAAGTCGCGCGGGTTGGTCGGGTCGAGCTCGAGGAACTCGGCCTCGTCGGGCTCGGCGGCGAGATTCTCGCGCGCGAGCTGCTCCGAGCGGCGCACGAGCTGCTCGAACTCCTCCTCGTCGGCGGGCTCGCTGTAGTCCGCGAGGCGGCCGGTGATCGTGGCGATGACGCCGGCCATCACGACGATGAAGGCCAGGATGCAGGCGGCGATCTGCATCAGCCGCACCGCGTACATGTTCGACAGGCCGCCGAGCAGCGTCACGATCAGGATCGCGCAGCAGAACGTGAACAGCGCCGACATGGCGACGCGGCGGCCGACTGGGTAGTTGGAGAACATCGTCGGTGTGGCTCCTATCGCAGCGCGCGGGCGATGACCAGCCGCTGGATCTCGTTGGTGCCTTCGTAGATCTGGGTGATCTTGGCGTCGCGCATATAGCGCTCGACCGGATACTCGGTCACGTAGCCGTAGCCGCCGAGCACCTGCACGGCCTCGACGGTGACCGCCATCGCGGTGTCGGAGGCGAACAGCTTGGCCATCGCCGAGTACTTGCCGGCGTCGGCCTCGCCACGGTCGATCTTGGCACACGCCCGGTAGAGCAGCTCGCGGGCGGCCGCCGTGCGCGTCTCCATGTCGGCGAGCTTGAACTGGATGCCCTGAAAGTCGGCGATCGGCTGGCCGAACTGGCGGCGTTCGCAGGCGTAGACGGCGGCGTGGTCGGTCGCCCCCTGGGCGATGCCGACGGCCTGGGCCGCGACGCCGAGACGCGAGTGGTCGAGCGTGCCGAGCGCGACCTGCATGCCGCGGTTCTCGTCGCCGATCAGGTTGCCGGCGGGCACGCGCACGTCCTCGAAGATCGGCTGGCCGGTGGGCGAGCCCTTGATGCCGAGCTTGTGCTCGAGCTTGCCGATCGAGAAGCCGGGCCGGTCGGCCTCGACGACGAACGCGCTGATGCCGCGCGAGCGGCCGGCGCTCGGGTCGGTCTTGGCGAAGACGATGTAGAAGTCGGCCACGCCGAGGTTGGTGATCCAGTTCTTGGTCCCGTTGATCACCCACTCGTCGCCGTCGCGGACGGCGCGCGTGATCATCCCGCCGGGATCCGACCCGGCCTCGGGCTCGGACAGAGCGAAGGCCGGCGACCACTCGCCGCTCGCGCAGCGCGGCAGGAAGCGCTGCTTGAGCTCGTCGGAGCCGTAGAGCTGGATCGGGAGCGTGCCCAGCTCCTGGATCATCAGGATCAGGGCGCTCGACGCGCAGGCGCGCGCCACCTCCTCGACCGCCACGTTGAGCATCAGCGTGCCGGTGCCGGTGCCGCCGTGCTCGGTGCCGAACGGCAGGCCGAGCAGGTCGTGCTCGGCGAACAGCCGGCGGATGTCCCACGGGTACTCCGCCTTAGCGTCGATCTCGGCGGCGCGCGGCGCCACCCGGTCGGCGACGATCCGGCGGATCGTGTCGCGGAACTCCAGTTGCTCGTCCGTGAGCGCGTACGTATCGGCTGCGGCGGTCTCCATGCCCCTAGTTTGGCGCAGCCGTCCCGTGGGGATGCAGACCCCATGGGAATCGGGACCTCACTCTTCCTGATCGCCGTCGGCGCGATCCTCTACTTCGCCGTGGATGCAGACATCTCCGGCCTGGAGATCACGACCATCGGGATCATCCTCATGGTGATCGGCGTCGTCGGCCTGCTGATCTCGCTGTTCCTGATCAGCTCGGCACGGCGCGCCCCGGCAGAGCGCACCGTGTACCGAGACCGCGACGTGTACTGAGTTGCCCCGGCCTTCGTCCTGTCGGCCGGTCTGATGTAGACGGGCGTCATCCATGACGCCCGTAACCGGGAGCAAGCTCCCTCTTTTGATTGGAGACCGGGCCGTCTTCGCCTAGAGACCGGACGGATGGCGGACGGTGTAGCCGTCCGTCGGGCGCATCTTCGTGCTCCAGCGCGGGCCCTTGCCGGCGTTGTTCCAGCCGGTGTCGAAGCGCAGGCCGGCGATCACGAGGAAGCCGTGGCCGCCGTTCGCGTAGACGGTGATCCAGGAGCCCTTGCCGGCGCGGCCCCAGGACATGAAGTCGCCTGACGTGAGCTGGCGGTTGAGCAGGCCGGCGCCATGCAGGGCGTAGGACATCGCGCCCGAGCAGTCGTACCCGGAGTCCTCCCAGCGGCCATGGCCGCCGCCGTACTTGTAGGGCTTGCCGACGATCTTGTTGGCCGCCGCGATCGCGCCCTGGACCTCCGGCGGCGCCGAGGCCGGCGCGACCGCCAAGCCGTCGGAGCCGAGCGTGGCGTCCTCGCCCGCCGGTGCGACGGTCGGCTCCGGAGCGGGCTCGAACACCTTGATGCCGCGCACGACCTGCGAGGTCATCTTGCGCGCCTCGG
Source organism: Solirubrobacteraceae bacterium (assembly GCA_036520135.1). Taxonomy (GTDB): domain Bacteria; phylum Actinomycetota; class Thermoleophilia; order Solirubrobacterales; family Solirubrobacteraceae; genus DASSUW01. The sequence goes on from DATDKF010000026.1 coordinate 9,043, forward strand.
AGCGCGACACGCGGCCGTTGACGCGCTGGATCTCCGACCGGCGCTCCCACGAGCGCACGCGGCGGGCGGTGTGCGGCCCGTACTGGCCGTCGACCTCGGTCCGCAGCCCGACCGTCGTGAGGTTGCGCTGGAGCATCCGCACATCCGATCCACGGCTGCCCTCTCGCAGCGCACGCTCTCCGAAGACGTAGTGCTTGGCCTCCGCGGACGCGGTGACGGGCAGCGCGAGACCGAAGGCGGCCACGCCTACGGCAAGCGAACGACGACTGGGCACGACGGACGTTTCCTTTCTTTCATCCGCCTACGGGGTTAGCTGTCGGGCTCGCGCGGAAAGAGTCGCGCTACGCCGTGCGATGACGGCGATTCGCCCCCGGCCGGTCGATCCGGCCATTTGGTTCCCCCGTTCCCGGGCGGCGTGGCCGCTCCAGGATTCGGCGTTGTTTCCCTACGAAGCGCGGCACTCTAGCGAAGCGCGCGGCGGCGAGTATTGCCACTAGCGTGGTCGGCGTGCTGCAGGCCCTCGCTGCCGCCACGGCCGACCTTGAGCCGCCGTTCGCGGCCGTCGACCTCGACGCGTTCGACGCCAACGCGGCCGATCTCCTGCGCCGGGCCGGCGGGAAGCGTGTCCGGTTGGCCTCGAAATCGGTGCGCTGCCGGGCGCTGGTCGACCGCGCGCTGGACGCCGGGCTGACCGGGGTGCTCGCGTTCACGCTGCCCGAGGCGCTGTGGCTCGGCCGCGACGACGTCGTGGTGGCGTACCCGACCGTCGACCGCGCCGCGCTCGCCGCGCTGACCGAGCGCGTGACGCTGATGGCCGACAGCCGCGAGCACCTGGACCTGATGCCGGGCGGCGCTCGCGTGTCAATCGATGTTGACGCGGGCTGGTGGCCGCTGCGCGGGGCGCTGCGCGTCGGCGCCAAGCGCTCGCCGCTGCGCACGCCGGAGCAGGCCGCGGACCTCGCCCGCGCGGTCGTCGCGCGCGGGCTCGTGCTCGACGGGCTGATGATGTACGAGGCGCAGATCGCCGGCGTCGGCGACACCGGCCTGCTCGGCGCCGCGGTGCGGGCGATGCAGCGGGCCTCGACACGCGAGCTGGCGGGGCGCCGCGCTGCGGTCGCGGCGGCGGTGCGCGCGGTCGCGCCGCTGCGATTCGTCAACGGCGGCGGCACCGGCTCGGTCGAGCGCACGGCGGCCGAGCCCGCGGTGACCGAGGTCGCGGCCGGGTCGGGCCTGTTCGCCCCGGCGCTGTTCGACGGCTACAGCAGCTTCCGGCCGCGCCCGGCCGCGTTCTTCGCGCTGCCGGTGGTCCGTCGGCCCTCGTCGCGGGTGGCCACGGTGCTCGGCGGCGGCTACCCGGCGTCCGGCCGCGCGGGTCGCGACCGCCTCCCGCGCCCCGCCGCGCCGGGCCTGCGGCTCGACCGCCTCGAGGGCGCCGGCGAGGTCCAAACCCCGCTGCGCGGCCGCGCCGCCGCGGGCCTGCGGATCGGCGACCGAGTCTGGATGCGCCACGCCAAGGCGGGCGAGCTGTGCGAGCGGTTCGACGTCCTGCACCTCGTGCAGGGCGGCCGCCGCGTCGCGACCGTGCCTACGTACCGCGGCGAGGGCCGAGCGTTCCTTTGACCCAGTCGTTCTCGAACCGGCCGTCGGGGTCGAGCTCCGCGCGCACGGCCTGGAAGCGCTGCCAGCCCGGATAGCGCGGCGCGAGCTCGTCGGCGCCCAGGAACGACCACTTGCCCCAGTGCGGGCGCCCGCCGAGCGAGCTCATCAGCGCCTCGACCTCGCGGAACGGCGCCTCCGACGCCATGCCCTCGAACACGTGCACCGCGACGTACGCGCTGTCGCGCTCGTACGCCGGTGACAGCAGCGCGTCGTCGGCCGCCACGAACCGGAACTCGACCGGGAACGAGACCGGATGGCGCGCGAGGATCGTGCGGGCGCGGCGCACCGCGTCCGCCCCATGCGCGCGCGGCACCGCGTACTCCATCTCGACGAAGCGCACGAGCCTCGGGCTGGCGAAGATGTTGAACGACCAGTCGATGCGCTCGCGCTGCGACGCGGCGCGCGCGGCGGTGCGGTTGATCGCCGGGATCGCGCGCGGGAAGCGCCGGCCGACGCGGTTTAGCAGCGCGAACGCGTGGTTGTCCATCAGCACGTCCTCGAACCACGCGCGGCGGCGGCCCGGCACGCGGCGCTCGGCGTCGGTGCGAGTGTTGGTGCGCGTCAGCGCCAGCGGCGAGTGCGGGAACGTCCAGAACTCGAAGTGATCCGCCCGCGCGCGGTCGTCGAGCGAGTCCAGCACCTCGTCGAGCCGCTCCGGGCGGTCGACGCCGCGCAGCGTGAACGACGGCACGCAGCGCAGGGTCACTGCCACCACGACGCCGAGCACGCCGAGGCCGACGCGCGCGGCCAGCAGCGCGTCGCCGCCGTCGAGCGTCCGCTCGCTGCCGTCGGCGAGCACGAGCTCGACCGCCTCGACCTGCGCCGACAGGTTCGGCAGCCGCGCACCGGTCCCGTGCGTGCCGGTGGCGATCGCGCCGGCCACCGACTGCGCGTCGATGTCCCCGAGGTTCGGCAGCGCCAGCCCGTGGAAGTGCAGCTCGCGCGTGAGCCGGTGCAGCGTGATGCCGGCCTCGACCCGCGCGAGCCCGCGCTCCGGGTCGACGTCGAGCAGCCGCCCCATCCGCTCGAGCGAGAGCAGCGTGCCGTCGGTGAGCGCCGCGCCGGTGAACGAGTGCCCGGCGCCGGCCACGCGCACGGTCCGCCCCGCCGTGACCGCCTCCGCGACCTCCGCGCGCGTCGACGGCCGCACGAACGCCGCCGGCTCGCAGCGCTGGGTCCGCGACCAGTTGACCCATGCGGCCATGGGCGCAGGCTAGTACCGTGCTTCGCCATGGCCGGGGACCATGCTTTCCACGCCGACGACGTCGACGTCTCGCCCGAGTGGGTGCGCGAGCGCCGCGCGGCCGGCGACATCCAGCTGATCGACGTCCGGGAGGACTACGAGTGGGAGGGCGGCCGCCTCGAGGGCGCCCGCCACATCGAGCTCGAGCGCGTCGCCTCGCAGGCCGACACGATCGATCGCGACAAGCCGGTCGTCTTCTACTGCCGCCTCGGCGCGCGCTCGGGAATGGCCGCCAACGCGTTCCGCCGCGCCGGCTACGACGCGTACTCGCTGAACGGCGGCATCACCGCCTGGCACGAGCAGGGCCTCCCGCTCGAGCCCGCCGACGGGCACGTCGAGGACCACTGACATGCGCGCCGCCGTGCTCGGCGTCGCACTGACACTCGCCCTCGCCGCCCCCGCGTCCGCCGCGCCCTCGCTCGTCAAGATCGGCGACTTCTCGCAGCCCGTCCACGTCGCCTCGCCGCCCAACGACCCGCGCGTGTTCGTGGTCGAGAAGGGCGGGCTGGTGAAGATCGTCGGGGCCGGCACGTTCCTCGACGCCCGTTCGCTCACGGATGCGACGGACGAGGAGCGCGGACTGCTCTCGATCGCCTTTCCACCTGACTACGCATCGACCGGCCGCTTCTACGTCTACCTCACGGCCAGGAGCGACGGGTCGCTGCGGGTGATGGAGTTCCAACGTACGGCCGACCCGAACACGGCCTCGCTGAGCTCGGGCCGCATCGTGCTCTCGATCCCGCATCCGGGCGAGAGCAACCACAATGGCGGCCAGCTGCAGTTCGGACCGGATGGCTACCTGTACGTCGGCACCGGCGACGGCGGCAGTGCCGGCGATCCGGGTAACGACGGCCAGCGCACCGACTCCGAGCTCGGCAAGATCCTGCGAATCGTCGCCAATACTGGCGCGTCGGCGCCGGGGAATCCCTTCGGCACGCGCGTGTGGTCCTACGGCCTGCGCAACCCCTGGCGGTTCACGTTCGACCGCGCCGCGCCGCACGATCTGCTGATCGGCGACGTCGGTCAGGACGACTGGGAGGAGATGGACTGGGTAAGGGCCCCGGGGCGCGGCGCCGGCGTGAACTTCGGCTGGGCCTGCCGCGAGGGAAAGGTCGCCTACAGCAACCCGCCCGGCGCATGCGCCTCGAACCCGGTCGACGCGACGTTCGTCCGCCAGCACCCGACCTATCAAGCGATCATCGGCGGCTATGTCGTCCGTGACCCCGGGCTACCCACGCTGAACGGCCGCTACCTGTACGGCGATGCCGCCGTGGGACACCTGCACTCGACGCGGCTGGGCGTCGACGACGATCGTGAAGAGCCGCTGGCGATCAGCGCCCTGTCGTCGTTCGGCGAGGACGCGTGCGGGCGGATCTACGCGGCCTCGCTCAACGGGCCGGTGTACCGGGTCCAGGACGGCGCGCCGTCCGCGTGCAACCTCCAGGCGCCGGGCGGTGCCGACACGATGGCTCCGGCGGTCAAGGTCCGGCTCGCCGGGATGAAGAGGGCGCTCAAGACGCGGCGGCTGCTCGTGCGGATGCGCTGCAGCGAGGCCTGCCGGGCGGCGATCGGCACGCGGCTGAAGAAGGTCCGGCGGCTGGCCACGCGGCATCGCAGCCTCGCCGCCAACAAGCGCAAGACGATCAAGCTCAAGCTCAGCAAGGCGGTCGTGCGCAATGTGAAGCGCCGCCGGTTCGTGCGGGTCCGGGTGACCGTGCGCGCGACCGACGCCGCGGGCAACACCCGCACGGTCCACAGGCGCGGCCGGCTGAAACGGCGCTAGCGGTCCTCGTCCTCGGTGCCCGGAGCGCCCGGGACGGGATCGGCCTTGTAGTCCTCCGGGTTGTCGACCGGCTACCCGAGGCCCCGGAAAAGGGAAACGGCCGCGTGGTCTCACACCACACGGCCGCTTCGCAAGCGAATCCTTCCGCGCCTCCTCCGTGAGCGGGCTGTCAAGCCCGGAATCCGTACGCCCTCCAGACGATGCTCAGCCTGCCACTAGCCCTTCAAACGGGCTATAGGACATGCGTCCACAGGTTTGTTTCCTTACTCAGGAAACAGGAGCGTCGGCGAGGGGCTCGCGCATGGTGCGCGTCTCGGGGGCGCGCTTGTAGGGGTGCTCCTCCGCCGTGTCCTCCTCGTGGTAGACGGACTCGGCGTTGACCGCCCAGATGTCGTGGTCGGTGCCCTTGGTGATGTTCTCCACCGCGCGCATCGCCGTCAGCATCGAGTGGTCAGAGTTGTTGTAGCGGTGCAGGCCGTTGCGGCCGACCTGGATCAGGTTGCCGACGCCCTCCAGCCAGTCCTTGATCGCCTCCACGCGGTCGGCGTAGTCGGCGTCGTACATCGGATAGGCCTTCGGAACGCGCGTCACGTAGCCCTTCTCGACCTTCGCCGGGTCGGCGAGGTCGAGCTGGCCGAGCTCGCGCTTGCCGAGCTCGACGAGCGCGTCGTCGTCCATCTCCCACAGGTCGTCGCCCTGGAAGCAGAAGTACTCCATGCCGACCGAAGCCTTGGACTGGTCGGGCACCATCCACGGGCTCCAGGAGCGGAAGTTCTGGATCCGGCCGACGCGGACGTTCGGGTCGTGGATGTAGATCCAGTTGTCGGGGAACAGGTCGTCGCCCTCGATGATCAGCGCGATCGTGAGGAAGTCGCGGTAGCGCAGGCCCCGCGCGGCGGCCTGGACCTCGCCGGGCGCGGCGGCGCCTGCCATGCCGACGGTCGCCCGCAGCGGCAGCGAGGAGATGACGTGGCTGGGCTCGATGCGCTCGCCGCCCGCCTCGATCGCGACTATCTGGCCGTCACGGACCTCGAGCTTGGTGACGGGCGTGTTCATCCGCACCTCGCCGCCCGCGGCGATGATCTCGTCCGCCATCGTCTCCCACATCTGGCCCGGGCCGAAGCGCGGGTAGTGGAATTCGTTGATCAGCGACTTGATCTTGTTGCCCTTGTTCCCGAAGAACGCGGCCTTGGCGGCGGAGAAGAAGGACAGGCCCTTGATCCGCTGGGCGGCCCACTCGGCGCGCAGCTCGGTCGTAGGGACGCCCCACACCTTCTCGGTGTAGGTCTTGAAGAAGTGCCGGTACAGGCGCTTGCCGAAGCGGTTTGACACCCACTGCTCGAGGTTCTCCTCCTTGCCCTTGGGCTTCATGGAGGCCCACAGGTAGGAGAGCAGCGAGCGGACGAGTTCGATCGGGCCGAGCTTCTTGATGACGTCCATGCCCTCGAGCGGATAGGCGAGGAACTTGCCGTTCCAGAAGATCCGCGACTGGCGCGGGCGCTTGAGGAACTCCTCCTTCATCACCTCGTGCCAGAGGTCGTCGACCTCCTTGGACTTGGTGAAGAAGCGGTGCCCGCCGAGATCGAATCGATAGCCGTCACGGACCTCGGTCTTGGCGATCCCGCCCACCTGGTCCTCGGCCTCGAAGACGATGACGGGGCGCCCCTGCCTGGCCAGCAGGTAGCCGGCCGTCAGGCCGGCCGGGCCGCCGCCGAGCACGGCGACGGGACGGTCGGTCCCGCGGCGCTCGAAATGGCGCCGTGGGATCTCGAAGTCAAGGGTCGACATGGACCCCATCCTTGCCCGCTACCCACGGAATTCGGGGGTGCCGTTAAGGGCTCCTAACAGGCCTTAATCGGGGCGCTAGCCTTCTCCGCCAGGTGCAGACCGCATCGACGCTCGACATCCTCCTGGTCGACGACGACCGGCCCCTGCGCGAGATGCTCACGCGCTCCTTCGAACGCGAGGGCCACCGCGTGACGGCGGTGGCCGACGGGCACAGCGCGCTCAACGCGGCGGCCGACCGGCCGTTCGACGTCGTCCTGCTCGACGTGGCGCTGGGCGCGGGGCCGACTGGCCACGACGTCGCCCGCATGTTGCGCGGCCGGCGGGACGTCGTGCCGATCATCATGCTCACCGCGCTCGACAGCGAGGCGGACGCCGTCCAGGGGCTCGAAGCGGGCGCCGACGACTACGTGACCAAGCCGTTCGGGCTCGCCGAGCTGCGCAGCCGCATCCGCGCCGTGCTGCGCCGCGCGCAGGGCCGCGTGGTCGAGGGCAGCCTGCGCGTCGGGCCGGTGACGCTGGACCAGGACGAGCGCCGCGTCGCGGTCGACGGACGGCCGGTCAAGCTGACGTTCAGCGAATACGAGCTGCTGGCCCGGCTGATGAGCCGCCCGGGCCACGCGTTCAACCGCCAGGAGCTGCTGCGCTCGATCTGGGGCGACAGCGCGTACCGCGACCCGCGGGCGATCGACGTCCACATCCGCCACCTGCGTGAGAAGCTCGAGGCCAAGCCGGAGGAGCCGACGCTGATCCTCACCGTCCCCGGGCGCGGCTACCGGTTCCGCGAGCCATGATCGGCCGGCTGGTCCCGCGTGGCCTGCGCGGCCGCCTGCTGGCGGCCTTCGTGCTCACGAGCACCGTGACGCTGGTCGTCGCCGCCGCGGTCCTCTACGGCCCGCTGCAGTCCAAGCTGCGCTCGCAGAGCGTCGACAACCTGCGCGACGCCGTGCTCAACGCCCGCGGTGACTTCGCCGACGCGCTCGGCCCTGAGATCAAGCCGGACGAGCCCACCTCCGAGGACGCGCCCGAGCGGGCCGAGATCGTGCAGCGGCGGAACGCGATCGGCGTGGCGGCGTTCGACCTGCGCCAGCGCATCGACGTGCGCGTCCTCGTGGACGCCGATGACGCCGACGACGCCTCGCTGCCGGACTTCTTCTACGACTCGGACTTCACGCCGGCGTCGCTCGACGCGACGCGCGCGGCGCTGCAGGCCGAGCGCGAGGACCGCACCGTGACCCGCATCAACGGCGACGAGGTCACCGTGGCGGTCCGCCTGTTCGGCGGGCAGGACAGCCCGAACGGCGTGCTCGTCGCGCAGCGCCGGCTGACCGAGGTCACGGCCGCCGTCGAGCAGGTCCGCAACGCGCTGCTCGTCGCCGCCGGGATCGGACTGCTGGTGGCGATCGCGCTCGGCATTGCGCTGTCGACGACGCTGCTGCGCCGCCTCGGCCGCCTGCGCGCGGTGGCGCTGCGGATCAGCGCCGAGGGCCCGGACGCCCCGGCGCCGAAGGACACGGGCCGCGACGAGGTCGGCGACCTCGCCCGCGCGCTGGCGCGGATGCAGGAGGAGCTGCGCCGCCAGGAGGCCGCGCGGCGCTCGTTCGTGTCCACCGCCTCGCACGAGCTGCGCACGCCGCTGACGATGCTCCAGGGCACGATGGAGCTGCTGGAGGAGGATCTGCGCGACGGCCGCGTGGACATCGAGGACGCGCAGCTGCAGGTCACCAACGCGCGCCGCGAGCTGCGGCGCCTGTCCGCGCTGGCCGGCGAGCTGCTCGACCTCAGCCGGCTCGACGCGGCCGTGCAGCTCCGGTCCGAGCCGGTCGAGCTCGGCGAGCTGGGCCGCGCGGTGGCGGCCGAGTTCCACCTGCGCGCGTCCGAGCTCGACGTCGAGCTCGAGGTCTTGCCGCCGCCCGAGGGCTGCTGGGGCCGCGGCGACCCCGACGCCGTCGCCCGCGTGGTGCGGATCCTGCTCGACAACGCGCTGCGCTACGGCCCGCCGGGCCAGGCGGTCACGCTCAGCACGACCTGCGAGAACGGCCACGCCGGGCTGCGCGTGACCGACCGCGGGCCGGGAATCCCCGAGGAGGAACGCGAGCACATCTTCGAGCGCTTCCACCGCGGCCGTGACGTCGGCCCCGAGAGCGGGTTCGGCCTCGGTCTAGCGATCGGGCGCGAGCTCGCCGAGCGCATGGGCGGCACGCTGCGGCTCGCGGACGGCGACGAGCCCGGCGCGTGCTTCGAGCTCACGCTCCCGACCGCCGAGCCCGAGGGCACCGGCGGCCCGTCGAGGGGGCCGCGCGGCGCTGTCGTGCGCTAGCCGGCCGACCTACACGCGGCCGGCCACTCGATCGGGTACTTCTTACCGTCCGCTCTGGCCGTCCCGGCCATGCAGCCGTACATGCGAGTCCCGTTCACGTCCTGGCGCTTGTACATCTTCAGGTGCACGCGGCCGTGCACGATCTTGCCGGCGGCGCAGAACGGGTCGCACGTGTTGATGCGCGCGCGGCCCCGGCCCCATGCGACCTTGCGGTTCCAGTGGCGCCAGCGCAGCTTCGAGAGCGTGGCCTCGTGGAACTCGATCCGCTTCGGCTTGTAGACGTGCGGCTTGAACGGCGCGTCGTAATACACCTTCACCGGCGCCGCTCCCGCGACGCTGCCCACCGTGGCCGCGATCAGCAGCGTCGCTGCGACCGCGAGTATCCCTGCGCTTTTCATGCGCGCAGCTTAGAGGCGGTTTCGAGACGTGCGGCCCGTCCGGGGCGGTGTCTTGAAATCGCCTCTCAGTCGCGCGTTTTCACGTAGACCGACGCTTCGACGGCGTTCGGGCGCCGCTCCGTGGGCATCGGCGGCTCGGTGGCGGTGATGCTGAAGCGCGGGTCGTTGCTTATGTACTGGCTCCACTCGCCTGAGCGCAGGCGGACGAGCTCGGTCCACGGCGCCCGCCAGCGCCGGACGTCGAAGAAGATCGGCTGTACGAGCGCGAGCCGTTGGCCCGGGCGCATCCGGTCGAGCAGCGGCGCGAGGTCGCGGGTCGCCGACGTCGCGCGCAGGCGCTCCGGCCCGTCACGCCAGTCGGTGACGCCGGTGTCGCGCAGGGCGCCGGTGAGGGTCGCGAAGCGTACGCCCTCGGGCAGGTAGTAGGCGAGCACGGAGACCTGCTCGGGTTGCGTGGACACGACGAGGTCGCCGGGGCGCAGGCTCGGCCCGATCGCCTCCGCGACGTCGCGCACGTTGCTCTTGTCGTCGGGCGCGGTGTCGCCGGCGGCGAGCGCGGCGGCGACGATGAGCCCGGCGATGCCGAGCCGCCCAGCGTTGGCGAGCCCACCGGCGGCGGCGATCAGCAGCGGCGCGACGCCGACCGCCAGGTAGCGGTTCGCCCACGCCGGCGAGAGCTGCGACGACAGCCACGCGAGCACGACGGTCAGCACGCCGATGGCCAGCAGCGACCCGGCCGCGCGGGCCGCCGGCGAGAACTCGCCGCCGCGGCGCGCGAACAGCGTCCCGAAGCCGGCGCCGGCCGCGAGGATCAGCGCGATCTGGGCGAACTGGCCGAGCATCTGGCCGAGCGACCCGAGCAGCGCGACCACGCTCGGCGCCTGGGCCCACGGCGCTCCCGTGTGCGCGACCTGGTAGAGCGTCGTGGGCACCCACGGCAGGTACAGGACGATCGCGCCGCCGAACGCGAGGCCGCCGGTGATGAGCAGGTCACGTCGGTCCTCGTGAGCGCGCCAGACAAGGAACAGCCACACGATGCCGCACGCCGCCGCGAAGAACACTGCCCAGTTGTGCGTGTAGAGCATCAGCGCGAGTGTCACCGCGAGGCAGATCGCCCACGGCCGCCGCTCGCGCGCACTCGCCGGGACCGTGAAGGCGCGGCCGAACGCGCCGCAGGCGATCAGCGCCAGCAGCGCGATCAGCGCGTACATCCGCGCCTCCTGCGCGAACCGCGTCAGGAACGGGCTGGTCGCCGCCAGCACCGCGGCCATCCATCCCCCGCGGGCGCCGAACAGCGTGCTCGCCGCCCAGAACGCGGCCGGCACGGCGAGCATCGCGCACGCGACCGACATCGCGCGGGTCGCCTCCTCGGTCGTCCCGAACAGGCTCATCCAGACGTGCAGGAGCATGTAGTAGAGCGGCGGCGAGCCGTCGAGCCGCAGCGCGTGCGGGATGTCGCCGAGCGGCCGGTCGGCGATGCCGACCGACAGCCCCTCGTCGATCCAGAAGCCGACCCCGAGCTCGGTCGTGCGCAGCGCGAGCGAGAGCAGCATGAGCGCCGCGAGACCCAGCGGTGTGACCAGTCTTGCCCGGGTCAGCGCCCGTGCCCGGATGTCCCACGCCGGGCGCGAGGCGTAGGTGGCCATGGGGCTGAGGTTACCCGTGACCACAGCTGCTTCCCACGATCCAGTGGCGGGTCTTCGTGATCTCCGGATAGCGCGGGTCGACGGACAGGTGCGACGCGCCCATCGACAGAGCGGTGCCGGGGCCGAACGGGAAGATCTCGACCTCGCTGGCGTGCAGGTGCAGCCGCCACGCGACCGACGGCACCTGGAACGGGCCGGTGAACACCTGACCGCACGACTTGACCTTCTCCTCGCCGCCCGCCTTGGCGATCACGGCCTTCAGGTTCGGGCCGTAGAAGTTGGCCTCCATCTGCGTGAGCGCGCGGTCCTCGCGCAGGTCGTTGAGGTCGGTGCGAGCGAACGGAAGCCAGAACGCGACGATCGCCGCGGTCAGCACTGCCGCCGCGGCCAGCCCGAGCCGCGTGCGGGTGAGACGCACCAGGTCGACCCATCCCGCACCGGCGAGCACGCACAGCAGCGACGCCGGGAGCGCGACGTAGCGCAGGTTGCCGGCGAAGCCGCCCTGCGTCATCGCCGCGACGACGAGCATCAGGACCGTCGACATCGCCGCCAGTGCGAGGCGCACCTGGTCGCGCCGCCAGACCGCGAGCCCCGTCGCGATCGCCGCACCCACGTACACCGGGACCGTGAGCAGCGCCGCCGAGCGCCGGAACACCTCCACGAACGGCGACGACGCGAAGGCCGCCGAGCCGGGGTTGGGGTCGCGCGCGCGCTCGGCCGCCCGTAGCCAGTCGCCGGAGCCGAGGTACTCGGGCACGAACCAGAGCAGCAGGCACAGCACCCCGCAGCCCACGACCACGGCGATCTGGCGCCGCGACCAGCCATCCTGGTAGATCAGCCACAGCCCGTAGAGCCCCCACAGCGGCCACAGCTCCGGCCGCAGCAGCGCCGCCGCGAATCCGATCAGGAACGCCTGCGTGCGGCGGCCCTCGAGGTGGCGCTCGATGGCCCACAGCACGAACGCCACCAGCAGGCCCTCGGAGTTCCCACGCGCGAAGTCGCGGATGAAGTCGTCGGCGACGAGCAGCGACAGCGCGGCGATCGCGCCCGCCCACTCGCCGGCCAGCCGGTTGCCGAGGCGGAACGCCATCGCGAGCGCGAGCACGCCGCCGGCGCGGGCGATCACCAGCCAGAGCGCGGGCGCCGCGTCGTCGCCGAACAGCGAGAACGGCGTCGTGAAGAGCACCGGCAGCGGCTTCCACGACGGCCCCTCGAGCGTCACGAGGTCGAGGTGCGCGACCTCGCGGCCCCAGATGATCCATGACCACGGGTCGTAGGTCGGGGCGGAGACGGTCAGCAGCGACGCGGCGCCGACGAGCAGGCAGCCGAGCAGCAGCAGCGGCATCCCGCCGGACCGCCGCGCCCCGGCCACGCGCCCGTCCGCCGTTGCGCTCGCCGGCCGCGGCGGCGCGGGGACGGCCTGGGCGCTCACCGCAGCGCGAGTCCCGCTCGGATCGGCGCCGGCACCTCGGCGGCGAGGCCGGCGGGCTCGCCGGGCGTCCCCCACACCGCGAGCGCGCGGTCGAGGGCGGCCAGCGGCACGTCGCACGCCTCCGCGAGCTCGCGGGCGCGGCGCTCGAGCAGCAGCTTGTCGCCGGACACGAGCACACGCTTCGCCGCCTCGGTGGTCGCGTCCTCCCCGACGGTCAGCTGCAGTTCGCCGGCGCGCAGCTCGTAGCGGCCCGCGGCGCCGAGCGCGGTCAGCAGCTCGAACCGCGGGGCGCGGGCGAAGCCCGGCAGCGCGAGCCGCTCGAAAACCCGTGCGAACCGCCGCTCGGGCGACCAGGCGGTCTCGCCCGTGAACGCCGCCTGCTGCGAGCCCGCGCGCTGCACCCACGCGCGGTATGCGCCGGCTGTTCGACCGCGCTCGCCCGGAAGCTCGGGCGCCTCGCCCGACGCCCACGACGGCCGGCTCTCGACGAGAGCCTCGCGCAGCTCCGGTGCGAGCGCAAGCAGGAAGGCCAGCCAGGTCGCCTCCTCGAGGTCGGGCTCGGCGGCGATCTCGGGATACGGGCCGGGCGGTTCGAGGCGCCGCGCCGCC
>DATDKF010000027.1:0-22541 GCA_036520135.1 Solirubrobacteraceae bacterium
GCCGGCCCTGCCGCGGGGAGCCTGCGCCAGGTGGCCCAGACGACTGCCGAGCGGGCGCTGGCCACCGGGCAGGTACAGGACGCTTGGACGCAGGCCAACCGCGCGGCCCACAGAACGCTGCTGAAGATCATCAACGGCGGCGGCAACAACGTCTCGACCAACGGCGGCACGGTGACGCTCGACCTGCGATCGATCGTGGAGCAGGTCGCCGTCCAGATAGGCATCGACCCCGCCGTCGCGAACAAGATCCCCGCGAGCGCGGGCTCGCTGGTAATCCTGCGCTCGAACCAGATCGACGCCGCGCAAAAGATTGCCAAGCTGATCCGGCGGCTGGCGATCGTCCTGACCGTGCTGGTGTTCGGCCTGTACGCGCTCGCCGTGTATCTCGCACGCGGCCGCCGGCGGGAGACGCTGCGGTCGGTGGGCATTGGCTTCATCGGCGCCGGCGCGGTCGCGCTGATCGTCCACGGCCTGGCCGGCACCGCCGTCGTCGACGCGCTGGCCAAGAACGAGTCCGTACGGCCTGCGGCGGACGCGACGTGGAGCATCGGGACGTCCCTGCTCGTCCAGGCCGCGGGGTCGGCCATCACCTTCGGCGCCCTGGTCGTGATCGCGGCGGTGTTCGCGGGTCCGACGCGCCACGCCGTCAGGCTGCGGCGCTGGGCGGCGCCCTACCTCCGCGACCGCCCAGGTGTGACCTACATCGCTGTCGGGGCGCTCTACCTCGCCCTGATCGCATGGGCGCCGATCGCCGCCTTCCGCAAGCCCATCGGAATCCTCGTCTTCGCGCTGCTGATGGTGCTCGGCACCGAAGTGCTCAGGCGCCAGACCAAGCGAGAGTTTCCCGACGTACGGACGGCTACGCCGGTGAGCGAACCCCAGAGCGACCCAGCAGCCTGACGCGGCGCCCATGCTCGGCTCGTCTCGGCCCAGTCCGTGGGGCGCGACTTGAACGGTCTCGGCTCGGGCCACGCCAGGGCTCGACCGGCCGTCGGTGCCGATCCTCGTCCTATGCGGGAGCCCACTTGCGCGCCCCTGAGGGAGTTCGCTCAGCCCAAAGCCGCTGCTTCTACGGAGGCCGACGGCTCAACGTCCGGTAGGCGCATCATGCGGAACGCGTCGAACAACCCGAGGAGGCCAGCGAGGATCGGCACGAGCAGCGCCACCTGAAGGGCGAGGTTCGTCGCGTCGGTGTTGATGCCGAGGATCTCTTCTCGGACGGCCGGGGGCTCGTCGGCGAGCAGTTCGTCGAGCTGGGTGTTGCTCACGACCTGTGCGTCGTCCTCCAGCGTCTGCGCGATCTGCTGCTGTTGCGAGGAGGGGATCACGGGGCTCGCGTTCGTCATGTTCGTGAACGCCAGCGAGAGGGTCGCGAGCAGGATGCCGCCGGCCACGGCCAGGCCGAACGACAGGCCGAACGATCCCGACGCCGAGTTCACGCCGGCCGCCTCACTGATCCGGTCGTCGTCGATCGGGGCGAGCGTGTAGTTGTTGAGCTGCGAGACCAGCAGGCCGAGCCCCGCTCCCGCGATCGCCAGCGGGATCAGCAGGTACCAGCCGGAGTCGGCGCGGGGCACGATCGGGATGATCAGCGCCAGGCCGAGCGTGCTCAGCGCGAACCCGGCCCGGATGATCTCGGAAGCGCGCCGGCCGCCTGACCTTCGCCCGGCGAGGATCGCGACGGCGAACATGGTCAGCGAGAGTGGAGCGAGCGACAGGCCCGTCTCCAGGGCGTCGTATTCGAGCTTGATCTGCAGGAAGATCGGCAGCGCGATCATCGCCCCGCCGAGCGTGATGTTCTGCAGCATCTGCCCGGTGAACCCGAGTCTGAAGTGCGGGAGCCGGAACAGCTCCGGATCGAGCAGGGTCACCTTGCCCTCGTGATGGCGCCGCACGAGCCAGCGGGCGAGCGCCCACAGCGCCAGCGCGCCGAGCGCGATCAGCAGCACCACGTAATCGCCGCCCTCCTGCCACACCAGGATGCCCAGCACCACGCCGCCCATCCCGATGACGGACAGGACGGCGCCGACGGCGTCGACCTGCCGCTCTCCCGTGTACGGGACGTCCTTGAGGAGCCCGAGCTGCGACAACACGACCGCGATGACCACGGCCTCCAGCAGGAACCCGACGCGCCAGGACAGGTAGGTGGTGACAAAGCCGCCGAGGAGCGGCCCGACCGCGGCGGCGATCGCGGCCGCCGCACCGACCAGCGCATACGTCTTCTTCTGCGCCGCTCCCTCGAAGTTGCCATGGATCAGGGACTGCATCGCGGGCAGTAGCAGCGAGGCGCCGAGGCCGCCGATGATCGCCCAGAAGACGATGATCGCCGTCAGGCTCTGGGCGAGGGTCATCGCCACCGCGCCGATTGCATAGCCCACCAGACCCAAGACGTACGCCCGCTTGCGTCCGAACAGGTCGCCGATCTTGCCGCTGATCAGGATGAACGCCGCGGACACAAGGGCCTCGAGCGCGATCGCGCTCTGGACCGAGCTCACCGTCGTGTCGAGATCCCTGACCACCGCCGCGATCGACACGTTCATCAGCGACGTGTCGACGACCAGCACGAACATCGCCGCCGCCAGCACGAGCGACAGCCGCTGGCTGCCGGCGCCCTCCGATGCAACGCCTGCGCTTGCCGCGGCGCTCACCAGGTCAGCTCGATCTCCAGCTCGCGCTCGTCGCTCTCGACCTCGAGCTCGATCTTGAGCTCGACCTCGTCGGGCACGGGCACCGTGAAGCGCATCCCGCCGCGCTCGAACTCGATGTCGTTGTGGCGCGCGAGCATGTCGGCAAGGTTTCGAAGCCGGGCGGCGACCTCCTCCCGCCCGAGGCGCTCCTTCTGCTCCACCTTGAATACGTCCATCAGCTCACCTTCGTCGTCGGTTCGGTGGGTCGGAGGAGTTACGCGAGCGCCTTCGCCTTGAGCGCGTCGAACTCGGCTTGGTTGATGGCGCCGCTGTCGAGCAGCGCCTTGGCCTTCTCGATCTCGGCCGCCGCCCCGCCGCCGATTCCGGCAGCGCTCTTGACGTGGTCGTCGAACTCGGCCTGGGCGGCCTGCGCCTGCCTGACGTTGCGCTCGGCCATCCCGTCGCCGTGGGAGACCAGGTAGATCAGGGCCCCCAGGAACGGCAGGATGATCAGGAACGCCGTCCAGCCGGCCTTGCCCCACCCGGACAGGTCGCGACGGCGGAAGACGTCGCTCAGGATGGCGATCATCATCCAGATCCAGGCGACCCAGAGGAAGAAGATGATCATCGACCAGAGGATGTTCAGGAAGGGGTAGTCCACCTCGGCGAACATGTGTATTCGGGCTCCTGTCGGGTCTCACTGCGAGGTCGCCCGGCATCGTCCCCGGCGCGCCGTCCGCTCGACAAGGATGCGGCCACCCGGATTGGTACGGGCCATCACGATCTCCTAGGTCGGGGCGGCCGATGGTTCGGGCCGCCACACGCCGCGGATTCGACGGCGGGTGTGGCGTTCCTGCGAACGCCCGAGCTACACGCCGCGTTCGACCAGGATGCGGTGCTCGGCGTCGGCCTCGGTGAACGCCGCGTAGTCGGCGTCGTTCTGGTCGGCGTAGGCGACGGCGAAGCGCTCGAGCGCACGGTCGAACGTGTCGTCGTCGCCGAGGTAGCCGGTGATCTTGGCGGCGTCGCCGGTGCGGGCGTGCGCGCGTGCCAGCGTGGTGCCGCAGAGCTCGGCGTACGGGGCCATGCTTGCCGGCGTCATCAGCTCGACCTCGGCCGACCCCTTCTTGTCGCGTAACTGGCGGACGTACAACTCGCGATGAGCTGCGCCGGTCCCGGTGACCCAGCCCAGGAAGGCGTCGCTTGCCGCTTGCATGAGCCGCTGGCCCTGCACCACCCGCTCGCCCTGGTGCTCGTACTCGCTGGCGCCGGCATATGGGGCGAGCACCGAAGTGCTCGCCTCCTTGATCTGCAGGAACAGGGGATCGTCCTCGCGGTCGCCCATCAGCAGGATCATCATCGCCTCGGTCCCGACCGAACCGACGCCGACGACCTTGCGCGCGAAATCCACATAGTGGTAGTGCTCGAGCACGACCCGCCGATCGGGCCCAAGCGAGCGCGCATAGTCGGCGAGGCCTTGGTGGATGATCTGCTCGAAGTCGTCGTGCATCGTCTCGGGCGGACGCACGATCACGGGTGGCTGCTGCTTGATCCGGTAGCCGCCGTCTACCCGTTGCGCGAGCTTCGACAGCGAGCCCAGGCTCGTCCGCGTGTGCGCCTTCGCGAGCACCTTCCGAGCGGACTTGATCGCGGCCTTGTCGACGGTCGCGCCGAACTCCGCGATCAGCTTGTCGGCGTCGACGCGGGCGTACCAGATATCGAGGAAGCGCATCCCAGCTGCCTTGGCCATCGTCGTCCGATAGGCGGCAGCCGCAGCGCGCGCCGCCGCGCGCTGCTCCTTGCGGCGATGGCGATTGCCGCGGGCGGCGACGACGAAACTCGCCACCAGCCGTTTGACGTCCCACTCGAACGGCGCCGGTAGCGTCTCATCGAAGTCGTTGAGATCGAAGACGAGTCGGCGATCCGGTGCCGCGAACACGCCGAAGTTCGACAGGTGCGCATCCCCGCAACACTGCACACGGAGCCCCGTCGTCGAGGCTTGCGACAGATCCCACGCCATGATGGCCGCGCTTCCGCGGTAGAACGTGAACGGCGAGACGATCATCCGCCCGTGCCGGATCGGTACGAGCTCTGGCACGCGCGTCGCGTTCTGTTTCTCGAGGATGCCGACGGGATCCGGGCGGTCGTCGGGCGGCGCCCACTCGCCGTGAGCCTCCAGTGGCACCGACTCACGCTCGGCGCGCCCCTCGGCCAGTCGCTCCCCGATCGCTTTCGGGAGGTCCAGCACGCCGCGAGCACGCTTCTTGTCCTTCGTGTGCTTCTCGCGCTTCTTGGACTTGCCTGCGACCTTCGCCACTCGACGAAGCTATCGGCTGCGGTCGGCGTCGTCCATACCGGACGATGCACGCCCTAGCCGTGACGGCGATGCTCTGCGCCATGGCGAGCGACGAGCTCAACGAGCACAAGGCGCGGCGGGTGGATCGCGAGGGTCTGGCCGGCGAGGGCCGCTGCGATCCCGCCCGGCCATGACGCCGAGGTCATCGGCGACGAGCCGTGCATCTGGGTCGACTTCGGCGAGATCAGCGACTACGCGAAGCGATGAAGATCGCCTACTTCGTCAGCGCCAGCACCAGGGCGACGTCGCTGAGCCGAACCTGCTGCATGTCGGGCGCCGCGGGCGCGACCGTTGGAGCGAACGGACGAACGGCGGCGAGGAACTCCCCGAGCTCGCGGCGCTCGATCACGTCGACCAGCTGGCGCACCCCGGCGCGGGCGCCGACCACCTCGCACCGGCTGAGCCACGTTGACCGCGCTCGATCGTCAACCTAAGATTGACGTATGGCCCCAGATCGCATCCCCGCTATCGAGGATCTCACCGCATTGGTGGAGGAACGCGCGCGCGAGCAGCAGTCCGCGGCCCGCCTGCGCGAGGCGATCGCCGTCGGCCGCGAGCTGACCGACATGAGCGACTCGCTCATTGGGCAGTTCGTCGCCGAGGCGCGTGCGAGCGGCCTGTCCTGGACGGAGATCGGGCAGGTGTTCGGAACGAGCAAGCAGGCGGTCCAGCAGCGCTACGGCTCCGCGACTGAGGGCCTCGGCCGCTCGCCCGAACGATGGACGCCCGCCGCCAACGACGCCCTCGATCGAGCTGGTCAGGAGGCACGCGAACTGGGTCACAGCTACGTCGGCACCGAGCACGTGCTGCTGGCACTGGTGACCGCCGGGCACGGCATCGCCATGGAGCTGCTGCGCGAACTCGGCATCACCCGCGAGCGCATACTCGCCACCAGCTGCATGCAAGCCGGATCCGGTGAGCCGTCGCAGGCATGTCTATCGGTCATGCCACGTCTCAAGCAGGCCCTCGAGCATGGCCGCCGCATTGCCGACGGGCTCGGGGCGCCCCTCGCCGACACCGAGCACTTGCTCGCCGGCATCGTCGCCGTGGAGGACTCGATGGCCGTCGAGATCCTCCGTCGACTTCGCGTCAGTGTGGCCGACGTGCGCGCCGGCCTCACCGAGCGACTAGATGTGGAGCCTCAACGGCTTGGTGCGCCCCGCCGCCGGCGCCGGCGGCTGCGCGTCGTGGCGCGCTGAGACCCTGCCTCAGCCCTGCCCGGGATGCGGCCTAGGACCCGACAGCGACGGGAGACGGTGCCAGCGCGCCGGCACGTACCACCGCGCCGCGTAGCCGAGACGAGAGCGCCGACACCAGCACGCCGGCAGGCAGGCACACGGATGGTCGCCCGGGTTGTGGATCCGCGCCAGCACGCGGCGCCACCGTGACCCGCTCCGCCCTGGGCGACCACTGTCGGGCCGGGGCTGCGGCGGCAGCCAGTCGTCGGCGAACTTGACGCGGAAGCGGCCAAGCTGAACCCGCACCGACTCACCGGTCGGCAGGCGCGCCACAAGGAAGAAGCGATCCTGCCCCTCGCTCACCAGTCGCTCATAGCGGGGCTGGCGCTCGAACCCGGAAGCCACGTCGAGACGATACCGCCGGTCAGGGATTGGTCCGCATCACCGACTGGCTGCGACCGCAACGACGGGCCAGCTCATGCTGAGCAGCTTTGTGGTGCGGGAGCTCGCCCTGCTTCGCCCTAGGCCCGTCCGGGTCTCGTTGCTGCTCGAGCATCCCGTGACAGCTGGGCGTGAGAGGTAACTCCGTCCGCCGCGCCTAGACTGCGCCCGAGGGCCCGGCTCTGGGAGCTGACGGCAACCGCGATCTCGCAGTACGCTGGCTACCAGAAGAAGGTGCGCGCAAAGCTGCCGGTCGCGGTCGTCGAGCGCGTCTGAACCCGCCCTTGCAGCGAGGGGCGCGCGCGGTGATACTGCGGTCATCGCAACGGCGGTCCCCCAGCGTCGCCGCGTCCCCTTCGTCGGTCGCGAAGCGGAGCTTCGGGCCCTGGAAGAGCTCCTACGCGGCGAGACGCAGGTGATCTGCCTGCACGGGATCGGCGGGATGGGCAAGTCAGGCGTCCTGCGTGCCTTCGTCCAGCGCGCGCGTGAAGGCGGGGCGAGCGTCATCGAGCTCGACTGCCGAACCGTCGAACCGACCGAGCGCGGGTTCCTCCAGGCCGTCGGCGGGCTCGACGACGTCTCCGAGCTTGCACCGCACCTGCGAGGTCTCGCGCCGCCGGTCGCGCTCGCGCTCGATCATTACGAGGTCTTCAGGCTCATGGACACCTGGCTGCGCCAGGTGCTCGTCCCGTCGCTGCCGGCCGGCGTCAGCCTTGTGCTGGCCGGACGTGAGCGCCCCGTCGCAGGGTGGTTCGCTCTCGACGGGTTTCGCAGCCTGCCGCTCCATCCGCTCGACGATGCCGACGCCTGCTCGCTGCTCGAGCGGCTCGGGGTCTCGGCGAGCGACGCGGCGCGGCTGAACCGGATCGCGCGCGGGCATCCGCTCGCGCTCATGCTCGCCACCGCCGGCGTCGCCGAGCGCCCCGACCTCGGGCTCGAGGACGCGGCGCTCACACGCGTCGTCGAAGAGCTCACGCGGCTCTACCTGGACGACGTCGAGGACGCGCTCTCCCGGCGTGCCCTCGACGCGGCCTCGGTCGTGCGACGGGTCACCGAGCCCGTCCTGGGGGCGATGCTGGAGGAGCCTGATGGTGGCGAGGCTCTGCGCCGGCTGCTGGACCTTCCGTTCGTCGACGCGGGCCGAGACGGCCTCGTCGTGCACGAGGCCGTGCGGGATGCGGTCGCGGGCTTCCTGCGGGGCACGAACCCGACCCGCTACCGCAGCTATCGCAGGGCGGCGTGGCGCGAGCTGCGAACCGAGGCGCGGGAAGCGGGACCGGCCGAGCTCTGGCGATACACCGCCGACATGCTGTACCTCATCGACAACCCGGTGGCGCGCGAGGCCTTCTTCCCCAGTGGCAGCCAGCCGCTTGCCGTCGAGCCGGCACGGGGCGACGATGCCTACGCGGTCGCCAACGTCGCGCGGCGTCACGAGGGTCACGATGCTGCTGCGCTGTTGGAGCGCTGGTGGCTGGACGCTCCGGAGACGTTCTCCGTAATGCGCGACCGGGACGGCACCGTGGCGGGATTCTTCACGCTCTTCGAGGGCCGGATGCTTCGTCGGTCGCTCGTCGCCGGTGACCCCGTGCTCGAGGCCTGGGCGCGCGACCTGCACGAGCATCCACTTCCGAAGGGGCAGCTGGCGCTCGGGCTTCGCCGCTGGCTCGACGCGCAGCGGGGCGAGCTGCCGTGCGCGTCGCAGGCCGCCTGCTTCCTTGACGTCAAGCGCACCTACATGGCGCTGCGGCCGGCACTGCGGCGGATGTACGTCGTCGTCCAAGACCTGCCGACGTACTGGCCCGTCCTCGCGAAGCTCGGCTTTCGGCCCTTGGCCGAGGGCGCGGCCATCCTGGATGGACGGGAGTATGCGAGCGTCGTCCTCGACTTCGGGCCCGGTTCGGTCGACGGCTGGCTGGCGTCGCTCGTGGCGCGCGAGCTTGGCGTGGGCGACGAGCCGCAGCTCGACGAGAGTGCACGCGAGCTCGCGGTGCAGGGCAGGCTCGTGTCACTCACGCCGCTCGAGCTCGGGCTGTTCCGACACCTCCGCGAACGCGAAGGGCGCATCGTCACGCGCAGCGAGCTGCTGCGCGAGGTCTGGGGCACCGAGTTCACCGGCGGCAGCAACGTCGTCGACGCCGTCGTGCGAACGCTGCGCCGCAAGCTGCGCACCGCAGGGCCCGTCGTGGAGACCGTGCGCGGTAGCGGCTACCGCCTGCGCGCCGACTGGCGCGCTCACATGAGCTAGTTCCAGATCCTCATCGAGGTCTCATCGCCGCGTCATCGAACGGGACCGCCGCAGGCATACCTTTGCGGAGCAGTTCGATACCCGACGATCCGGGCGCGCCGCCGTGTGAGGGCGCGCACTCCTCCCCACACGGCCCTCGCCGAGAGCCACAACCCACAAGGAACCTCATATGTGCGGCCCCCCGCCCCCCACCACGTCGACCGCAACCGCGCCGCCCGAGCAGCCCTCGATGACGCTGAACCTGGGCGATCTTGCGCCCGACTTCACCGCCGAGACCGCCGACGGCGAGATTCGCTTCCATGAATGGCTGGGCGAGAGCTGGGGCGTGCTGTTCTCGCACCCCGCCGATTTCACGCCGGTGTGCACCACCGAGCTGGGCGCCGTCGCGCGGCTGCACGACCAGTTCGCGGCGCGCGACACGAAGGTCGCCGCCGTCTCAGTCGATCCGGCCGAGTCGCACCGCGCCTGGGCGACCGACATCGCCGAGACGCAGGGCGCCGAGGTCAACTTCCCGCTGATCGCCGACCCCGACCGCCGCGTGGCGACGCTGTACGGAATGATCCACCCCCGTCACGACGACACCGCCACCGTGCGCTCGGTGTTCATCATCGGCCCCGACAAGAAGGTCAAGCTCACGCTGACCTATCCGGCCAGTACCGGCCGGCACTTCGGCGAGATCCTGCGCGTGCTCGACTCGCTACAGCTGACCGCAGCCCACCAGCTCGCCACGCCCGCCGACTGGGAGTCCGGGGAGGACGTGATCATCACGCCCGCAGTGTCACAGGAGGAGGCGGCACGCCGCTTCCCCGACCACCGCGTGATCAAGCCCTACCTGCGCCTGACCGCGCAGCCGGACTGCGCCTGATCCGCGCGCGAGGAGATCACCAGCATGGAACTTAGCGACCGCGACCGGATGCTGCTCGCCTTCGCCCACCTGGCCAGCCACGGCATCGCCGCTCGGCCGGCGATGGCCAGCGACGCGGCCGGACTGGCCGCCGAGTTAGGCGCGCGCCATCCCGGCGGCCTCGGCTCGTACGTCTTCTGGCACCGCGACGACGATGCGTCCTTTGACCCCACCGGCACGCTCACCGCTGCGCTGACCTTGCACTGCAGCGGCGAGGAGGCGCTCACGGCCGCGCGCGCGGCGTGCCGCCAGGTCGGCGTCGACGTCGTCCGCACCGGACGGCCCCACACGCTCACGATCACCTCACACACGGCCCGGCGCCCCCCGGCCGGCGCACTCACCCGACGCCGGCCGGGCGCCCACCGCGCGCTCTGACCGCCGTCGCGCTGCCGCCGCTCGGGCGCCCACCGCCACCACCGACGGACCTCGAAACCAGCCCCTGCACCCCGATCCCGGAGTACGGCGGGCTGGGCGCCGGCTGTGTCCACGCGTGATCGTGGCCTCGGGCCGGCTCGCGCGCGGCAACCCGTCGGTGGCGATCGGCGTTGACATGCACCCGACCGCCCTGCTCAACGTCGTCCGCCGCTGGCGGATGGCGGTGGCGGGCGGCCAGGAGCGACGGGCAGAGGCCTTCGCCGCCTCCATGCGCCAGGTCGCCCACGACGGGGTCGTGATGGCGGCGCCATCAGCGAGCCCGGCCAGGACCTGACGCGCCCGGCGACGACCGGCGTGCGCACGCAGACGGGGTGGCGAATTTACGCGCCGAGCGGCGCCTGGTCCTCGTGCCCGATCGCGTCGAGCGGGTCCGCGGCCGGCTTTCCGCTCTTCAGTCGCACCGGCGTGCTCGTGGCGAGCGCCGGAGCGTGCCGGTTCCGGGGCAGAACGACCCGAACTAGTCCGCGCACGCGCGCGGGGAGCCTGAAGGTCGTCCGTCCGTGGGCGTCGAAGCGGGTGCGCGCGCGCGTCCGCCAGCGGTAGTGCCAGCGGTCATAGCGTTGCAGGACGGCGCGGGCGTGTGGCGCCGGCGGTTCGGTGCGCACGCGTACGCGGCGGTGGCGGACGGTCAGCCGCACGGCGGCCTGCGCGGTGACCGGGACCGCGACCGGCGGGCTGGCGCCGGCGGCGGTCAGTGCCCTGTAGGTGGCGGATGTGTCGGCGGTCACGACGAACGCAAACGCCCCGTCGGCGTCGGGCGCGGTGGTGGCGGCTGCCTGCCAGGTGCGGTCGGCGGCCTGGCGCTGGAGCGTGACCGCGCTCGTGCCGGTGGCGGCGCGGCCGTCGAGCCGGACCGGCGCTCCGGCGAGCACGGGGCCGGAGGGGCCGTGCAGTAGGGCGGCGACGACGTCGACCTCGCCGTGCATGAAGGGGTGGATCGTGCACAGGTACGGCACGGCGCCGACGGCGCCGACGCGGCGGCTGAACGCGCCGAACCGCTCCAGCCGCCCGGAGTCGAACGAGCCGTCGGCGGCGCGGACGTCGTGCGCGGTGAAGTCCGAGTTGCTCCAGGTCACGGTGTCGCCGCCAACGACGGTCAGCCGGTTTGGGACGAACGCCTGCCCGGCGATCGACACGGCCGCGGCGACCATCGCGGCGGCGATCATCGCCGCACCCGGTAGAGGCCGATCATGCCGTTTGCCATGTGCGACTCGACGTGGCAGTGGTAGAGCCACGTGCCGGGCGCGTCCTCGCGCCAGCGCACGCGGAAACTCTCGGCCGGGCCGAGCGTGCGCGTGTCGGCCGGCACGCCGTCCGCACCGCGCCAGCGGTGGCCGTGAACGTGGAACGTGTGGTGGGCGTCGCCCATCGCGAGCACGTCCCACTGGACGAGGTCGCCGACCCGCGACTGGAACACGGGCGTGTTGCCGACGAACGCACGGCCGTCGATCGCCTGAAAGCCGCCGAACGGGGCGAACACGACGACGAACTCCCGGTCGGGCGGACGCTCGTGGCGGCCGAGAATCGACAGCGCGCCGTACATGCCGCCGGCGATCGACTCGTCCATCGCGGTCGCATGGTCGTGGTAGGGCCAGACGCCGGCTGAGTCGCGCCCGGCACGCAGGCGGTACGTGAACGTGCCGCCGACCGGCACGTCGGCGCCACGGCCGGAGAAGCCCGGCAGGTAGGCGCCGTCCGAGCTCGGCCGGTACTCGACGCCGTGGAAGTGCATGGAATGGCCGTGGCGCGTGCGCGTATCGAGGTTCTTGAAGTGCACGAGCAGGCGGTCGCCGACGCGGGCGCGCACTAGCGGGCCCGGGATCCGGCCCCGACCCAGCGGCCGCCGCCAGTCGCGGCTGTAGCGCCGGTAGACGGTGGCCGGGAAGACGGTCTGCGACCGGTCGAAGCGCATGCCGTGGATCGCGTCGAGCTCGTTCGGCACGGCGTTCCATTGCACGGGCTCGGCGGTCACCCAGTACCCGCGCGTCGCGGCGGGGGCGAGCCCCGCCGCGCAGAGTGCGGCGAGCGCCGGCAGCAGCGCTGCCGGCACTCGCACGAGCCGCTTCATCGGACCTTGATCCGTCCCTGCATCCAGGGGTGGATCGCGCATATGAAGTGCAGCGCGGTGCCGGCCGGCGCGGTGACCTTGAAGCTCACCTTGCCGTGCGGAGCGATGAACGTCGAGTCGCCGGGCTGGTCGTAGCCGGGGGCGCCGACGTCCACGACCGGGTTCGCGATTTTCCCGCTGGTCTCGTCGACGCCGTGGCTGCCGAAGATCTCGCCGCAGACCTCGCAGTCGAACGAGCTCGGCAGCTGCGACTTCTTCACCAGCGAGATCGTGTGCGGGTCCTCGGTCTTGGCCTTGTTGCGCACCGTAACCGTCCCGCCCGACCTGATCACGAACGTGCCCATCGAGAAACGCTGACTGTCGAACGCCAGCTTGTTGACCTTGAACTCGCTGTGGCCGACGATCGCCAGCTTCTGCGTCGTTGGGGCCTTCGAGTCAGCTGTCGCGCTGCCGATCGTCAGAGCCATCGCGCTGAGCGCCACCGCCGCGCCAAGCAGGACGCTGACTTGCCGTGACATGACAGGACCTCCTATCCCGTTCGCCGATATGGATCGACGCAAGTTCAACCCGAGCACACCGCGGCCGCAATCCCAACAACCTGGGATTCACGGTGCCGGCAGCCGACGCGACGCCCAGCCTGCGCGCGCGCAGAACCCCGCAGAGCGTGATGGCCTGCATTCGCGGCAGCACAGGCGCCGGCGTGCTCATCGGCCACGTCGCGATCTCCCGGCGCGTCGCCTTGCGCATCAGGTCCTCGTACGCGGACAGGCGCTCGCCACGGAACCGCGGCAGGACGATCGTCCCGGTCAGGATCGGTCACCCGCGACGGACCGTCCCCCTGTACGTGCGGCTGATGAGGTCGAGGTTGTCGTCGGCGATGCCGATGACTCGCCCTCGCCCCTGCAGCGTTTCGTAGGCCCCTGTTCCGTCGATGATCGCCCAGGTCCCGTGGTCGGTAAGGACGTTGGGATCCTCGGTCGCGGTCTCGGTGATCGCGGCGCGGAGCGTGAAGGTTCCCAGCGCACCGTCGAACCGCTGCGTGACGTGGACAGTGACGAAGTCGGACGCGTCCACGTCCTCGAAGATCACGCTCGAGTTCAGAAACGTTCCCGACTCCGGGATCGCACCGCTCGATGAGAAGGTCCCGGGCGCAGGTCCGAACGGCTTCCGGGTCTCGATCGTCACCGCTGCGGCCTTCCGCATAGCGTGCGGGCGGACTCCGCGGGCGTCGGACGACCGTTCAGCTGACCGGCTTGATCGACTCGATGAACAGGTCGAGGTTGTTCGGGATGGCGGTGGTCTGCGCCCAGACGATCTGCCAGCGTCCGTGCCGACGCTCGTAGAGCGCCGTGGTCCATGCCTGGTGGGTCAGATGGGTACCGCCGACGACGACGTCGAACGCCGTCCGGTAGCGCAGGGTGGCGGAATCGCCGGACAACCGCACCGCGATCGGCGAACTGGGCTCGAGTGCGAGGAAGTCGATGACGCCGGCGTCGACGCCACCCAGGAAGTCGTCGCGCGAAAGCGGGGCGCCGGCCGGGTTGATCAGCTGGAAGTCGGGCGCGGTCAGCTTGCGCGCGGTCACCGTGTCCGCGTCGACCAGCGCCTGCAGGCGCGTCGTCTCGATCGCGCGCAGGTGGTCGGCCTGCGACGAGCTCGCTGGTGACGCCGATGACGCCGTCACGACTCCGGCGACCACCACGACCGCGAGGGCGATCGCGGCCAGCGTGCGCCGCATCGCCACTGGTTGCGTTGAAAGTCTGCGCGCCATCGTTGCCTCTCTCCTTCGCTTGGGCGGACTCAGGGGAGTGGAGCGCGGCGGCGTGCATGCGCGCAATCCCACAGAATTGGGATTTCCGCGGCATCCGGGCGGCTGTAGGGTGGCGCCATGGCCACTGCGCGCGAGCGAGGTCGGTGCCGGGAGCGGCTCGAGCGGCTGAGCGAGTCGCGTCTTGACTGCGACTCGCTGCGTCGCGAGGCGGTCGCCGATCTGCAGCGGGTGATCGGTTTTGATCGCTGGTGCTGGCCGCTGGCCGATCCCGAGACGCTGCTGCCGGCCAGCGGGATCGCGCTGCACGACTACGTCGCCGCCGTCTCCCGATCACTGGAGCTCGAGTACTCGACGGACGGGTTCGCCGCGAAGCACGTGCTCGCCCGCCGCCCGAATGCCGCGGCGAGTATGAGCGCCGAGACCCGCGGCGACCTCTCGCGCTCGGCGCGCTGGGATGAGGCGATGCGGCCCGTCGGGATCGGCGACGTGGCGGCGGTTGCCTGCCGCGACGCGCTCGGCTGCTGGGGTTGGATCGAGGCGTACCGGGACCGCTCGGACCGCAGCTTCGAGGACGAGGATCTCGAGCTGCTCGCGAGTATCGCGCCCTCGCTCGGCTCGGCGCTGCGACGGACCATGTACGACGACGCCCCATCCGCGACGGCGGAGCCGCAGGGGCCGGGCGTCATCGTGCTTGATCACGCGCTCACGCCGGTCAGCTCGACCGCCGCGGCCCGCTCCTGGATCGACTCGTTCCCCGAGGCGCCGGTTCTCGCTGCGTTCGACATGCTGCCGGCCGTCATCTATCCGGCGGCGGCGATCGCGCGCACGGGGACCTCCGGCGCCGGAGCCCACGCGATCGTCCAAGCCGTCGACCGGCGCTGGGTGATGATCGAGGCGGCCAAGCTCGAAGGCCACGACGGCGGTCAGATCGCGGTCACGCTGCGCGCGGCGACAGCGTCCGAGACGTTCAAGCTGCTCTGCCGCGCCTACGCGCTTTCCGACCGCGAGCGCCAGGTCGTCGCTGCACTGGTCGCGGGGCTCGACACCCGCGCGATCACGCAGCGGCTCTTCATCTCCCGCTACACGGTCCAGGACCACCTCAAGTCCGTCTTCACCAAGACCGGGGTCCGAAGCCGCCGCGAACTGCTCGCACGATTCAGCGGCGCAAACGAGAGGACATCGACAACACAAAGCTGACGCGCCCCCATTTGCGGCACCCGCAACACACTGGCTCACATCGCCTTCCTCGGGGAACGCGGGACCGGCCACTCCGGGTCCAGTGCGTCCGCTCTCGCACGACGAGCGGCCGTCTCGGACGACCATAGTCGCGCGCTACGCCGGTTCGGGCTGTCCTCTCGGGGCGCGCGTGGGTGTTGTTGACCGGCCGCGGAGGACAAGGAGCGTGGCGGTGATGAAGAGGGCGAGACCGGCCGGTCCGAATGGCGGGACGTGCCAGGTGATCGGTACCGCGGAGACCAAGAGCAACAGCACGACCGCGATCGAGCTACGAGCATCGGCCCGGCGGAATAGAGCGACCCCAGCCGCGATCACCGCGATCAGCCACGCGAAGCCGCCGATCAGCTCGAAGGTGCGGATGAGGGAGCTGTCGGTGTAATCCTCGACCAGACGTGCGCCGGTCGCCCGCTCGGCTGCAGGAAGCGCGTTGACCTGCTCGATGAGAATGCCGGTGCCGAGCCCGATCAGGACCTCGAACGCGGTGTAGAAGACGGCGAACACGGCGATGGCGATGCGGCTGAGCAGCGCCGCGACGCCTACGACGCCGCGCAGCAGCAGATACACGACGCAGGCGAGTAGCGGGACGAACAGCAGCGTGCCGACGTGGACCACCTGCCATGCGGTGACCTGGTCCCTGACGATGGGGTAGAACTCGTCGCCGTCGCCGGTCGGATGGAAGAGGAGCAGGATTGCCCAGAGGAGCGGTACGCCGATCAGGAAGGCGACCTCCGCGGAGCTGAACGCGCGAGCCTCGCCGGCGGGCTGCCGGACGCGCTCGTCCTGTTTGGCGGCGGGGTTGGGCGACATCTGGGTACGGCGAGTGGTCATCGTGGCTCCTCTCGTGGTCGCGGAACGTGTCTCCGGCCGGCCATCACGTCGATGCGGGCTGCGCGAACGGAGCGAGCGCGATTCGGCTGATCCGCGCCGCGGTTCCATCGAGGCCGCGCAGGAGGACAGGCACGACGATGGCCATGAGCGGGATGAAGAGCAGCATCCCGAGGTGGACGACGAGCGTCGGCGTCACCTTGTCGTGGAGATCGAGGTACATCTCCTTGCCATCTCCCGCGGGGTGAAAGAGCAGCAGGATCGCCCACAGGAGCGGCACGCCGATCATAGAGGCGAGCTCCCGCGCGGAGAACGCGCGTCCCGGCGCGCTCGCCAGGCGACGGGCTCCGCTATCGGGCAACGGCGGCGGATCGGTGTGGTGGTGCCCGATCTGGGTGGCAGGCGTGGTCACGGTCGTCCTTTCGTGAGCGTCACGGGATGTCGACTTCGCTGACCTGGACTGCGGTGGTGCGCTCGGCGACGTAGAACGGGAGCAGCGCGAGCGCTTCGGCCTCGGATGCGGCTTCCACGGTCCACCAGATCGCGTGACCGCCGGAGCGGCATGAGGCGAGGGTTGCCTGGTGGCGAAGCTGGCTGTCGTGCCCTTGGAACGAGGCGAACACGACGCCGCAGTCGCGCGCTTCGTGACGGTGGTGCAGGAGAAAGCGGGTGATGGAGCTAGCCTGCCGCGCGCTCGACGAGCCGACATCCAGGCAACACCCTGATCTTTGCTTCGCGCGCGCTGATTTATGCTCGGCAGGAGCGAAGTTGGTCTCGATGGGCGAGCACCTCGTTGGGCGCGCCGAGGCATGCGGCGTGTTCGACGACGCGCTGGTCGGGCTCGACCGTGGGCGGGCCAATGCGATCGCGCTCGTCGGTGAGCCCGGGATCGGCAAGACCCGTCTGCTGGCCGAGCTCGCGGCTCGTGCCGACGGGCGCGGGCACCTGGTGCTCCGCGGGTCGGCAACCGAGCTCGAGCGCGACCTGCCGTTCTGGGTGTTCGTCGACGCGCTCGATGAGTACATGCGAAGCCTCGCCCCACAACGCTTCGGCGCGCTCGACGACGAGACCCGCGCCGCGCTCGCGGATGTGTTGCCCTCGCTCACTCGCCTGGCCGCACCGAGGCGAGCCGTTCTCCAGCAAGACCGCTACCGAGTTCACGCTGCTCTGCGCGAGCTGCTCGAGCGACTCACCGCAACCAAGCCGCTCGTGCTCCTGCTCGACGACCTGCACTGGGCGGATTCGGCCTCCGTCGAGCTGTTCGGCGCACTGCTGCGGCGACCGCCGGACGCCGCCGTGCTGATCGGGCTGACGGTCCGACCTCGGCAGATGCCCGAGCGTCTGCTCGGGGCACTCGAGCGGGCGCACCGTTCGGGCACCCTCATCCGGCTCGACCTCGGGCCGCTCACGCGCGCCGAGGCTCGACAGTTCCTCGGTGAAGGAGTCGACGGCGCCGCCGCAACCGCTCTCTACGAGCAGAGCGGCGGCAACCCGTTCTATCTCGAACAGCTCGCGCGATCACTCGCCGCCGAGCGCACGGCCGGGGTTCCCGTGCTCTCGCCCGCCGATCTCGACGTCCCGCCTGCCGTTGCCGCCGCGCTCGCCGAGGAGCTCGCGCTCCTCTCGGGCGGCGGACGCCTCGTGCTCCAGGGCGCCGCGGTCGCCGGCGACCCGTTCGAGCCCGAGCTTGCGGCGGCCGCCGCGGCAGTTCCCGAGGCGCTGGCGCTGGAGGCGCTGGATGAGCTGCTGAAGCTCGACCTCGTGCGCGAGACGGAGGTGCCCCGCCGCTTCCGCTTCCGCCACCCGCTCGTCCGACGGGCGGTCTACGAGTCGGCCCCTGCCGGGTGGCGACTGGGCGCACACGAGCGAAGCGCCGAGGCGCTCGCCAGCCGCGGCGCACCCGCAGATGAGTGCGCGCATCACGTCGTGCGCTCCGCGCGACGGGGCGATCCGGCTGCCGTCGCGACGCTGCGTGAGGCCGGGGAGGCGGCCGCGCAGCGC
The DNA here is from genome assembly GCA_036520135.1 of Solirubrobacteraceae bacterium. Lineage (GTDB taxonomy): Bacteria > Actinomycetota > Thermoleophilia > Solirubrobacterales > Solirubrobacteraceae > DASSUW01. The sequence continues at coordinate 18,088 of DATDKF010000027.1, forward strand.
GCCCCCGCGAGCGCGGCGGCCTGGCTTGGACACGCGCTGCGGCTCCTACCGGAAACCGCGCCGCGCGGGCTGCGGGTCGAGCTGCTGCTCGCGCGCGCGAGGGCGCTCGGGGCGACGGGACAGTTCGACGACGGGCACGCCGCGCTGCGCGAGAGCCTCGCTCTCGTCCCGACCGAGTCGGTCGCGTTACGGGTGCGCCTCACGACGGCGTGCGCGGGGATCGAGCATCTGCTCGGCCGCCACGACCAGGCGCACGCCCGCCTCGCGAGCGCGATGGAGGACCTCTCCGACCGCGACTCGCCGGAGGCCGCGATGCTCATGATCGAGCTCGCCATGGACGGCTTCGCCCGCATGGACTACGCCCAGATGCGCCAGTGGGCGGAGCGAGCGCTGACCACCGCCCGGCCGCTCGGTGACCGGCCGCTCACCGCGGCGGCGGCCGCGTCACTCGCCTTCGCGAGCGCAGCCGGCGGAGCGACCGACGCGGCCGAGACACACCGGCTGGAGGCGGTCGAGCTCGTCGCGGACCTCGACGACGCCGAAGTCGCCGTTCGCCTCGACGCCGCCGCCAACCTTGCCGGCGCCGAGCTCTACCTCGACCACTACGAGGACGCGGCCGCCCGCGCCGAACGCGCGCTATCCGTCGCTCGGGCGACGGGCCAAAGCGAATACATCCCGCTCGCCTACTCGATCCTCGGGCAGGCCAAGTTGCTGCGCGGCCGGCTGGCCGAGGCCGGCGCGTTGCTCGACGCTGCCGTCGAGCGTGCACGCCTGTCGGGCAACGTGCAGGCACTCGCGGGGAACCTCGTCAACCGCTCGCTCACCGCGCTCGCCGCCGGTGACCTGGAGATCGCGCTCGCCACCGCGCAGGAGAACGTCGAGCTGACGCAGAGGCTCGACCAGAGCCTCATCTGCGCCGCCGGGGTGGCGCTTGCCGCCGCGCTCCTCGAGGACGGCGATCCCGAGCGCTCAGTCGAGGTCCTCGTCCACTCCTCGGGCGGCGACGAGCTCCCGCTCATCCCCGGCATGTGGAGGCCAAGGTCACTCGAACTCCTCACCCGCGGCTGGCTCGCGGTCGGCCGCCGGACCGAAGCCGCGCGCACCGCCGCGCGCGCCGAGGCGCTCGCCGCCGCCCTTCGACTGCACATGGCAGAGTCGATGGCCGAACGCGCGACCGCGGCGGTCGCACTCGACGCCGGCGATCCCGACCACGCCGCCGAGCGCGCCCTGGCCTCAGCGGTCGCCGCGGACGAAATCGCTGCACCCGTCGAAGCCGCTCTCTCACGGACGCTCGCAGGCCGCGCACTCGCGCAAGCCGGCCAACCCGAGCGAGCGACCGCAGAGCTACAGCGCGCCGCCACGGAGCTCCACGCCTGCGGTGCCGTCAGGTACCGGAACGCCGCCGATCAGCAACTGCGACGGCTCGGCCATCACGTTCACCGCCGCACGCGACCCGGCCAGCCCGACGCGGTCGGAGTGGAGTCGCTCACCGCCCGCGAGCGCCAGGTCGCAGGCCTCGTCGTCGATCGCAAGACGAACCCGCAGATCGCGGAAGCGCTGTTCCTCAGCCCCAAGACCGTCGAGACGCACATGCGAAACCTCTTCCGCAAGCTCGGCGTCTCGTCACGCGTCGACGTAGCCCGCCTCGTCGAGCGCTCCGACCATGCCGAAGAGCAGGCGCGGGTCTGACGTGGCGCTCGACGAGCTCACCCTGTCGAGCGCCACCACCACGCGCCCACTCCTTGATTGCGATCGCGTCGTCTCCTTTTCGCTGAGCCCACCTGAGGGTTGCGGGCCCGCCTTCAGGGCGGCTGCGTGTCGCCCTCGGCGTCAGCTGAGGTCGGTCGCGTGTAGCGACTCGGCGTCGGTGGTGGCCGCCCAGCTGCCGAGGAGCTTCAGCGCCTCCTCGGAGCGGGAACCGGGCTCGGCGGTGTAGGTGACGAGTGTCAGGCCGGGGTCGGCGGGGAGGTCGAGTCGGTTGTAGGTCAGGTGCAGGTCGCCGACGACGGGATGGTGGAAGTGCTTGACGCCGGTGTTGTGGAAGCGGACGTTGTGCGCGGCCCAGCGGGTGCGGAACGCCTCGCTCTGCGTCGCCAGCTCGCCGACGAGGTCTGAGAGTTCACGGTTGTACGGGTCGCGTCCGGCGGCGGAGCGCAGGATGGCGGCCGTTTCGCCGGCGACGCGGTCCCAGTCGCCGAACGTCGTCTCGGCGCGCGGATCGAGGAAGACGAAGCGGGCGGTGTTCACGGGCCGCGCTGGCGCGGTGTACAGCGCGGAGAACAGCGCCCGGCCGAGCTGGTTGGTGGCCAGGATGTCGAGGCGCTCGTTGCCCACGAACGCGGGGGCGCCGGTGATCGCGTCGAGGGTCCATTGGACCTCGGGCCGGACGTGCTGCTTGGATCGGCGGCGACGGGGCCGCACCGGGGTCGGCTGCGCGGCGCGGGCGAGGTCGAACAGGTGGGCGCGCTCGGCGTCGTCGAGCTGGAGGGCGCCGGCCAGCGCTTCCAGCACGCTCTCAGAGACGCCGCTGATGTCGCCGCGCTCGAGGCGGGTGTAGTACGGAACGCTCACACCGGCCAGGACGGCGACCTCCTCGCGGCGCAGCCCGGGAACGCGACGACTGCCGTAGGAGACCAGCCCCGCCTGCTCAGGAGTGATTCGGCCGCGGCGGGTGGTGAGGAAGTCGCGGATCTCCTGCTTGGTCTCCACACCCCAAGCGTAGATCCCGCTCTGCTGCTCTGGGAGACCCTGCCAGTACCTCTCTCAACAGGGACTCCCATCTTCTCCAGATCCGCGGTTTGCTGAGAGCCCCCAGCAACCCGGAGGACTCTCATGAAGCACATCTCAATCGGCGGACTCGACGTCTCGCGCATCGGACTGGGAACGATGGCGATGTCCGGCTACTACCTGGACCCGAGCAGCAGCGAGGCCGAGTCGATCCGCACTATCCACCGCGCGCTCGAGCTCGGCGTCACGTTTATCGACACCGCCGAGATCTACGGCCCCTACGCCAACGAGGAACTCGTCGGCCGCGCCCTGACCGGACGTCGCGACGACGTCGTGCTGGCGACGAAGTTCGGCCTCGTTTCGCACTCGGGCGGCGGCCCGGGCGTGCTCGACTCAAGCCCGACGAACATCCGCACCGCCGTCGAGGGCTCACTGAAGCGGCTGGGCACCGACCGTATCGACCTCTACTACCAGCACCGCGTCGACCCCAACACGCCGATCGAGGACACCGTGGGCGCTCTCGCCGAGCTGGTGACCGAGGGCAAGGTCCTGCACATCGGCCTGTCCGAGGCCGCACCGGAAACGATCCGCCGCGCCTACGCCGTGCACCCGATCACCGCGCTGCAGACCGAGTACTCCCTATGGACGCGTGACCCGGAGACCGAGCTGCTGCCGCTGCTGCGCGAGCTGGGCATCGGCTTCGTGCCCTACTCGCCGCTCGGGCACGGCTTCCTCACCGGGACGATCCGCTCCCCCGAGGAGCTGAGCGACGATGACTGGCGCAAGACCAACCCGCGGTTCACCGAGGGCAACTTCGAGAAGAACCTGCGGATCGTCGACGAGGTCGCTGCCGTCGCCTCCGAGCTCGACGCCACACCGGCGCAGATCGCGCTGGCCTGGCTGCTCGCCCAGGGCGACGACATCGCCCCGATCCCCGGCACCAAGCGCGTCGCCCGCGTCGAGGAGAACTGCGCCGCGGACGCGATCACGCTGGGCGCCGAGCAGCTCCGACGGCTCAACGACCTCACCCCCGCCGCCGGCGAGCGCCACGAAGAAGCCGTCATGGCCGCCATCGACCGCTGACCATTGCGGCCGACCTGCTCATCCCAGTGGACGACACTCGACCGTGTGAGCGCCAAGGGCATCACCGACGAACTGGTCCAGCAGGTTGCTGATGACCTTTGCGCGCGCTACGGCCTCGATGACGAGGACGTGCGCGCGCTCGGCTCGCGGCTCGCAGACTCCGAAGGCGCGCGGAGCGCCCAGAACGTCGAGTTCGCCAAGCGCTTCACCAAAGAGCACCGCGAGACGTTCGACCGGCTCGCCGAGTAGCGCGTTTCGTGCCGCCGCGCGGGCAGCCGTCCCTCGAGGACTACATCGACCTCGCCGCCTACCTGCTGCGGTTCGTGCAGCGATTCACCTAGTCGGCACCGTGGCGCTGCGGGCTACTCCTTCTGCCTCGTTGCGACAGCGACGGTGCTTGAGCTCGCACCGATGGCGAGCTCGCAGACCGCGACGTCGTGCCTATGCACCGGGTGCCGCGTCGCGGCGTGTGCACGCTAGGCGAGCTCGTACGGGAAGTCGGCGATGCGCTCGTATCCGTCCTCGGTGACGAGCACCAGATCCTCGAGGCGGCAGCCGCCGAAGCCCTGGCGATAGAGCGCAGGTTCGATAGCGATCACGTCGCCCGCAACGAGCTCGTCGCCGAGACGGCCGAGGTTCGGGCG
>DATDKF010000028.1:0-13305 GCA_036520135.1 Solirubrobacteraceae bacterium
GCGGAGTGAAATGAGCGAGACCACCGAGAACCCCATCCGCGAGGCAATCGCCGACGCGATCCGCGACCACGAGGTCATCCTCTTCATGAAGGGCACCCCCGAGCGCCCCGCGTGCGGTTTCTCCGCGCGCACGGTCGCCGCCCTCGAGGCCACCGGCGCACCGTTCGCGGCGGTCGACATCCTCCCGGACCCGCGGATCCGCCAGGAGCTGTCGGCCCTGTCGCAGTGGCCGACCATCCCCCAGCTGTTCGTCAAGGGTGAGCTGGTCGGCGGGTGCGACATCGTCACCGAGATGTACGAGACCGGCGAGCTCGCCGCCACGCTCGGCGTCGAGCCCCCGGCCAGCGCTCCGGAGCACGCCCCGGCGGCCGCCGAGCCCGGCGCCCCGCCGCTGACCATCGACAACAAGCTGGTCGACTAGCGTCGCACGCGCTCGAGCAGCCGCACGAGCTGCTCGAGATCGCTGTCCCAGCGCGCCGGGTCGAGCTCGCATGCCTGTTGCGCGAGGAGGCTGCGCACACTGAGCGGCAGCTCGTGCGCCTTCGGCATGCGCGCGTCGTCGACGAGCGTCGGGATCACCTGCGTGGCGTCCGTATCGAGCGCGACCTCGATCTCGGTTCGCACGAGGTCGGTCCGCTTGTGGATCCGCTGGTTGCCGTCGGCGTCGGGCGCCAGCCAGTGCCGGCCGATCACGACGAGCACGGTCGCCGACGACGCGATCGCGTCCGCGATCTCGCGGTGATAGTCGCGGCCGGGGTCGACCTTGCGGTCGAAGAAGATCCGGTCCGCGCCGAAGTGCCGCGCGAGCCCGTCGTAGAGCCGGCCGGCGGATCCGCCTGAGTCCTCGCGCCGGTAGCTGATGACGGCCACCCACCTGGGACCGCCGTTCGGAGCCGGGTCGAGCCGAGGCCCGCCGCCCAGTTCCGGCGGCGCGAACGTGGAGTCGCGGACCTCGTCCGCCGGGAGCAGGCCCGCCGAGGCGGCGAGCGCGTCCGCCTGCGGCGGGACCTCCGGCACCGTGATGCCGGTCGCCTGCGGCTGCGGCAGGCGGCCGATCTCGGCGGCGCGCGCGTCGGCCTCTTCGATCATCCGCTGGATCTCGTCCGGCGTCAGGCCGGAGCCGGCCTTGATCTCGATCCGCTGCTCCTGGCCGGTGCCGAGATCCTTCGCGGACACCTTGAGGATGCCGTTCGCGTCGATGTCGAAGGCGACCTCGATCTGCGGGATCCCACGCGGCGCGAGCGGGATCCCGGTGAGCTGGAACTTGCCCAGCGACTTGTTGTCCGCCGCCATCTGCCGCTCGCCCTGCAGCACGTGGATCTCGACGCTCGGCTGATTGTCCTCGGCGGTCGAGAACGCCTCCGACTTACGCGTCGGGATCGTCGTGTTGCGCGCGATCAGCTTGGTCATCACGCCGCCCCGGGTCTCGACCCCGAGCGTGAGCGGCGTGACGTCGAGCAGCAGCACGTCCTTGACGTCGCCCGCGAGGACGCCGGCCTGGATCGCCGCTCCGACCGCCACGACCTCGTCCGGGTCCACGCCCCGATGCGGCTCCTTGCTGGTGAGCTCCTCGACCTTCTCCTGCACCGCAGGCATCCGCGTCATGCCGCCGACCAGGACGACGTGCTGGATCTCCGTCACGCCCTTCTCCCGCGCGTCGGCGAGCGCCTGGCGTACCGGCGCCACCACGCGATCGACCAGGTCGCGCGTGAGCTCGTTGAGCTTGTCGCGCGTGAGCTGGACGTCGATGTGCTTCGCGTCGCGGGTCAGGAACGGGATCAGGATCTGCGTCGCGTGCCCGGATGACAGCTCGCGCTTCGCGCGCTCGGCCGCGTCGTAGAGGCGCTGCATTGCCGTCGGGTCCGGCCGCAGGTCGACGCCGTGGTCCTGTCTGAAGCCGTCCGCGAGCCAGTCGACGATCGCCTTGTCGAAGTTGTCGCCGCCGAGATGGTTGTCGCCCGCGGTCGCCTTCACCTCGAACACGCCCTCGCCGATCTCCAGCACCGACACGTCGAACGTGCCGCCGCCGAGGTCGAACACGAGGATCGTCTGGTCGTCCTCCTCGTCGAGCCCATACGCCAGCGACGCCGCCGTCGGCTCGTTGATGATCCGCGAGACGTCCAGCCCCGCGATCTTGGCCGCGTCGGTCGTCGCCTGGCGCTGGTCGTCGTTGAAGTAGGCCGGGACGGTGATGACCGCCGCGTCCACCTTCTCGCCCAGAAACGCCTCGGCGTCGGCTTTGAGCTTCTGGAGGATCATCGCGGAGATCTCGGGCGGCGAGTAGTGCCTCCCGTCGACCTCGACGAACACCGCCGCGTCGCCGTTGCGGCCCGGGACGATCGGGTAGACGGCGATCTGCTCCTCCGTGCTGACCTCGAGCGCCTTGCGGCCCATCAGCCGCTTGATCGACAGCAGCGTGTTGGCGGGGTTGGTGAGCGCGTGGCGCTTCGCCGGCCCACCGACGAGCGGCGGGCCGCTGCCCGTGAACGACACGCACGATGGCGTCGTCCGCTCACCCTCGGCGTTCTTGATCACTCTCGGCTCGCCGCCGTCCAGGACGGCGACGCACGAGTTCGTCGTGCCGAGGTCTATGCCGATGCACTTGCCCATGCCGGATCGGTCGGGAACGCCGACGCTACATCGTGGTCCGGGAGGCGTCCAGCGTGAGAGGGTGGTGCGGCGATGGCGAGGACCATCGGCATCGACCTCGGAACCACCGGCTCGCGCGTCGCCGTGGTGGACGGCTCGCGGCCGGCCGTGATCGCCAACGCCGAGGGCGAGCGGACGACGCCATCGTGCGTCGCCTTCGCACCCGACGGGCAGGTGCTCGTCGGGACGGCGGCCGCCCGCCGGTCGACCACGGACCCGCAGAACGCGTTCTCGTCGGTCAAGCGCCGCATGGCAGAGCCGGCGGCCGACGGCCGCCTCGCGCCCGAGGCGCTCGCCGCGTACATCCTGGGCAAGCTGAAGGCCGACGCCGAGGCGGCGCTCGGCGCGGCGGTCGACGCCGCGGTCATCACCGTCCCGGCGCACTTCGGTCACAACCAGCGGCTCGCGACCAAGGAGGCCGCGCGCATCGCCGGCCTGGAGGTGCGGCGCCTGCTCAACGAGCCGACGGCCGCCGCCGTCGCGTACGCGGTGGAGCACCCGGGCGACCGGCGGGTGCTCGTCGTCAGCCTCGGCGGCGGAGCGACCGATGCCTCGGCGATCGAGATCCAGGACGGTGACGTCCACGTGCTCGCCACCGCCGGCGGCGCGCTCGGCGGCGACGACTTCGACCGGGCGGTCGTCGCCTGGCTGGTCGCGCACGTCGCGCGCGAGCACGGCGTCGACGTCGCGGGCGACCCGGTGGCGCTCCGGCGCCTGTCCGAAGCCGCGGAGATGGCCAGGGTCGAGCTGTCGTCGATCGAGGCGGCGCAGATCGCTGTGCCGTACCTGACGCCGGACACGCAGCTCGACGTCCAGCTCACCCGCGCGCGGCTGGAGGAGCTGACCGCGCCGTTGCTCGACCGCGTCGCTCAGGCCGTCGGCGCCGTGCTCGCGGCGGCCGGGAGCGATCTCGACGCGCTCGTGCTGGTCGGCGGCATGAGCCGCATGCCGGCGGTGCGCGAGAAGGTCAGGAGCCTGACGGGGCTCGTCCCGCACGGGGGCGTCGACAGCGACGAGGCCGCCGCCCTCGGCGCCGCCGTCGTCGCGGCGGTGCTCACCCAGACGGGCGCCGGGCCGCTCGTGTTCGACGTGCTGTCGGCGCCGCTCGTGGTCGCGACGCCTGACGGGGCGCGCGCGACGGTGGTCGAGCGCAACACCGTGATCCCCACGCGCCGGTTCGTCGACCTAACCGCCGACGGCACGGTCGAGCTGCTTCAGGCGGGCGCGTCGCTGGGCCGCTTCGAGGTGCGCGGAGGCCTGCGCTTCGACGTCGACAGCAACGGCATCGTCGCCCTGACGTCGGGTTGATCGGTCACAGGTCGCGGCGCGCGAACGCCCACGTGGACGCCGCGCCGAGCGCGGCCAGGTAGGCGACCGCGAACGGCCACAGCAGCGGGCCGGCCGACTCGGCGCCGCCGAACGGCCCGAGGTCAATCGCCAGGCGCGTGAAGCCGACGGTGTCGGTGGTCAGCGCGGCCAGCGCCGCCTGGTAGAGGGCCTCGAACGGCAGCGCCCAGCTGACGATCTCCGCGACGCGGTCGAGCGTGTGCGAGCCGAGCGCCTCGCCGATCTGGCCGAGCAGCCCGGCGGTGAGCCCGGCGCCGAAGAGCATGAAGACGGCGATCCCGTTGGCGGTCGAGGCGAGCACGACCGATCCGCCGATCGACAGCGCGGCGAGGATCGCGACCGCCGCGGCGAGCTGCAGCGCCGGCACCACGAGCCGGTCCGGCCACCAGTCGCTGAACGCCCACGTGATCACGGTCGCGCTCAGGAAGACGACGATCACGTACACCGCGCACACGCCGGCCGCCGCGGCGAAGCGCCCGAGCAGGACCGTGCGGCGCCGCACCGGGCGCACGAGGATCGGCTGCAGCAGGCCGCGCTCGGCGTCGCCGCGCACCGCGCCGAGCGTGAGGAAGACGGCGAGGATCGTGCCGAGGAACAGCGTGGCGAACATCGCCAGGCCGAGGATCGTCGCCCCGGCCACCGTGCGCGCGTCGACGCCCTCGATCGGCGTGTCGAACTCGCCCACGGTGTCGAACAGCTGCCACGTCCCGAGCCCGTAGAGCACGAGGAACGCGAGCGTGAGCAGCCCGACGACGAGGAACACGCGTCGGCGCAGCGACTCGCGCAGCGCGAACGCAGCGATGATCCACGCGGCGTTCACGTCTCCCCCACGGCCTCGAGATAGGCGTCCTCGAGCGACGAGCGCAGCACCCGCACCTCGTAGACGTCCTCGCCGGCCGCGACGAGGTCGCGCACGATCGCCGGCGCGTCGTCGCGGCGGGCGTCGGCGAACAGCCGCGTGCCGCCGGAGGTCTCGACCTCGACGCCGCCGGCACGGCTGAGCTGGTCCGGCGTCCCGGCGGCCACGACCTCGCCGCGGGCGATGATCGCCACCCGGTCGCACACGAGCTCGACCTCGGACAGCAGGTGCGAGTTGAGCAGCACCGCGACGCCCTGTCCGCGCAGGTCCTCGAGCAGCCGCCGCACGGTGCGCCGGCCGGCCGGGTCGAGCGCGCTGGTCGGCTCGTCGAGCAGCAGCAGCCGCGGGCTGCCGACCATCGCTTGCGCGATCCCGAGCCGCTGCTGCATGCCCTTGGACATCGCGCCGACGCGGCGGAACGCGGCGTCGGCGAGCCCGACGGCGTCGAGCAGCCGCATCCGCTCCTCCCCGCCACCGTCCGAGCCGCCGAGCCGCTGGTGCAGGCCGAGCATCTCGTCCGCGGTCAGCCAGTCCGGGAACCGGAACAGCTCCGCGAGGTAGCCGAGCGCGCGGTGGGCGGCGGGCGAGCCGGCCGGCGCGCCCGCGATCGTGGCCGCCCCGCCGGTCGGCCGTACGAGCCCGCAGGCGATCTTCACGAGTGTCGACTTGCCGGCCCCGTTCGGCCCCAACAGACCGACGAGCTCGCCCTCACCGACCGCCAGCGAAACGCCCTTGAGCGCCTCGATCGAGCCGTAGGACTTGCGGACGTCGGTCGCCTCCAGCGCGGCGGTCATGGCCTAGCATCGTGCCCGATGGCGCTCGCGGCCCGCCTCGATACCCCGCCGCCGCTCCGCTGGGACGGCGCGGCGCTGCACGTGCTCGACCAGACGCGGCTGCCCGGCGAGCAGGTCGTGCTGACGCTCTCCGGCGCCGCCGACACCGCCGAGGCGATCCGCCGACTGGCGGTCCGCGGGGCGCCGCTGATCGGCATCGCGGCCGCCTACGGGCTGGCGATGGAGGTCGCCCGCGCCCCGTCGCCGGAAGCGCTCGAGCGCGCCGCCGCCGTGCTGGCGGGCGCCCGGCCGACGGCGCGCAACCTCGGTTGGGCGGTCGAGCGCGTCGTGGCCGCCGCGCTCGCGGCATCCGGGGACATGGCCGCGGCCGCGCGGGCCGCCGCCGAGCGGATCCAGCGCGACGACGAGGCGGCCAGCGCAGCGCTCGCCCGCCACGGAGCCGACGCGCTCGACGACGCGCTGCCGTCCGGAAAGGTCACGCTGATGACCCACTGCAACTCCGGGGCGCTCGCGGCGTCCGGCCGCGGCACCGGGCTCGGCGTGATCGCCGAGCTCGCAGACCGGCGGCCGGTGCACGTGCTCGCCTGCGAGGCGCGGCCGCTGCTGCAGGGCGCGCGCCTGACGGTCTGGGAGCTCGGCCGGCTCGGGATCGAGCACGAGCTGCTGGTCGACGCCGCCGCGCCAGGCCTGCTGCGCGGCGGCGCCGCGCACGCCGTCGTCACCGGTTTCGACCGCGTGGCCGCGAACGGCGACGTCGCCAACAAGGTCGGCACGTACGGTCTCGCGCTGGCGGCGGGCGCGGCCGGGATCCCATTCGTCGCCGCCGGCCCGTCGTCGTCGATCGACCTGCGGCTGCCGAGCGGCGCCGGCATCGAGATCGAGGAGCGCGGTGCGGACGAGGTGCGCGCAGCGGCGGGCGCGCTGCTGACGGTCGAGGGCACGCCGTGCCGCAACCCGGCCTTCGACGTCACGCCCGCCGAGCTCGTGTGGGCGCTGGTCACCGAGCACGGCGCCGCGCGGCCGGTGACGGCCGACAGCGTGGCGAGGGTGGCGTGAGGGTCGCGCTCACCGTCGCGCCCGACGACACGCGGATCGAGGAGCGCCCGGACCCGCGCTGCGGCCCCGGCGACGTCGTCTGCCGCGTGCTGGCGTGCGCGACCTGCGGCTCGGACGTCGGCTGGTACGTGCGCCACAAGCTGCCCGCCGTGCTCGGCCACGAGCCGGTCGGCCAGGTGGTCGAGGTCGGCGCCGACGTGGCCGGCGTCGCGGTCGGCGACCGCGTGGCGATCCACCACCACGCGCCGTGCGGCGAGTGCCGCCGCTGCCGGCACGGCCACGAGACGCTGTGCGAGCAGTTCCGCTCCACCGCGCTCGACCCGGGCGGCTTCGCCGAGTACGTCCGCATCGCGCCCGAGCTGGTCGCCGAGCTGCTGCCGCTCGGCGACCTCGACGTGGTCGACGCCACGCTCGTCGAGCCGCTCGGCTGCGCGCTGCGCGCCCAGGACCGCGCCGGGATCCGGCCGGGCGACAGCCTGCTCGTGGTCGGCGCCGGCTGCAGCGGGATGCTGCACATCGCGGCCGCGCACGCACGCGGGATCGACGCGGTGTGGGTGCGCGAGCCGGCGCCCGCGCGGCTGGCGCGGGCTGAGCAGTGGGGCGCGACCGCGCACGGCAACGAGCCGGTCGACGTCGCGATGGTGTGCATCGAGAGCCCGCGGGCGATCGCCGACGCCGCGCAGGCGCTCGCGCCCGGCGGCTCGCTGTGCCTGTACGCGCCGCCCGAGCCCGGCACGCCGCTGGGCGTCGACGGCTGGACCGTGTTCGAGCGCGAGCTGCGCGTCACCGCCAGCTGGTCGGCCGGCCCCGCCGACATGCGCGCCGCTCTCGCGCTGCTACAGCGCGAGGCGGCGCGGCTGCGCGAGCTGCTCGAGTGGCCGTACTCGCTCGCGGACACCGGCGTCGCGCTCGAGGCTCAGCGGTCGGGCGTGGTGTACAAGGCGGTCGTCTTCCCGTGAGGGCGGCGCTGCTGTACGGCCACGAGGACCTGCGGGTGGTCGACGTCGCCGAGCCGGTGCCGGGCGTCGGCGAGGTGCTCGTGCGGATCGAGGCCGCGACGACGTGCGGGACCGACGTGAAGACCTGGCGGCGCGGCCATCCGCTGCTTGAGAGCTACCCCGCTCGGTTCGGCCACGAGATGTGCGGCGTGCGCGCGGACACGGGCGACCGCGTCCTGGTCGGCGACTCGGTCGCGTGCGGGCGCTGCCGCTCGTGCGCCGCGGGGCGGCCGCAGATCTGCCGCGAGCCGCGCTGGCTGTTCGGCGGCTTCGCCGAGGCGATGGCCGCGCCCAAGGAGGCGCTGCACGCGGTGCCGGACGCCCTCGATCCCGCCGCCGCGGCGATGGCCGAGCCGCTTGCCGCCGCCGTCCACGCGATCGCCCGCGCGCCGGCGCGCGCGCTCGCACCGGACGCCGGCGTACTCGGCGGCGGCCCGATGGGCCAGATGCTCGCCGCGCTGCTGGTGGCCGAGGGCCGCACGGTCACGCTCGCCGACCGCCACGCCGAGCGGCGCGAGCAGGCCGCCGCGGCGGGCGCGATGGCCGCCGAGCGGCTCGGCGATCACGACGTGGTGTTCGAGGCCGTCGGCCGGCCGGAGGCGTGGCGCGAGGCCGTCCAGGTCTGCGCGCCCGGCGGCTGCGTCGTGTTCGTCGGCGGCTGCCGCAGTGACGCCGACGCGGCGCTCCCGACCCGCCCGCTGCACTACGACGAGCTCGACCTGCGCGGCGCGTTCCACCACTCGCGCGAGGAGGTCGACCGCGCGCTCGGGCTGCTCGCCGAGGGCGCGCTCGACTGGCGCGCCCTCGCGGCCGGCCCGATCGGCCTCGCCGACCTGCCGCAGGCGCTCGGCGCCTCCAGCGACGGCCCGGCGCGTAAGTGGGTCGTCCTGCCCTGACCGCATGATCCGCGGCGCCGCTGCGTTCCGGCCGTCGTGGACACCGAGTCGCGACGCGTATCCCAGGCCGAGGCGCTGGCGCTCTGGAACCGCTACCGGTCGACCGGCGACGCGCGGCTGCGCGACCGGCTGATCATGACCTACGCGCCGCTGGTCAAGTACATCGTCTACCGCAAGATCCGCGAGGTCCCGGCGCACCAGGAGGCCGACGACTACATCTCGCACGGCCTCGAGGCGCTGATCACCTCGCTCGACCGCTACGACCCGGCCAAGGGCGCGACGCTCGAGCAGTTCCTGTGGACGCGCATCCACGGCGCGGTGCTCGACGAGCTGCGCCGCCAGGACTGGGCGCCGCGCTCGGTGCGGCGGTTCCACCGCCAGGTCACCGCGGCGGCGCGCTCGTTCCGGGCGATCCACGGCCGCGAGCCGACCGACGAGGAGCTGGCCGACGCGCTGGCCGTGACCGTCGGCGACCTGCGCGACCACCGGGCGGACGTGGTGCGCGCCGACGTCGGCTCGCTGAACGCGACCGCCGCCGACCTGGGCGACGAGGACGGGGGCATCGAGCGCGTCGACACGCTGCAGTCCGAGGACCACCGGCTGCGACCCGAGCACGCGGCGCTGCTCAGCGACTCCAAGCGCGCGTTCCGGGAGGCGTTCTACACGCTGACGACCCGTGAGCAGGAGGTCTGCATACTGCTCTATGTCAAGCACCTCACGCTGCAGGAGGTCGGCCACGTGATCGGCGTGACCGAGTCGCGCGTCTCGCAGATCCACTCGGGCGTGCGCAAGAAGCTCCGGGAGCGGATGCACGGGCACGAGGACGCACTGCTCCTGATGGACGCCTGACGGCTCAGGTCATCGGGGTCGCGAAGGGCTGACCTCGCGCAGGCGCCGCTCGAGGAAGCCCCGCTCGACCGGGTTCTCGGCCAGCGCGAGCGCACGCGCGTAGGCGCCGGACGCCTCGGCCGACCGGCCCAGCCGGCGCAGTAGGTCGGCGCGCGCGGAGTGGAAGAGGTGGTAGCCGTCGAGCTCGGGCGCGAGCGCTTCGATCAGCGCGAGCCCGGCCTCCGGGCCGTGCGCCATCGCGACCGCGACCGCGCGGTTGAGCGCGACCACCGGGCCGCCCTGCACGGCCAGCAGGCGCTCGTAGGCGCCGGCGACGCGCAGCCAGTCCGGGCCGCCGGGGAGCGCGTGCTCGGCGGCGATGAACGCCTGCAGCACGTACGGTCCGTCCCCGCCGAGCGCGAGCGCGCGCTCGACCAGCGCGGTGCCCTCGGCGATCGCCGCGGCGTCCCAGCGCGAGCGGTCCTGGTCCTCGAGCAGGACGAGGTTGCCGTCGGCGTCGACGCGGGCGTCGCGCCGCGAGTCGTGCAGCAGCATCAGCGCCAGCAGCCCGAGCGCCTCCGGCTCGTCGCCCATCAGCAGGCACAGCACGCGGGCGAGGCGGATCGCCTCCGCGCACAGCTCGCGCCGGATCAGCGCGTCGCCCGCCGTCGCCGCGTAGCCCTCCGTGAACATGAGGTAGAGCGTCGCCAGGACCGACGCGCGGCGGGCCGGCAGGTCCTCCGGGCGTGGGAGCTCGAAGCGGATCCCGGCGTCGCGCAGCTTGTGCTTGGCGCGCTGGAGGCGCTGCGCCATCGCGTCCTCGGACACGAGGAACGCGCGGGCGACCTCGCGCGTCGAGACGCCGCCGAGCGCGCGCAGCGTGAGCGCCACGCGCGCCTCCGGCGCCAGCGCCGGGTGGCAGCAGGCGAAGATGAGCTCGAGCCGCTCGTCGGGGATGTCGCTCACCGGCGCCGCGCTCACGCGCTCGAGCAGCACGCGATCGGCGCGCTTCTCGCTGCGCAGGCGGTCGATCGCCTTGCGGCGCGCGGTGAGCGCGATCCACGCCGCCGGGTTCGGCGGCACGCCGTCGCGCGGCCAGCGCTCGAGCGCGACGACGAACGCGTCCTGGACCGCCTCCTCGGCGCGATCGAGGTCGCCGAACGCGCGCGCGAGGGCGGCGACCGCCTGTCCGGACTCGCGTCGGAACAGGCGGTCGATGGCGGCGCCGGGAGCGCTCAGAGTGCTACGCCACGCCCTCGGTCCGGGTGTGGGCCTCCGTGTTGCCGGTCGCCTCGTAGTCCATGATCGGTCGCACCTCGACCGAGCCGCTCTGTGCGCCGGGGATCCGGGCGGCCCAACCGATCGCCTCGTCGAGGTCCTTGCAGTCGAGCAGGTAGTAGCCGCCGAGCTGCTCGCGCGTTTCGGCGAACGGCCCGTCGGTGGTCAGCGTCTCGTCGTTGCGCACACGGACGGTCGTCGCCGTGCTCGTCGGCTGCAGGCCCTCGCCGCCGAGCAGCACGCCCGCCTCCTGCGCCGCCTGGCCGAACGCGCCGTAGGCGGCCATGATCTGCGAGGCCTCCTCGGGGGTCACGTCGTTCCAGCCGGACTCGTCGCCGTAGATCGTGAGCAGGTATCGCATGTCCGAAGACCTCCGTCGGTCGTGCGGCGCCCTCCGCGCCGCGATCACCCTACCGACGGCGCGGCGTCCGGCAAGCGACATTCCTGGCGCGTCAACGCTTCGCTTCGCTCACACCGCTCAGCCCTGGCTCGCTTCGCTCGCGCTTTGCTTCGCTCGCCAGCGCAGGTGCTCGACGATCCGCCGCGAGTCGCAGATCGCCTCGCGGCCGATGACCAGCAGCGGCACGCGATCCTGGCCGGTGAGCGCGTCGACCTCCGCGCGGTCGGCCTTGCGCCACGGCACGCGCCGCTCCTCGAACTCGATCCCGCGGCGGCCCAGTTCGCGCGCCACGCGCCCGCACGGGCACAGCACATTGGTGCGCGTGCGGCAGCGGTGCAGGACGACGCGGTGACTCACGGCAGCACCCTCACCGCGCGACCGACGAGCCGCCAGGGCAGCGGCTGGCGCGTGCCGTTGCGGACCAGGCGGTCGCCGAGGCGCTCCTGGTGGAAGCGCACGGTGGCCTCGACGGTGTCCTCGTGCGGGCGCGTCGTCCACCCCAGCTCGCGCCGCGCCTTGGCCGAGCGGTACGTCCACCAGTGCGCCGCCGCGCGGATCTCGGCCGTCGTCACGGGGGTCGGGCCCGGAGCGCGCGCGGACGCCTCGGCGACCGCGAGCGCGACGCGCACGGGCAGCCGCACCGCCGGGCCCTCGACGCCGGAGATCCGCTGCAGCTCGCCGAACAGCCGCTGCCACGTGTAGTTGCGCGTGCCGAGGATGTAGCGCTCGCCGGACGCGCCCTTCTCGTCGCACAGCAGCAGGCCGGCCGCGACGTCCTCGACATCGACGATGCAGATCGCGCCGTCGACGTACACCGGGATGCGGCGCAGCAGGAAGCGGCGGACGACCTCAGTCGAAGAGCGCCGCTCGTCGCCGCGGCCCAGCACGTGCGCCGGGTTGGCGACGACGACGTCGAGCCCTTGCGCGGCCACCCGCAGCGCCTCGACCTCGGCGGCGTGCTTCGCGTCGGCGTACGGGATCCCGAGCGGACCGCTGCGGACGTGGCGCTCGTCGAGCGCGCCGCCCCGCCGCGCCGGGCCGATCGCGGCGACCGAGGAGACGTGCACGACGCGCTGCACGCCGGCGGCCAGGCAGGCGCCGAGCACGGTGCGCGTGCCCTCGGCGTTGATGCGCAGGAGCTGCTCGACCGGGAGCCGCAGGTTGGTCGTGCCCGCGACGTGGAAGGCGCGCTCGATGCCGCGCGCGGCGCGGCGCATCGCCGCACGGTCGGTGATGTCGGCGACGACGCGGTCGACGTCGAGGCCCTGCAGCGCGTTCGGCCGCGAGGTCCGGCGGACGGTCACGCGCACGTCGTCGCCGCGCGCGAGCAGCGCCCGCACGACGTGCGAGCCGATGAAGCCGGTCGCGCCGGTGACCAGCACTCGAGCCACGGCGCGAGGATAGGCTGCCCGCCATGCCGCCGGTCGAGGTAGTCACCGACACGACGCAGTACCTGCCGTCCGAGGTCATCGAGCGGCATGGACTGCACCTGGTCTCGCTGTACGTGAACTGGGCCGGCAAGACCGACCGCGAGAGCGACCTCGGCGACTACGACGCGTTCTACGACCACATGCGCTCGGCGGCCACGCTGCCGAGCACCTCGCAGCCGTCGGTGGGCGACTTCCTGACCGTCTACGAGCCGCTGTTGGAGGCGAACAGCGACGTGCTGTCGATCCACCTGTCGGGCGGGCTCTCGGGCACCGTGCACGCAGCCGAGCAGGCGCGCGACGCGCTGGTGGAGCGCGGCATCGCCCCCGAGCGGATCCAGGTGCTCGACTCCGAGACCGGCTGCGCCGGCCACGGGCTGATGGCGATCGCGGCGGCGAACGCGCTCCAGGGCGGGGCCGACATGCAGGGCGCGGTCGAGGCCGCCGTGGGCCTGCGCCGGCGCATGAAGATCCTGTTCGCCGTCGACACGCTCGAGTACCTGCGGCGCGGCGGCCGGATCGGCGCCGCGCAGGCGTGGGTCGGCTCGGCGCTGAAGATCAAGCCGATCCTAACGATCGAGCGCGAGATCCAGCCGATCGAGCGCGTCCGCACCGCCGGGCGCGCGTTCGAGCGGATGGTCGACTACATGCGCTCTCGCCATGCCGACGGCGCCGACGCGTGGGTCGTGCAGCACATCCAGGCGCCGGAGGAGGCAGGCCGCCTGGCCGAGGCGACCGAGCAGATGATGGGCTGCCCGGCCGCCTTCATATCC
>DATDKF010000029.1:0-28754 GCA_036520135.1 Solirubrobacteraceae bacterium
GTCGGATGCAGCGTGACGCGGTGCGGGAACGACGCGCCGACATCGGTCACCCCGAGCCGGTCGACGAGCAGCTCGGTCAGCTCGTACAGCCGCCCCGCCGCCGACGGCACGTGCTCCCGCACATATCCGACGCACGATGCCGACGGCGACACCACCACGTCGAACCCCTCGAACACCCGTTCCCACCGCCGCACCAGCGCCTCGCCGTGATCCGCATAGCCCGTGTTGCCGTGCATCTGCCCGCAGCACGTCTGCTCCTCGGGGAACACGACCTCGTGCCCGAGGCGCTCGAGCAGCGTCACGACCGCCCGCCCGGTGGCCGGGAACAGCGTGTCGTTGAAGCATGTGATGAATAGAGCGCAGCGCAACGCGGGTACACGAAGCAAGGTACCTAGGGAGGAGTGGCGATGTACAAGCAGGTGCTCGACCCGGTCGGGGATTCACTGTTCGCGAGCGCGATCTTCGCTGCGCTGCCGCTGATCGCGCTGTTCATCCTTCTTGGCGGATTGAAGTGGAAGGCGCACTTCGCCGCCCTCGCGTCGCTGGCGATCGCGCTGATCGTCGCTCTGGTCGTGTACTCGATGCCGGCGGGGCAGGCGCTCGACGCCGCCGTGCTTGGCGCGTGCTTCGGCCTGTTCCCGATCATGTGGATCGTCTGGAATGCGATCTGGATCTACAACATGACGGACGCGACCGGCCACTTCGCCGTGCTGCGCCGCTCGTTCGCCTCGATCTCCGACGACCAGCGCGTTCAGGCGGTCATTATCGCGTTCTCCTTCGGCGCCCTCATCGAGGCGCTGGCCGGCTTCGGCGCGCCGGTGGCGATCACCGCCGCAATGCTGATGGCGCTGGGCTTCAAGCCGATCAAGGCCGCGGCGGTCGCGCTCGTGGCGAACACCGCGCCCGTGGCCTTCGGCGCGATCGCGACGCCGATCATCACGCTCTCGGAGGTCAGCTCGCTGCCCAAGGACGACCTTGGAGCGATGGTCGGCCGCCAGACGCCGTTCCTCGCCCTGATCGTGCCGCTGATCCTGATCGCGATGGTCGACGGCCGGCGCGGCGTCCGGCAGACATGGCCCGCGGCGGTCGTCGGCGGCCTCGCGTTCGCCATCGGCCAGTTCGCCTGCTCGAACTACCTCTCCGTCGAGATCACCGACATCGTCGCGTCGCTGCTCTCGGCCGGCGCGCTCGTCGTGTTCCTTCGCGTGTGGCAGCCGGACGAGCCGCTGCGGGGCGAGGGGCGGTTCAGCCGGCCCGCGATCGCCGGCGCCGCGACGGCGGACACGACGCACGAGGCCGAGGTGCTGCGGCGCAGCGACGACCACCGCGACAGCCGCCGCGACGTGTGGCTCGCCTACGCCCCGTACGTGATCATCATCGCCGTCCTCTCCTTGGCGCAGGTGCCGCCGATCAAGGACGCACTCGACGGCCTGACAAAGGAGATCGACTGGCCTGGGCTCAACGTGCTCAACGCCAAGGGCGAAGAGCCTGCGCCGTCGGTGTTCAAGCTCAACTGGGCGATCACGCCGGGCACGCTGCTGCTCGTCTCGGGCCTGCTGACGATGCTGGTGCTGCGGCTCTCACCCGCTCGCGCGCTGCGGATCTACGGCAAGACGCTCAACCAGCTCAAGTGGGCGACCCTGACGGTGGCGACGGTCCTCGCGCTGGCGTACGTCATGAACTTCTCGGCGCAGACGCTCACGCTCGGCCAGTGGATCGCGGGTGCCGGCGGGGTGCTCGCTTTCCTGTCGGCGATCATCGGGTGGCTCGGCGTCGCGGTCACCGGCTCGGACACGTCGTCGAATGCGCTCTTCGGCGCGCTGCAGGTCACGGCCGCCAAGGAGGCCGGGCTCGACCCGACGCTGCTGGCCGCCGCCAACTCCTCCGGCGGCGTCCTGGGCAAGATGATCTCGCCGCAGAACCTCGCGATCGGCGCCGCTGCGGTCGGCATGGCGGGGCAGGAGGGCGAGCTGTTCCGTACCGTGCTGAAGTGGAGCATCGTGCTCGTGCTGATCATGTGCGTGCTCGTTCTGCTGCAATCAACAGCGATCCTCTCGTGGATGGTCGTCTAGCCGCAGCCCCCGAAGGTCCCACCATCGCCCCCGGCGCGCCGCAGGCGGCCGCCTCCGAGCGCGATCTGCGCGAGCTCGTGGGTGAGCTGCGCGGGATCGTCGGCGACGACTGGGTGTACACGCAGGAGCACCAGCTGCGCACCTACGAGTCCGACGGGCTGCTGCAGTACCACGCGATCCCCGCCGCGGCGGTGCTCCCGGGCACCGGAGAGGAGGTCCGCGACGTGGTGCGGGCGTGCGCGCGCGCCGCGGTGCCGTTCGTGGCGCGCGGCGCCGGCTCGGGGCTATCGGGCGGCGCCCTGCCGGTCGAGGACGGCGTGCTGATCGTGCTCTCGCGGATGAAGCGGATCCTCGAGATCGACCTCGAGAACGGCCGCGTATGCGTCGAGCCGGGCGTGACGAACGCGTCGGTGACGGCCGCCGTCGGGCCCGGCTACTTCTACCCGCCCGACCCGTCGAGCCAGATCGTCTGCTCGATCGGGGGCAACGTCGCCGAGAACTCCGGCGGCGCGCACTGCTTCAAGTACGGGTTCACGACCAACTACGTGACCGGGCTCGAGCTCGTGTTCCCGGACGGCGAGATGGTCCAGGTCGGCGGCTACGAGCTCGACCCGCCGGGCTACGACCTGCTGGGCGCGTTCGTCGGCTCGGAGGGCACGCTCGGCGTCGCCACGAAGGTGTGGCTGCGCGTGATCCCCGCGCCGGAGACCGTGCGCACGCTGGTGGCGTTCTTCGACACCACGCACCAGGCCGGCGAGACCGTGTCGGAGATCGTCCAGGGCGGCATCGTGCCGGGGGCGATCGAGATGATGGACGCCAAGGCGATCGAGGCCGCCGAGCAGGCCGCCAAGGCGGGGTTCCCGATGCGCGGCGCGGCGCTGCTGGTCGAGCTCGACGGCGCCGAGCGCGAGTGCGACGCCCGCTTCGACGAGGTCACCTCGATCTGCGCCAAGCACGGCTCGGACGACGTCCGCGTGGCGCGCGACGAGGAGGAGCGCCAGCGTTTTTGGAAGGCGCGCAAGGCGGCGTTCGCCGCGATGGGCCGGATCTCGCCGAACTACTTCGTCCAGGACGGCGTTATCCCGCGCACGAAGCTGCCGGAGGTGCTCGACCGCATCGAGGCGCTCAGCCGCGAGTACGGGCTCGTCGTCGCCAACGTCTTCCACGCCGGCGACGGCAACCTGCACCCGCTGGTCTGTTACGACGGCTCGGTCGAGGGCGAGGCCCAGCGCGCCGAGGAGCTGTCCGGGCTGATCCTCGAGGCCTGCCTGGAGGCCGGCGGGTCGATCACCGGCGAGCACGGCGTCGGGGTCGACAAGAAGCGCCACATGCCGAAGATGTTCGGCGAGGCCGACCTGGACGCGTTCCAGCGCCTGCGCTGCGCGTTCGACCCGGCCGGGCTCGCGAACCCCGGCAAGGTGATGCCGACGCCGCGGCTGTGCGGCGAGGTGCCCGGTCCGTACCGCCAGCACCCGCTCGAGGCGGCCGGCCTGGCGGACCGCTTCTGATGACGCTCGAGGAGGCCGCGGCCGAGATCCGCGAGCTCGACGCCGTGCGCCCGCGCGGCGGCGGCACCAAGCTCGGCTGGAGCCCGGCCGGCGAGGCGGCCGTCGACTTCGACACGCGCCGCCTCAACCGCATCCTCGAGCACAACGAGGGCGACTTCACGGCCGTACTGGAGGCCGGCGTGCCGCTGGTGGAGGCGCAGGCGCAGTTCGGCCGGGCCGGGCAGATGCTCGCCCTCGACCCGCCGCTCGGCGCGGGCGACGCCGCCACGATCGGCGGGATCATCGCCGCTAACGACGCCGGCCCGCTCCGGCATCACTTCGGCAGCATGCGCGATCTCGTCGTCGGCGTGACGGTCGTGCTCTCCGACGGCACGATCGCCAAGTCCGGCGGGCAGGTGATCAAGAACGTCGCCGGTTACGACCTCGGCAAGCTGTTCGCCGGCTCGTTCGGCACGCTCGGGCTGATCGCACGCGTGGCGGTCCGCCTGCATCCTGCGCCGGAGCGCACCGCCACCGCGGTGGCGGAGAGCGACGACCCGGCGGCGCTCGGGGCGGCGGCGCTCAAGCTCGCCGCGCTGCCGCTCGAGGCCGACGCGCTCGACGTCGACTGGGAGGGCGACCGCGGGCGGCTCGCCATCCGCTTCGGCGGCACCACGGCGGGCGACCGCGCGCACGCGGCGGCGCAGCACATCGAGATCGGCGACGTGCGGATCGCCGAGGACGACCACGAGCTGTGGGCGCAGCAGCGCGCGCGGCAGCGGATGACGGACGGCGTGGTGGTCAAGGTCGCCGGGCGCCCGACCGACCTGCCGGCGGTGATCGGCGCGGCGCGCGACGCCGGCGCCACGGTCGTCTCGCGCGCCGCGCTCGGCATCTCCTACGTCGCCGGCGCCGACGTCGCCGCGGTCCGCGCGGCGCTCGCGCCGCGCAGCTGCACGGTGCTCGACGGCGCCGACCGCGTGCAGGACCCCTGGCCGGCCGTGGACCCGGGCGCCCTAAAGGTCATGGAGCGCATCAAGGCGCGCTTCGACCCGGCCCGGCGTTTCAGGCCGGGCGCGTTCGTGGGAGGACTGTGAGATGGCGTCGACCGCCTGGGACGACACCCGCCCGCCCGAGCTGGACCTGATCCGCGACTGCGTGCACTGCGGCTTCTGCCTGCCGACGTGCCCGAGCTACGCGGTGTTCGAGGAGGAGATGGACTCGCCGCGCGGGCGGATCGTGCTGATGCGGATCGGCCACGAGGAGGGCAGCGAGGTCTCACCGGAGATGACCACGCACCTCGACCGCTGCCTGGGCTGCATGGCGTGCGTGACCGCCTGCCCGTCGGGCGTGCAGTACGACCGGCTGATCGAGCGCGCGCGCCCGCAGGTCGAGCGCCACGGCGCGCGCACGCGGCGCGAGCGGGCGCTGCGATCGGGCATCTTCGCGCTGTTCACGCACCCGGGCCGGCTGCGCGCGCTGGTCCCGTTCATGGCGCTGCAGAAGAAGCTGCGGCTGCCGGTGCCGTTCGCCGCCCTCGCGCCGGACGTGCCGGTGCGGGCGGCGTTCCAGCGGCTCCCCGAGGTCACGCCCGCGGTCGGCGAGCGGCGCGGCCGGATCGCGTTCATGCAGGGCTGCGTCCAGCGCGTGTTCTTCGGCGACGTCAACGCCGCCACCGTGCGCGTGCTCGCCGCCGAGGGCTGGGAGGTGCACGCGCCGCGCACGCCGCGCTGCTGCGGCGCGCTGCAGCTGCACACCGGCGTCGAGGACGAGGCGCGCACGCTCGCGCAGGCGACGATCGCGGCGTACGAGGGCTTCGACCACGTCGTCGTCAACGCCGCCGGCTGCGGCTCGGCGATGAAGGAGTACGGCTACTTGTTCGAGGGCGACGAGCGCGCCGAGGCGTTCTCGGCGAAGGTGCTCGACGTGCACGAGCTGCTGGCCGAGCACGAGCCCCGGGCGCCGCGCAAGGCGCTCCCGCTGAAGGTCGCCTACCACGACGCGTGCCACCTCGCGCATGCCCAGCAGGTCCGCGCCCAGCCGCGCGCGCTGCTGCGCGGGATCCCGGAGCTCGAGCTGCTCGAGCCCGCCGAATGGGAGCTGTGCTGCGGCTCGGCCGGCATCTACAACCTCCTCCAGCCCGAGCCGGCCGCCAAGCTCGGCCGCCGCAAGGCCGCCAACCTGCTCGCGACCGGCGCCGAGGCGATCGCCGCCGCCAACCCCGGCTGCGCGATCCAGATCGCCGCCCACGCCGAGCGCGAGATCCCGATCTTCCACCCGATGACCCTGCTGGACCACTCGATCAGAGGGAGCCGACCTTGACGCTCGACATCGCCCCGACCAAGGACGAACGCCTCGCCGAGATCCTCTCCGACGACGCGCTGAGCTTCCTGGGCGAGCTTCACGGCCGCTTCGGCGCCCGCCGCAACGAGCTCCTGCAGGCGCGCGCCGAGCGCGGCGCGCCGTCCGGCTTCCTGGAGGAGACGCGCGAGATCCGCGAGGACAGGAGCTGGAGGGTCCCGCCGCCGCGCGACGACTACGCCGACCGCCGCGCCGAGATCACCGGCCCGACCGACCGCAAGCTCGTCATCAACGCCCTCAACTCGGGCGCCAAGGGCTTCATGGCCGACTTTGAGGACGCGAACTCGCCGACGTGGCAGAACCAGGTCGAGGGCCACGTGAACCTGATCGACGCGATCGACGGCACGATCACCTACGACAGCTCGGAGGGCAAGCGCTACGAGCTCGGAGAGGAGACCGCGACGCTGCTCGTGCGCCCGCGCGGCTGGCACCTGCCCGAGAAGCACCTCAAGATCGACGGCGAGGCGGTCGGCGGCGGGCTCGTCGACTTCGGCCTGCACGCGTTCCACAACGCCCGCCGGCTGCACGACCAGGGGCTCGGGCTCTACCTCTACCTGCCGAAGCTGGAGCACCACCTCGAGGCGCGGCTGTGGAGCGACGTCTTCACGTTCACCGAGGACGCGCTCGGCGTGCCGTCGGGGACGATCCGCGCCACCGTCCTGATCGAGACGCTCCCGGCCGCGTTCCAGATGGACGAGATCCTCTACGAGCTGCGCGACCACTCGTACGGGCTCAACGCCGGCCGCTGGGACTACATCTTCTCGATGATCAAGTGCTTCCGGGACGACCCGAAGTTCGTGCTGCCCGACCGCAACGACGTGAAGATGACGGTCCCGTTCATGCGGGCCTACACGGAGCTGCTGGTCAAGACCTGCCACGGCCGCGGCGCCTTCGCGATGGGCGGAATGGCCGCGCTGATCCCGTCACGCAAGGACGCGGAGGCCAACGAGCGGGCGATCCAGGCCGTGCGCGAGGACAAGAAGCGCGAGGCCGAGGCCGGCTTCGACGGCACCTGGGTCGCGCACCCGGACGTGGTCGACGTCGCGCTCGAGGAGTTCGACAAGGTCCTCGGCGACAAGCCGAACCAGATCGACCGCCAGCGCCCGGACGTGAACGTCACCGCCGAGCAGTTGCTCGACGCGCAGTCGACGCCCGGCGAGATCACCGAGGAGGGCCTGCGTAGCGACGTCAACGTCGGCTTCCAGTACATCTCGTTCTGGCTCGGGGGCCGCGGCGCGGCCGGTATCAACAACCTGATGGAGGACGCCGCGACCGCCGAGATCTCGCGCTCGCAGATCTGGCAGTGGATCCACCACGGCACGTTCAGCCGCGAGCACGTCCGGCAGGTCCTCGAGGAGGAGATGGCGCGGATCCAGGCGGAGGTCGGCGACGAGGTGTGGGAGAAGGGCCGCCCCGACGAGACCCGCGCGGTCTTCGAGGCCGTCGCCCTCGGCGACGACTTCCCGGAGTTCCTCACGCTGCCGGCGTACGAGTACCTCGACTGACCTCCAGCTGAAGCACGTCGAAGTGACAGGCCGCGGTGATCCCGTGCGGCCCCCAGGCCAGCGAGTGGACCTCGACGTCGCGGGCGGCTGCCTCGGCCGACACGGCGAGGCGAGCCTATCCGACGGTCAGAAGTCCCCGCCGCCGAAATCCCCGCCGCCGCCGAAGTCCCCGCCGCCGAAGTCGCCGCCGCCCCCGAAGTCGCCGCCGCCGCCGAAGTCGCCCGGTCCGCCCCAGTCGAACATCGAGCCGATGAGCAGGCCCGGGAGCAGCCCGCCGCCGAAGTACCCGCCCATGAACGGGGCGTACATCGGGCCGGCGGCGTAGTAGGGGACGGTGCGGCCGCCGAGCGTGACCGAGCGCGTCTCCGGGACCAGCCCGCTCTCGACGCGCTGGGCGTCGGCCTCGCAGGCCGGGACCTCGCGGGGCGCGCCGCCCTCCGGGGCCCACTCGACGTCGCGCGTCGACGGGCCGTGGCGCGGGTCGAAGAAGCACGGCGGGCGGCGCTCCGGCGGCTCGCGGCCCTCGAGCCGCGCGCGCGTGGACTCCATCGCCCAGCGGCCTTCCTCGAGCGCCTCGCCGACGGGCTCCAGGTCGCGCGGGGAGCGTGCCTGCTCCCATGCGGTGTCGGCGCGGTCGTAGGCGTTGATCGCCCGCTCGTAGTCGGCCCGCGTCTCCTCCGGCAGGCTCTCCAGCTGCACGTCGAGGTCGAGCGCGCGGATGTCGTCGCCGAGCGCGACGAGGTCGTCGCGGGCGTGCTGCTTGACCTCGGCGAACTCCGCCTCCTCCTGCCGGCGCTTGCGCCGCCGGCGACTCACGAGCAGCGCCGCGCCGCCCGCCGCCGCGGCGCCGAGGACGATCAACCCCGCGCCCCCGCCGCCGCCACCGTCACCGCTCCCGCCGCCGTTGTCGCTGACGCGGTCGACGAAGTTCAGCAGCACCGCCGCGGCGCCCTCCCCCTTGTGGGCCTGTGCGGCCTCGCCGGCCGCCTGGGCTGCGCGCGGGCTCGGGCCGGCCCGGAGGGTGTTGCCGACGACGACCGCGTAGACGCCGTCCCGCCCGACCGCGCGGGCGAGATCCTTGGCCACCTCGGTCGCGGACCCGCCGGCCTCGCGTGCGGCGCTCGCCGGGAGGACGGCGATGTAGACCGGCGTGTCGGCCGCCTCCCCGCGCCGGCGGAGCTCGTCCTGCTCGGAGGCCGACAGCGCGTTCTCGGCACTGGGGTCCACGTAGACGGGATCGCCCTTCAGCGCCTCGGCGGCCGCGTCGATGGCTCCCTGCGCCGCGACGGCGGGAGCGGCGACGAGCAGGACGATGACAGCGAGAAACAGCGCGCGCACGCGACTACCCGGACAGCTCGGCGCGGAGACGGTCGAGGTCTTGCGTGAGCTTCTCCTCGAGGCGCGGCTGCACGACCGGGACGAGCATCCGCGCGGTCAGGCCGCTCGGCTTGGCGTCGACCGACTGTGTGAGCCGCGTACCGGCGCCGGAGCCGGCCAGCGCGTACGCGTTGACTACCTCGATGCCGTTGGTCGAGAAGCGCGTCTCGGCGCCGTTGGGCGGGTCGAAGGCGGTGATCTCGAGCTCAACGTCGATCCGGCGGCCGCTCACCTCGAGCACCTGCCGGACGCGCGAGCCGGTCCCCAGCGGGCCGCCGTCGAGCCGCTCGTAGGTTTCCAGGCCGCCCGTCCAGCGCGGCACCTTGTCCTCCTCGAGCAGCCACCGGAACACCTCGGCGGGCGGCCGGGGAATCTCGACGCTGTAGGAGAAGCTAGCCACCGGCGGGATTGGGTCCGCGGACGGGGCGCAGCGGGACAACCGCGGCCTCGCCGGCGTCCTCCTGCCCGCGCAGCGCGGCGACCTCGCGCTCGAGGTCCTTGATGCGGCGGGACAGCTGCTTGAGCGCGTCCGCGATCGGGTCGGGAAGGTGGACCCAGTCGGCGTCCGGGCCCTCGGGCCGCTTGCCCTCGACCCGCACCGGATGCCCGGGGTTGCCGACCACCGTCGAGTTCGGCGGGACGTCGTGGATGACGACGGCGTTGGCGCCGATCTTGGCGCCGTGGCCGATCGTGATCGGCCCGAGCAGCTTGGCGCCGGAGCCGATCGTCACGTTGCGCTCGACCGTCGGGTGGCGCTTGCCGGTCGCAAAGCCGGTGCCGCCGAGCGTGACGCCCTGGTAGATCGTCACGTTCTCCCCCACCTCGGCGGTCTCGCCGATCACCACGCCCATCCCGTGATCGATGAACAGCCCGTCGGCGATCGTCGCCGCCGGGTGGATCTCGATCCCGGTCAGCGAGCGTGAGGCGTACGCGAGCGCGCGCGGGACCACCGGAACGCCGGCCTCGTCGAGCACGTGGGCGACGCGGTGGGAGAGCAGCGCGTGCACGCCGGGCCAGGCCGCCAGCACCTCGGCGGCCGACACGCCCTTGGCGGCCGGGTCGCGGTCGTACGCGGCGCGCACGTCGCGCCGCAGCTCGCCGGCCACGCGGCGGAGGGTGCCGATGCCCAACACGCCCTACAGCCTACGCGGACGCGCAGTCCGGGCAGTCCGCGCGACGCCGGACGGCCACGCGCAGGAAGTCATGGGTCGCGAGGTCGACCTGCAGGAACGCGTCGGTCAGCGCGCCGTCGAGCCCGGCGAGCAGCTTCAGCGCCTCGAGCGCTTGCAGGGACCCGATCACGCCCGCCGCCGGGCCGAGCACGCCGGCCTGCGCGCACGTCGGCACCGCGCCGGGCGGCGGCGCCTGCGGGAACGCGCAGCGGTAGCACGCCGTCGCGCCCGGGCGGATCGCCATCACCAGCCCGCTCGTCCCGACCACCCCGCCCTCGACCAGCGGCACCCCCGCCGCGCAGCAGGCGGCGTTGACCGCATAGCGCGTGTCGAACGCATCGCTGCAGTCGACCACCAGGTCCTGCCCCTCGACCATCGTGTCGTTGAACGCGGCCTGGTACGGCTCGACCACGATCTCCGGATTCAGGAACCCGAGCTTGGCGACCGCGCTGTGCGCCTTCGGCACGCCCACGTCGGGCGTGAAGTGCAGGTGCTGGCGATGCAGGTTGGAGAGCTCGACCGCGCCGTCGTCGACGATCCCGAGGCGCCCGACGCCGGCGCCGGCGAGATACGCCGCGACCGGCGAACCGAGCGCGCCCGCGCCAACGACCAGCACGCTCGCGCCGCCCAGCGCCCGCTGCGCCGCCTCGCTCCACTCGGGCAGGACGAGCTGCCGCGAGTAGCGCTCGACCGCGGCCGGGGACAGTCCCCCCGCGCCCGCGTCGTCATCGCGATCGGCCGTGCTGTGGGGGAACAGTCCCCCGCCGATCAGGGTCCGCAGGAACGCGCGGCGCTCGCTCATCGGCGCACGATCCGGACGATCGTCCCGTTCACCTGCACGTCGTGGCCGGCGTCGGCCGCGGAGCGCGGCACGTTCTCCAGCGCCTCGCCCTCGGCGCACCGGACCTCGAGCGCCTCGCCGGGCGCGAGCCGCTCCAGCTCGAGCTTGGTGCGCACCCACGTCATCGGGCACGTCAGGCCCGTGACATCGAGCATTCGGACCGGCACCCGGGTTACGGTAGCGGTCGGATGAGCGCCCGGACGTTCCTGATCCTGCACGGCCTGGAGGGCTCCGGGCTGGGGCACTGGCAGACGTGGCTGGCCGCGCGGCTGCGGGCCAACACCGAGCGCGTCGCCTATCCCGACCTGCCGGACGCCGACCTGCCGTCGCTCGACGCGTGGCGCGCCGCGCTGCAGGGCGAGCTGGAGGCGGTGCCCGAGGGCGAGCTGATCGTCCTGTGCCACTCGCTGGCGTGCCTGCTGTGGCTGCACCACGTCGGCGACGGCGGCGCGCAGGCCGACCGGGTCCTGCTCGTCGCGCCGCCGTCCGAGAGCGCCGGAGTGCCGCAGATCGCCGGCTTCTTCCCGGTGCCGCTCCCAGCGCTCAGCGACGGCGCGCGGCTTGTGTGCGCCGACGACGACCCGTACTGCCCGGAGGGGGCGGACACGCTGTACGGCGCGCCGCTCGGCATCCCCGTCGACGTGATCCCGGGAGGCGGGCACCTGAACCCGGAGGCCGGCTACGGCCCGTGGCCCGCCGTCGAGGCCTGGTGTCTGGACGGCGACCGCCCGCTCAGCGGCTGAGCGCCAGGACCAGCTCGCGGATCGCGCCCGGGTAGCGGTAGGTGAGGCCGCCGTGCTTGCCGGCGAACAGGTCGAGCGTGTACTCGACGCCGAGCGCGTCGAGCTCGGCGGCGAAGGCCTGGGCGCCGAGGTCGAGGTAGTACTCGTCGCTGCGCCCGGCGTCGAGGTAGATCCGGCGCATCGAGCGCACCGCGTCGGCGTGCGCGGGCGCCATCCGCACCGGGTCGCGGTCCAGCCACTGCGCCCAGACGTCGTCGTGCAGGCGGCCGGTGGCGACGTCGAACGGCAGCAGCGCCTTGCCGGGGTTGGACGGGTCGGGCGAGTACGCGGCGGCGTACCCGTACATCTCCAGCGGCGTCCCCCAGGTCTCCCAGTCGACGTGGTCGGCGGCGGCGAGGCGCTCGAAGAAGACTTCGTAGGAGCCGTCGAACTCGTCGCGCAGGGCGCGCGCGGTCTGCGGGAACTCGGGCAGGTAGCAGGCGTCGAACAGCGCGTCGCCGGCATGCGAGGCGAGCGCGGAGAACACGTCCGGGCGCATCATCGGTACGACCATTGCGCCGTAGCCGCCGGACGACTTGCCGGTGAGGCCGCGCGATTCGCGGTCGGCCAGCGCCGGGTAGCGCTCCTCGACGAATGTGACGACCTCGTCGCACAGGTAGTCCTGGTAGCGGCCGAGCGAGACCGAGTTCAGGAACTGCGAGCCGCCGTAAGACGTCCAGCAGTCGACGAACACGATCAGTGCGTCGGGACAATCGCCGGCCGCGAACAGCGCGTCGACCCGCTCGACCATCGACGGCTCGAACGGGACCCGGTTGAGCCACATGTCGAGCTGGCCGGTGTAGCCCTGGATCACGTACACGGCGGGCAGCGCCCGCGGGTGGTCGAGCTCCACGCCGGGCGGCCGGTACACGTACAGCGGCCGCCGGGCGGGATCGCCCAGCGGGTTGCCCGCGAGCAGCTCGGACTCGACGACCAGCCGATCGAGCGTCCCGTGCATCGGCCGCTCCCACGGCGCGCCCGCCGGGCCTTCAACCTCGCGCAGTGCCATCAGCCGAACG
Source organism: Solirubrobacteraceae bacterium (assembly GCA_036520135.1). GTDB lineage: Bacteria > Actinomycetota > Thermoleophilia > Solirubrobacterales > Solirubrobacteraceae > DASSUW01. The sequence goes on from DATDKF010000029.1 coordinate 12,617, forward strand.
CTACCTTTCCCCGATGCCCCGAGTCCTCGTGGCCGCCGTCGCGGCCTTCGCCCTCCTTGCCGTCCCAGCCTCCGCCGACGTGCGGCAGGGCCCGAAGGGCGCGGCGTTCTACAAGCCGCCCAAGCACCTGCACGGCAAGCACGGCGCCTTGATCTGGGCGCGCAAGCAGACCGGAAGCGACGCGCTGAAGGGCGCGAAGAAGGACGCGCTGCTCCTGTACGCGTCCAAGGACCTGCACGGCAAGCTGACCGCGGTCTCGGGCTCGCTGGCGCTGCCGAAGGGCAGGGCGCCCAAGGGCGGCTGGCCGATTATCACGTACGCCCACGGGGCGACCGGCGCGGCCGACGCGTGCGCCCCCACGCGCGGCTACGACGGCGGCAAGCTCACGAGCTACGCCTATCCCTTGCTCAAGCGCTGGCTGAAGGCGGGCTACGCGGTGGTGCGGACCGACTACGACGGGCTCGGGACGCCCGGCGTGCATCAGTTCCTGGTCGGCGAGTCCGAGGGCCGCAGCGTGCTCGACGCGGTGCGCGCGGCGCGCGCGTACTCGCCGAAGCTCTCGAAGCGGTTCGTGATCGCCGGGCACTCGCAGGGCGGCCACGCCTCGCTGTTCGCCGCCGCCGCGGCGCCGAACTACGTGCCGGAGCTCAAGCTGCGCGGCACGGTCGCGTTCGCCCCCGCGTCGCACCTCAAGACGCAGTTCGCGGTGATCACGGGCAGCACCTCGACGGCGCCGAGCGGCGGCCTCGGCGCCTTCGTCTCGCTCGGGCTGCGCGCGATCGACACGGTGGACCCGAACCTCGGGGTGCCCGCGCTGCTCACCCAGCGGGCCGCGGCGCTCTACCCGCAGACCAAGACGCGCTGCTACGACGCGCTGTCCAAGACCGATTCGCTCGGCGGCGTCCCGCTCAACCAGTTCCTCCAGCCGAGCAAGGACCTGACGCCGCTGTTCAACGCGATCGGCGAGAACGACCCGGAGCACCTGCGCATGCGCACGCCGGTGCGGATCGAGCAGGGCGACGCCGACCAGACGGTCTTCGCGGTGTTCACCAAGCAGCTCGTCGACGAGTACGAGGCGAACAACGTCAAGGTCGACTACAAGGTCTACGCGGGCGTCAACCACGGCGGCATCGTCAACTCCGCCGCGGCCGACTCCAGCGCCTGGATCAAGAAGCGGCTGAAGTAGCGGCGCGCAGCCGCCCGGCCGGGCCGGCGAGGATCAGCGCGAGCAGCGCGCTGATCCCCGCCCCGGCCAGCGTCCCCGAGGAGCAGGACCCGGGCCGCCGCAACCACATCTGGATCACGTTCAACCACCCGAGCCGGCGCACGCTCATGCGCGACTGGGAGCAGACCGCACGGGTGCTGCTCGCACGCTTCCGCGCGGACGCCGCGCGCCACGTCGGCGACCCGGCCTTCGACAAGCTGATCGCCGCGATGCACGAGACGAGCCCCGAGTTCCGCAAGTGGTGGCCGCGCCACGAGGTGCAGGGCAACCCGGACGGGCGCAAGGCGATCTACCACCCGGTCGAGGGCAAGCTCGTGTTCGAGCACGCCGTGTTCCTGCACGGCGGCCGGCCGGGCCAGCGGCTCGTGCTCTACTCGCCGGTCGCGGAGGAGGACACGCCCGCGAAGCTCGCGCGGCTGCTGGCCGCGCACCGCGCCGGGCGCTAAGCCTGAATCCAGGCTAAGTCGCGGCGGCGGCCTCGGGCGCGAAGAACGGCGTCGAGACGTAGCGCTCGCCGGAGTCCGGCAGCACGACGGCGATCCGGGCGCCGCGGGCCTCGTCGCGCGCGGCGACCTGGAGGGCGCCGGCGAGCGCCGCCCCGCACGAGATGCCGGCGAGCACGCCCTCGCGGCGGGCGATCAGCCGCGCGGTCTCGATCGCGTCCTCGTCGTCGATCGCGATGATCTCGTCGAGCAGGCCGCGGTCGAGCACCGGCGGCACGAAGCCCGCGCCGATGCCCTGGATCTTGTGCGGCCCGGGCGGCTGGCCCGACAGCACGGCCGACGCGGCCGGCTCGACGGCGACGATCTTCACGGCGGGGTTGCGCTCCTTCAGGTAGGAGCCGGCCCCGGTGATGGTCCCGCCCGTGCCGACGCCGGCGACCAGGTAGTCGATCCGGCCGTCGAGCGCGTCCCACAGCTCCGGGCCGGTCGAGCGCCGGTGAGCCTCGGGGTTGGCAAGGTTGGAGAACTGGTCGGGGAGCCACGCGTCGGGGTCGCGCGCGAGCGCCTGGGCGGCGGCGACGGCCTCGTTCATCCCGCCGAGCGACTCGGTGACCTGCACCTGCGCGCCGTAGAGCCGCAGCAGGCCCTCCCGCTCGCGGCTCATGCCCTGCGGGAGCGTGAGCACGAGGTCGTAGCCGCGGGCGGCGCACACGAACGCGAGCGCGATGCCGGTGTTGCCGCTGGTGGCCTCGACGATCGTGGTACGGCCCGGCTCGATGATCCCCTCGGCCTCGGCGGCCTCGATCATCGCGACGCCGATCCGGTCCTTCACGGATCCGCCGGGATTGAACATCTCGAGCTTCGCGAACAGCTCGACGCCCTCGGGCGCGATCCGCGTCAGCTGGACCATCGGCGTGCGCCCGACGTGGTCGGCAATGTTGATCGGGATAGCGGGCATTTCGCCGCTCAGCCTAGCGTCGGGGCCCCTCGCTACCGTGCGCCGTTCGGCCATGACCGGCTCCTACCTGACGTTCGCGACGCGCCGGTTGGCGGCGGCTGGCGACGCCGAGTTCGTCCGCACCGCGTTCGGCGTTCGTCCGCACCGCGTTCGGCAAGGGTCTGTCCGAGCGGCGGGTGGCGATCCGCCACACGCTGCCGGCCGCCGCGGGGCCGACGATCTCGTTCGCCGGCGCGTACACGCCGCTGCTCGTCGGCAACGCGCTGCTCGTCGAGCAGGTGTTCAACATCCCGGGCGTGTTCCGCTACACCTCGGGCGCGATCTCCAACGGCGACTTCCCGCTCCTGCAGGGGATGATCCTCGTCGGCGCCGTGCTGGTGGTGCTGGGGAACCTCGCCGCCGACCTGCTGCTGGCGCGGCTCGACCCCCGGATCCGTCAGTAGTTGCCGGACAGGTAGTCCCAGGCGCGGCGGAGCTTGTCGTCGAGCCCGTCGGGCGTCACGTCGTCGGGGCTCGCGCCGAGCGTGGCCGGGTTCTCGGACGGCTCGGGCAGCGCCTCGGCGCCGGACCGGTCGAGGGTGAGGACCACGCCGCGCTCGTGGATGCGGTCGATCTGCGAGGCGTCGGCGAAGCGGTGGCCGCCCGGGCCGAGGCGCATGTCGACGATCACGCCGTCGAACACGTCGGCGTCGGAGTCGGCCAGGACGTGCTCGACGGTCCCGAGCTTCTGGCCGTCCGAGGACAGCACGTCGGTGCCGTCCTCGAGTGTGAGATACGACGCGGGGTTGCCCAAATCCATGGCGACGCAGCCTACCCGCGTCACAATCCTTGGGTGCCCGAGCTCGAACCAGGCGACGAGTTCGCCGGCTGCCGCATCGAAGCGGTCGCCGGCCGCGGCGGCATGGGCGTGGTCTACCGGGCCACGGAGCTGAGCCTCGGACGGCCGGTCGCGCTCAAGCTGCTGGCCCCGGAGCGGGCCCAGGACGGCGCGTTCCGCGAGCGCTTCCAGCGCGAGTCGCGGATGGCCGCGGCGATCGACCATCCGAACGTGATCCCCGTCTACGCGGCCGGCGAGTGCGACGGCTCGCTGTACCTGGTGATGCGCTACGTGGGCGGGACCGACCTGCACGCGCTGCTGCGCGACGAGGGGCGGCTGGAGCCGGCGCGGGCGGCGGACATCGTGGCCCAGGTGGCCGCGGCGCTGGACGCCGCGCACCAGGCCGGGCTCGTGCACCGCGACGTCAAGCCCGCCAACGTGCTGCTGGCCGGCAACCACGCGTACCTCAGCGACTTCGGGCTCACCCGGCTCGCGCGCTCGGACACCCAGCTCACCGAGTCCGGCCAGTGGGTGGGGACGGTCGAGTACTGCGCCCCCGAGCACCTGCGCGGTGAGCGGACTGACGCCCGGGCGGACGTCTACTCGCTCGGCTGCGTGCTGTTCGCGGCGCTGACCGGCAAGCCGCCGTTCGCCCCGGGCACCGTCCCGGCGACGATGCTCGCCCATCTCAACGACCCGCCGCCGACGCCGTCCACGCGCGACGTGCCCGCCGAGTTCGACCGCGTCATCGCCCGCGCGCTGGCGAAGTCGCCCGACGACCGCTACCCGTCGGCGGGCGACCTGGGACGCGCCGCGCTGGCCGCCGCCCGCGGCGAGCCGGTCACCGAGTCCGAGCGCAGCGTCGCCGTCGGACCCGCGGCCCCGGACGAGGCGGATACCGTCGTCAACGGCGGCCACACGGCGCTCACCCGTCGCGCCTCCGCAGCGGCCGGCGCCGACGCGACCGCGATCACGCGCTGGGACCCGGCGACCGCCGAGGACGACGCCACCGCCGTCACATCGTGGGACCACGCCGCGCACGACGACGGCGCGCGCCGCGACCCGCCGGACACCGACGACGATCCGCGGCGGCTGTGGGCGTCGCCGGGCGCCGACGAGCCGCCGCCCGAGGCCCTGCAGGTCAGCCGGCCGCGCCGCTGGCCCTACCAGCTCGCCGCGGGCGTGATGATCTTCGCCGCGCTCGTCGCGGTCGGCCTCATCGCCGGGCAGGTCTTCGACGGCCCGGGCGGAGCGGCGACGCGCACGGGACCGGTCAGCGAGAACGAGGTCCGCGACGCGGCCGAGGCGTTCGCCGACGCCTACGCGTCGGAGGACCCCGCCGCCCTCCGCCAGACGCTCGCCCGCGACGTGACGCGGACCCTGCCGGGCGGCACGAGCAAGGGCCGCGAGCAGGTCGTCGACCAGTACACGCGCCAGTTCGACGGCAAGGTGCGCGGCTACGACCTCAACGACCTGACGGTCACCGGCGGCCGTGCCGGCCGGGCGAGCGGCAGCTACCGCGTCGATCGCGACGGCGGCGACCCGTACGAGGGCACGATCGTCTTCGGCGTCGTCCGCGAGCGCGGTGAGCCGCGCATCAAGCTGATCGCGGCGCAGCCGAAGTCCTGATCAGCAGCTCTTGGAGACCATCACGTGGACGGTGGCGCCGCGCCGCGCCTCCGCCCCGGGCTCCGGGTCCTGCGTGCAGACCGACGGGTCGCCGGGCAGCAGGTCCTCGAGCAGGCCGCCGCCCTCTTCGATCTCGGGCTTGAGCCCGAGGCCGCCCAGCGTGCTCTGGACCTCGTCGACCGTCTTGCCGTCGAGGTCCGGGACCTCGATCGGCACCTCGCGCGTGATCCGGAACGCGGTCATCGCCGGCCCGCGCGCCGGCGCCGTGGCCATCACGTCGATCACGTTGGCGCCCGGCTCGAGCGCCACCTTCGCCTTGAACGTCCCGCCTGCGCTCACCGCCGCACGCTGGCCGAGCACCATCACCGCGGCGTTCGCCGGCGCCACCGTCCCGTGCACCTCGACCGACTCCGCACGCACCGTCGCCATGTCGCTCGGCGAGCTCACGGTGAGGTCGACCGCGGCGGGCGGCCGCTGCGCCCGCTGGTCGTCATCGCCGCCACAGCCGCCGGCGACGGCGGCCAGGCAGGCGGCGACAAGAACGGACTGGAGGCGCATTTCTGCACGATCAGGCTACTTCGCGCCCTCACAGAGCTCTCAAGATCCCCGCCTAGCGTGGCGCCGTGTCTAGACTCGCCACGATGTCCGAGGCGGCCGTCCTGCTGGTCGACGACGACGCGCCGATCCGGCGAATGCTCGAGCGAACGCTGGCCGCCGAGGGGTACGCGGTGGCGACCGCCGGCGACGGCGGCTCCGCGCTCGCCGAGGTCGAGCGCTCGGTGCCCGACGTGATCGTCCTCGACGTCGCGATGCCCGGCATCGACGGCCTGTCGGTCACCCGCCGCCTGCGCGCCAAGGGCCTTCCGGTCCCGATCCTGCTGCTGACCGCGCGCGACGCGCTGCACGAGCGCGTGGCCGGCCTCGACGCCGGCGCCGACGACTATCTCGTCAAGCCGTTCGAGGTGGAGGAGCTGACCGCGCGCGTCCGCGCGCTGCTGCGGCGCAACCAGCCGCCGGGCGAGCACCTGGCGTTCGCCGACCTGGCGCTCGACATCGAGACCGGGATCGCGCGCCGCGGCGGCCGCGATCTCGCCCTCACGCGCCGCGAGGCCGAACTGCTCGAGCTGCTGTTGCGCAACCCACGCGCAGTGGTGACACGCGAGGTCGCGCTCGAGCGCGTGTGGGGTGGCGAGGGCGAGACGAGCCAGAACGTCGTCGACCGCTACGTCGCCTACCTGCGCCGCAAGCTCGGGGAGCCGCCGCTGATCCACACGGTGCGCGGCCTGGGCTTCCGGCTGGACTCGTGAGGCGCGCGGGCCTGACGGTCCGCGTCGCGGTCGCGGCCGCGGCGGCGATCGTGGTCGCGGTCGTGGTGCTCGGCGTCGCGGTGCTCGCGCGGCTCGGCGACCAGCTCGAGGGCTCGCTCGACCGCTCGCTGCGCGAACGCGCGGTCGAGGTCGCCCGCCTGTCCGCGTCCACGCCCGAGCTCCTGACCGAGCCCGGCACGCTCGAGGGCCGACTCGGCGGCAGCCAGCTGCTCGTCCAGGTCGTCGACCGCCGCAACCGCATCGTCGCCCGCTCGTCCGGGCTCGGCAGCCGGGTGCTCCCGCAGACGCCGGTCGTGCGCGCCGCGCTCGCCGATCGCCGCGCCGGCTACGGCGACGCGCAGCTCGGGCCCGACCCGATCCGGCTCTACGCCGCGCCGCTCGGCGAGCTCGGGCAGGGCAGCTCGGCGGGTGGCGCGGTGATCGTCGCCGGGACGACCGGAGAGCTTCGTGACACGCTCGCCACCACGCGCCGGTTCGTCGTGATCGCCGCGATCGCCGCCGCCCTGGTCGCTGCCGCGCTCGCGACGATGTTCGCGTACCGAGCGCTCGCGCCGCTGCGCCGCCTGTCCTCCGGCGCGCGCAGCATCGAGCGCAGCGGCGATGCGTCCGAGCGCCTGCCGGTTCCGCCCGCTCGCGACGAGATCGGCGAGCTCGCCGACACCCTGAACGCGATGCTCGCGTCGCTCCAGCGCGCCCGCGAGTCCGAGCAGCGCTTCGTCGGGGACGCCTCCCACGAGCTGCGCACGCCGCTGACGGCGCTGCGCGGGAACGCCGCCTACGTGGCCCGCCACGGACCGGATCCGGAGGCGCTCGCCGACATCGAGGCCGACGCGGCACGGCTCAGCGCCCTGCTCGACGACCTGCTCGCGCTCGCGCGCGAGGACGCCGCCGCGCCCGTGCGCGGCGAGCCGCTCGACCTCGCGGCGCTCGCCGCCGAGGCGGCGGCCGCCGACCCGCGGGCGACGGCTGCGGGCGACCGAGCGTTCGTCCTCGGCGAGCGGCCGGCGCTCGAACGCGCCGTCGGCAACCTCATCCGCAACGCCCGCAAGCATGGCCCTCCGGACGGGCTGATCACGGTCACGACCGAGCTCGCGGGCGACCGCGCGCGCGTCACCGTCGCCGACGAGGGCCCGGGCCTGCCGCCGGCGCAGGCCGCCGACGCGTTCGAGCGCTTCTGGCGCGGCCCGGGCGCCCGCGGCGAGGGATCAGGGCTCGGCCTGGCGATCGTCCGGGCGATCGCCGAGCGCCACGGCGGCAGCGTGAGCGTCGACGGCCCCCGCTTCACGATCGAGCTCCCCGCTCTCACGGATCTCTCAATCGTCGACCGTAGAAACCGGTCCCATGAGACGACCTCCCCACGCGACTGACGCTCCCCATCGCGTCGCGGCGAATGCGCTTCGGCGGCCGGCGCGTCATCGGGAGCTCTCACGGATCTCTCAAAGCCCGCCCGTACAACACACCCGTCAAGATCTGATTCGAAGGACCTCCTCCCCATGAGACGACTCCGCACTGCCTCCACCCGCCGTCTGTACGGCATCCTCGCCGTCGTCGCGCTGCTCGCGGCGACGGCGGGCATCGCCCAGGCGGCGCTCGGCGGCTCGGCGTCCGCGCCGGATCCGAAGCCGCTCGACCGTGCCGTGCTCGACGCGTTGCGAGCGCCCGACGTCAACGGCGTCAGCGCCCGCGTGAAGTTCACGAACGGGCTGCTGCCCGGCGGCTCGCTGCCCGACGGCGCCGGCTCGCCGCTCGCCCAGGGCGCCGAGGGGCGCCTGTGGCTGGCCGGCGACGGCCGCTTCCGCGTCGAGCTGCAGTCCGACGCCGGGGACGCCCAGATCGTCGACGACGGCACGCGCGTGACGATCTACGACCCGGCGTCCAAGACCGCGTACACCGCGCCGAGCGAGGCTCGGGACCGGCGTGCTGGATCCGCCGAGCAGCCGACGCTCGCCGGCGTGCGCCGCGCGCTCGACCGGCTCGGGCGCACGTGGACGCTGTCCGGCGCCACGCCGGGCACGACCGGCAACCGGCCGAGCTACACGGTCCGGATCGCGCCCAAGGACGACGGCGGGCTGCTGGGCGCCGCCGAGCTCGCCTGGGACGCCGTCAAGGGCGTGCCGCTGCGCGCGGCGGTCTACGCGCAGGGCGACGACGAGCCCGTACTCGAGCTCGAGGCGACCGACGTCTCGTTCGGCGCGATCCCCGGCTCGACGCTCTCGGCCCATCTCCCGCAGGGCACGCGCGTCGTCGAGCTCGACCCGCCGAGCGCTGACGCGTCCGGCCACCCGACCCGCGTCCGCGGTGTCGAGGCGGTCCGCGCGCGGCTCGACTTCCCGCTCTCGGCGCCCGCTGAGCTGGCCGGCCTGCCCCGCACCGACGTGCGGCTCGTGCGGATGGGCGACCGCGCCGGCGCGCTCAGCATCTACGGCAAGGGCATGGGCGCGATCGCCGTGCTCCAGCACCGCGCCGCGCCGAACGACGGCGGCGTCGGCGAGCTGCGCCTGCCCGAGGTCAACATCGACGGCGCGACCGGCACCGAGCTCGCCACGCCGCTCGGCACGGTCGTGACGTTCAGCCGCGGCGGCGTCTCCTACACCGTGGCCGGACTCGTCCCGCCGGTCGCCGCCGAGAATGCGGCGCGAGGGCTGCGATGACGTCCGCGCCGCCGATCGAGGCGCGCGGGCTGGTCAAGCGCTACGGCCACATCACCGCCGTCGACGACGTCGACCTCAACGTCAGCGCCGGCGACGTCTACGGCTACCTGGGGCCGAACGGCGCCGGCAAGACGACGTCGCTGCGGATGCTGCTCGGGCTGATCCGGCCCGACGCCGGCAGCGCGAGGCTGTTCGGGCGCGACCCCCTCGAGGAGGGGGCGCGCGCCCTGGACGGCGTCGCCGGCTTCGTCGAGGCGCCGCGCTTCTATCCCTACATGAGCGGCCGCCGCAACCTCGAGATGGCCGCCGCGCTCGACGGCGACGGCGCCGAGCAGCGGATCGACGAGGCGCTCGAGACGGTCGACCTCGCGGACCGCGCCGGCGACAAGGTCGGCGGCTACTCGCATGGGATGCGCCAGCGCCTCGGAATCGCGGGCGCGCTGCTGCGCAACCCGCGGCTGCTGCTGCTCGACGAGCCGACGACCGGCCTGGACCCGGCCGGCATGCGTGATATGCGGCTCCTGATCAAGCGCCTCGCCGGCCAGGGCATCACCGTGCTGCTCTCGTCGCATCTGATGGGCGAGGTCGAGGAGCTCTGCGATCGCGTCGCGATCGTCGGGTCCGGGCGCGTGCTCTACGAGGGCTCGCTGCCGGAGCTGATCGCCACCACGGCCGGCCGCTACGAGCTGCGCACGACCGACGACGTGTACGCGGCCGAGCTGGCATCTCGGCACCGCGACGTTGACGACGTCGAGCGGGGCGAGCGCGGCGTCACGTTCGCGGCCGACGAGTCGACCGTCGCGAAGCTGTCGATCGCGCTCGGCCTGGCGGGCGTCGGGATCCAGTCGCTGCAGGCACGCACCGCCACGCTCGAGGAGCTGTTCTTCAGGATGACCGAGTCATGAGCGCCGAGGCGATCACGATCGAGCGCGCCGACGCGCAGCGGCACTCGACCCGCCGGCCCGGCACCGTCACCGTCTACCGCTGGGAGCTGCGCAAGCTCGTGGCGCAGAAGCGCACGTTCATCGGCATCGGCGCCGCATTCGCGGTGCCGCTGATCTTCATCGTCGCGCTGCTCGCCGACCCGAACGGCGGCGGCCCCGAGGGCGTGCCGTTCGGCGAGTACGTCCGCCAGTCAGGCCTCGCCGTCCCGCTCGTGTGCCTGTTCTTCGGCGCGATCTGGCTGCTGCCGCTGATCACGGCGCTGGTGGCCGGCGACATCGTCGCCGCCGAGGACAACAACGGCACGCTCAAGACGATCCTCACGCGGTCGGTCGACCGCTGGCAGGTGTTCGCGGGCAAGCTGCTGGCCGCGCTCACCTACACGCTCGGCGTGCTCGGCACCTACGTGGCGGTCGGCGTGGTCGGTGGCGGGCTCGCGTTCGGCTTCGAGCCGCTGACGACGCTGTCGGGCACCACGGTCGGCGTCGGCCGCGCGCTGTTCCTGACGGCCGCGGGCACCGCGACCTACGCGCTGCCGCTGATGGCGATCGCCGCGATCGCACTGCTGCTCTCGACGTTGAGCCGGAACTCGGCGGCCGCCGTGGTCGGGACGCTGATGGTCTCGATCGCACTGCAGATCCTCGGCTCGATTTCGGCGCTCGACTTCCTGGACCCGTACCTGCTGTCGAGCCAGTTCAACGCCTGGGAGGGCCTGATGCGCGACCCGATCGACTGGGCGCCGGTCGTCCGCGCTGGGTGGGTCTCGGCCCTGTACGCCCTGCCGGCCGCGGCCTGGGCCTTCCTCGTCTTCCTCCGCCGCGACGTGACGGGCGGCTAGATGTAGTACATGTGCGCGCCGGCGGCGCGGTTCTCGCGTTCGACGACGTCGGCGATCGTCGCGTTCTGGAGGATTGCCCGGGCGGCCGCGGCAGCGTCGGAGAAGACCGACTCGGCTCCGGCGCCGAACGGGCCGTCGAGCAGCTCGACGACCTCGAGGACGGTGACCTCGGAGGGGTCGCGGGCGAACGAGTAGCCGCCCTTCACGCCGCGCTGGGACTTGAGGATGCCCGCCCTCCGAAGGGCCGCGAACAGCTGCTCGAGGAACTGGACGGGGATGTCGCGGCGCTTGGCGAGCTCGCCGATCGGCACCGGCCCTGCGCCGCCGCTGCGGGCCAGCTCGGTGAGTGCGCGGACCGCGTAGGGGGACTTCGTGGTGATCGAGAGCACCCGCTCATCCTGCCATCACGACCGGCCGACGCGCGGAATACGCCGCCGGGGACGCGCGTCGTCACCTACATGAGAATCATGATCAGCACTCGGAGGGGTGCCGGGCACTTCGGTCCGCTCGCCCCCTTCGCGAAAGCCTTCCTGCGCAACAACGACGACGTGGTGGTGCTCGCACCGCAGTCGGCCGCCCAGACGATCGACGCCGCGGGCCTGGACCACCTCCCCTATCCCGACCCGCCGGAGGAGGAGCGCGCCGCGCGCTTCTCCGAGGCCCGGCAGATGAGCTTCGACGACGCCAACCAGCACGTTCTGGGCGAGATCTTCGTGCGCATCGACACACGGCACGCGTATCCCCACGCGCTCGCCGCGATGCGCAGCTGGGGCCCGGACGCGGTCCTCTACGACGTGAGCGAGTTCGCCGCGCCGCTGGCGGCCGAGGCGCTGGGGATCCCGGCGGTGTGCGTCGGCATCACGCTGGCGACCAAGATGGGCGTGTTCAGCGGCACGATGGCCCGCGAGCTGGACAAGATCCGCGCCGACGTCGGCCTGCGCCCCGACCCGGACCTCGACATGCTCAACGGCGCGCCGCACTTCACGCTCACGCCCGCCGAGCTGGAGAACCCGGACGACCCGTCGCCCGTCCAGGCGATGCGGTTCCGCGAGGAGGACGAGGCGCCGCGCCCGCTGCCGGACTGGTGGAAGGGCAGCGAGTGGCCGCTCGTGTACCTGACGTTCGGCTCGGTCGCCCCGACGATGGACTTCTTCCCCGGCCTGTATCGGGACGCAATCGACGCGCTGGCGCTGCTGCCGGTGCGCGTGCTCGTGACAGTCGGGCGCGACCGCGACCCGCGCGAGCTCGGACCGGTCGGGCCGAACGTACACGTCGCCCGGTGGGTGCCGCAGGCCGACGTGATGCCGCACGCCGCGGCGATGATCTGCCACGGCGGGTCGGGCACCGTCCGCGCCGCGCTCGCGGCCGGCGTGCCGGTGGTCGTCGTCCCGCTGTTCGCCGACCAGCCCTACAACGGCGAGCGCGTCGCCGAGCTCGGCGCCGGCATCACCCTCACCGACGCGACCGGGCTCGCGGACGCCGTCCGCCGCCTGCTCGTCGACGAGTCCTACCGCCGGGCGGCGGAGCGGATCGCCGAGGCTACGCGCCGGCTGCCGACCGTCGATCTCGCGGCGGCGATCGTCCGCGAGCTCGCGCGCGAGGAGCGCGCGGCCGCCTAGTGGTCTGAGCCGGACGATCGGCGGCTCAGGCCGCTAGAGCCAGCCGCGCTCGGTGGCGTGGAGAACGGCCTGGGCGCGGTCGACCGCGCCCAGCTTGCCGTAGATGTTGTGCAGGTGCGTGCGTACCGTGCTCGTGGAGAGCGAGAGCTCGAGCGCGATCTGCTTGTAGACCATGCCCTGGGCGAGCCGCTTGAGGACCTCCAGCTCGCGCGAGGAGAGCGGGCATGGCTCGACCGAGCGCGGGCGGTCCTTGCTCGGGTACGGCAGGTCGTAGAGGACGGCGCGCAGCTCGCTGGGGCCGAAGCCGACCGCGCGGGCCGCCTTGAGCAGCTCGGTCGAGGAGACCGGCGAGCCCTGCGAGTAGTGGGCGAGCATGTCCGCGAGGCGGACGAAGGCGCTGTCGCCCTGCGCGTCCTCGGCGTGGTGGCGCTCGATCGCCGACGCGACGGCCTTGGGCAGGTTCCAGCGCCGGGCGAGCACGCCGCCGACGAGCGCGTGGTCGACGCCCAGCTCGCGCCGCTCGTAGTGCAGCCGCTCCTCCGGCGTGCGCGCGGGGCCGTGGACCTGGCGCGGGTAGCCCGGGTAGGCGTGCATGAGCACGAGCTTGCCGACGTCGTGCAGGAGCGCGGTGACGAGCAGGCGGTCGCGATGGGGGTAACCGGAGGCGGCCGCCAGGCGGTCGGCGGCGCGCTGGACGGCGACGGCGTGCAGGCGGAAGCGCTCGGGGGCCGCATCCCACGTCTTGCCGCGCTCGAAGAACTCGAAGGTCTCGGCGTTGGCGGCCAGGCGCTGGACCGCCTCGGGCGAGAGCACCTCGACAGCGCCGACGATCGACTCGACCTGGCCGCGGCGCGGCGAGTCGAGCCCGTTGGCGAGGCGCAGCACGGAGATGACGAGCGCAACGTCGGACTCGATCGCGCGGACGACCTCGCCGGTCGACGGCCGGTCCTCGGAGATGAGCTCGAGCAGCCGGTTGCGCGACTCGGCCAGCGCCGGGAAGACCTCGAGCGCCTCGAACGCTGCCGTCAGCCGCTTGCCGTGGCCCTCGTTGCGAGTACGGCCGACGACGGCGTACGGTTCGCGCGTTCCTCCCTTTGCACGCGCCGCCTCGGGGGCGGCGCTGGCAGGGGGTGCGGAAGGCGGCATCAGTCGATCGTCGGTCGTCACGTTGTGTTCAGGCGGGTCTTGGCCTGGCATGGCCCCGCCTTCCAGCCGTATCGGCAGGTCTGGACCGATCGTTGAGCCGCCGGCCCCGCCTTCGCGCCGCTTCACGTCCCCTTCCTCCCGTTGAGCGCATGGTCCACCCGAGCGAGGGTTTCGTCGCGCCCGAGCAGCGCGACTGTCTCGAAGATACCCGGTGAGACGGTCGTTCCAGTCAATGCCACTCGAAGTGGCTGGAAGACATTCTTGCGCTTGACCCCCAGCTTGTCAGCTACCTGGCCTAGCGTGACCTCTAGGTTCGCCTGTGTCCAGGGCTCCGGGAGGTCCGCCAGTGCGGACCGCGCGGCGTACAGCGCGTCCCGCCCGCCGGGCGCCTCGAGGACCCGCTCGCGAACCGCCGGATCGTCGGCCGGGCCGTCGAAGAAGAAGTGCGTGAGGGGCCAGAACTCCGCCAGCGTGGAGATCTTGTCCTGGGAGATCTCGACCGCGCCGCGGAGCCCGCTCCGGCCGGTCAGCGCCTCCAGGCGCGCCGTGAGATCGTCGACGTCGAGCTCGCGCAGGTAGCGCCCGTTCATCCAGCGCAGCTTCTGCTCGTCGAACACGGCCGGCGACTTGGAGACCCGCTCGAGGCTGAAGCGCTGCTGCAGCTCCTCGATCGAGTGGAACGTCGTCTCCTCGTCGTAGCCCCAGCCGAGCAGGGCCAGGTAGTTCAGGACGGCTTCGGGGAGATAGCCGGCGTCGCGCAGATCCTGCACGGATGTGGCGCCGTGTCGCTTGGCGAGCTTCTTGCCGTCGGGCCCGTGCAGCAGCGGCAGGTGCGCGTACTGCGGGGTGGGCGCCCCGATCGCCTGCTGGATGAGCATGTGCTTGGGCGTGTTCGAGTAGTGGTCGGCGCCGCGCACGACGTGGGTGATGCCGGCGTCGGCGTCGTCGACCACCACGGCCAGGTGGTAGACCGGCGTGCCGTCCGCGCGGGCGATCACGAGGTCGTCGAGCAGCGCGTTCTCGAACGCGCTCTCGCCGCGGATGATGTCCTTGACCACCGTGGCGCCCTCATCGGGCACCCGCAGCCGCACGGCGCCTTCGCTCTCGTCCTCGCCACGGAAGCCGCGGCCGCCGTTGGCCTCCTTGAAGGCCTTCACCTCATCGGGCCCGGCGGTGGAGCGGTACGCGTGGCCGCCGGCGAGCAGCCGCTCGACCACCTCGCGGTGCCGATCGCCGTTCTGGGACTGGTACGTCGGCCCCTCGTCCCAGTCGATCCCGAGCCACTCGAGGGCGTCGAAGATCGTCTGGACGTTCTCCGGCGTGGACCGTTCGCGGTCGGTGTCCTCGATCCGCAGCACCAGCTGGCCGCCGTGCCCGCGCGCGAGCAGCCAGTTGTAAAGCGCCGTGCGGGCATTACCGATGTGCAACGCCCCTGTCGGCGACGGAGGAAACCGTACCCGCATGGCCCTGATGATCGCACGCGCACGAGTCGACGGTGTGGAGCAGTCTCCGAGCGCCGCTAGCCTTCCCGGCCCATGCTGATCGGCGCCCATGTCTCCCCCGCCGGCGGGCCGGCGAAAGCGGTCGAGCGCGGCCTCGAGCGGAAGTGCCGGTCGATCCAGATCTTCAATCAGAGCCCGCGGCAGTGGAAGCCGACCGTCTACGACGACGAGAAGGTCGCGGCGTTCAAGGAGGCGTTCAAGGGCTCGGAGATCGACGCGCTGATGATCCACGCCGTCTACCTGCTCAACTGCGCCTCCGAGGACCGCGAGATCCGTAAGAAGTCGCTGACCTCGCTGGTGGGCTCGCTGCGCGCCGGCGCGGCCCTGGGAGCGGTGTCCGTGGTCCTGCATCCGGGGTCCGCGCTCAAGAACGGCGGCTCGGTGGACAAGGCGCTCAAGCGGGCGGCGGCGACGATCAAGGAGGCGCTCGCCGAGTCCGAGAAGTGCCAGCTGGAGCTCGAGAACACCGCGGGCGCGGGCGGCACCCTGGGGCGCACGTTCGAGGAGCTCGCGACGATGATCGAGGGCGCGGGCGGCGGCAAGCGTCTCGGCGCCTGCCTGGACTCGTGCCATCTGCTGGCGTCGGGCTACGACATCCGCACGGCCGAAGGGCTGAGCGACGTGCTCGACGAGTTCGACAAGCTCGTCGGCCTCAAGCGCCTCGGGACGCTGCACGTCAACGACTCGATGACCAAGCTCGGCTCGAACGTCGACCGGCACGCCAATCTCGGGGCCGGCGAGCTCGGCAAGAAGGGCTGCGCCGCGTTCCTTTCCGAGCCGCGCTTCGAGGGCCTCCCGTGCGTCTTCGAGGGACCCGGCGCGTCAGGCAAGGCCGTCGAGCGCCCGGACATCGAGAACGCGTGGAAGCTGCGCAAGCAGGGCCTGAAAGCGCGTGGCGGCTGAGATCCGCCCCTGCCGGCCCGACGAGGCCGGCGCCGTCTTGCGGCTCTGGGACGGCGCGCGCAGCGAGCACGCCGTGACCGAGGACACGCCCGAGCGCGTCGCGGCGCTGATCGAGACCGGCGCGCTGCTGGTCGCGG
>DATDKF010000030.1:0-23526 GCA_036520135.1 Solirubrobacteraceae bacterium
CTCTTCGGCGGCGAAGGTGATCAGCGAGGTCAGCATCGGCGGGCGGAAAGCTACCGGACGGTGGGCCGGCCTTCGTACCGCGACTCGGTCGCGGCGACCTGGCCCTGGTAGTGGGAGCCGAGCCCCTCGGAGCCGTACGGCCGCTCGGCCGGGGCGTCGAGCGTCATGAACGAGAGCTGCGCGATCGGCAGCCCGGCGTAGAGCTTGATCGGCACGCGCGTGAGGTTGTTGAGCTCCAGCGTGAGCGTGCCCTTCCAGCCCGGGTCCACGAAGCCGGCCGTCGCGTGCACGATCAGCCCGAGCCGGCCGAGGCTCGACTTGCCCTCGATCCGGGCCACGATGTCGTCGGGGATCTCGACCGCCTCCAGCGTGCGGCCGAGCGCGAACTCGCCCGGGTGGATCGCGAACGGGTCGCCTTCGTCGACCTCGACCTCCTCGGTGAGGTTGCGCGGCGGGTCGCGCAGGTCGATCGCCGTCACCCGGTGGTTGTGGAAGACGCGGAACGAGTTGCCGAGCCGCAGGTCGACCGACGCGGGCTGCACGAGCGCCTCGTCCCAGGGGTCGATGACGATCCGGCCCTCGGCCACGAGGCGGCGGATCGTGCCGTCGGAGAGGACGGAGGTGATCACGGCGGGAAGTCTGGCAGTCAGCGCAGCGGCTCGCGTGAGCGCGCCACGACCGAGCGCACGCGCGGCGGCGACGGCAGCGCCGCCTCGTGGTGCGGCCCGCGGCGCGGCGCGTGCGGGAGCTTCGGGGCCGGGTGCGGCCGGCGGCGCCCACCGCCGCCGTCGTCGGCGTCGTCGGCATAGTCCGGCTCCTGGTGCACCGCCCACCAGATGAGGTAACAGGCGGCCAGGATCGGCAGCTTGAGCGCGACGAACAGATACAGCATCGTCCAGCCCACGAGCGGGATGCTACCCCTCAGGCGCGCAGGGGAACAGGTGCCGCGTCGAAGCGCGTGATGCGCTGGAGCTCGCCCACCCGCTCGGCGACCTCGTCGCCGGTCAGCGTCTGCATCCGCTCGGTCCCGAACGCCTCGACGTTGAATGACGCGAGCGCCGTGCCGTACGCCATCGCGCGGCGCAGCAGCTCGTCGGTCGGCTCCGCGCTCGCGTGGGCGGCGACGTAGCCCATGAAGCCGCCCGCGAACGTGTCGCCGGCGCCGGTGGGGTCGACGACGTCGGGCGTCGGATAGGCGGGCAGCGCGAAGAAGCCGTCCGGCGTGTACATGCCGGCGCCGTGCTCGCCCTGCTTGGCGATCACCACGCGCGGCCCCATCGCGTGCACCGTGCGGGCGGCGCGGACGAGGTTCGGCTCGTCGGTGAGCTGCTTGACCTCCTCGTCGTTGACGATCAGGCAGTCGACGCCGGCGATCGTCTTCTCGAGCGAGGGGCGGGTGACCTCGATCCACATGTTCATCGTGTCCATGGCGACGAACCGGGCGCTGTGGCACTGCGCGTGGACCGCGCGCTGGAGGTCCGGGTGGATGTTGGCGAGGAACACGGTCTCGGCCGCGCGCGACGCCTCCGACAGCTTGGGCTGGAAGTGCTCGAAGACGTTGAGGTCGGTCTGCAGCGTGTGGCGCACGTTCGGGTCGCGCTCGTAGCGGCCCGCCCAGAAGAACGTCTTGCCGCCGGGCACGTGCTCGATGTCGTCGGTCAGCACGCCGCGGTCGTGCAGGACCGCGTACTCCTCCTCGCCGAAGTCGTCGCCGACCGGGCCGACCACGCGCGTCTCGCACAGGAACGACGAGGCGAGCGAGAAGTGAACGGCCGCGCCGCCGAGCAGCCGGTCGCGCTTGCCGGTCGGCGTCTCCACGGCGTCGAAGGCGATCGATCCCACGACGGTGAGCGTCATCGGCCGGGCAGCGTAGCGGGCTGATGGCTGATTCCATGGAATCAACCATCTAACCTCCGGACGCCATGCGCGCGATCCGCGTCCGCGAGTGGGGCGGCCCCGAAGTGCTCGAGCTGGTCGAGGACGCTCCGGAGCCCGAGGCCGGCGACGGCCAGGTGCTCGTCCACGTCAACCGGGCGGGCGTCAACTACGCCGACACGCACCAGACCGAGAACTCCTACCTGGCTCGCTACGAGCTGCCGCTGACGCCGGGCGCCGAGGTGGCCGGGACGACCGCGGACGGCCGGCGCGTCGTCGGGCTGACCGCGTCCGGGGGCTACGCCGAGTACGCCGCGGTGCCGGAAGCGACGACGTTCCCGATCCCGGACGGCGTCACCGACGAGCAGGCGCTCGCGCTGCTCGTCCAGGGCCTGACCGCGTGGCACCTGTACCGGACGTCGGCGCGGATGCGCGGGGGCGAGAGCGTCGTCGTGCACGCCGCGGCCGGCGGCGTCGGGTCGCTGGCCGTGCAGCTCGGCAACGCGTTCGGCGCCGGGCGCGTGATCGCCACCGCCTCCAGCGAAGAGAAGCGCGCGCTGGCGCTCGAGCTGGGCGCCGACGGGGCCGTCGACGTCACGCGCGAGGACCTCGCCGACGCGCTGCGCGAGGCCAACGGCGGCGGCCGCGTCGACATCGTGCTGGAGATGGCCGGCGGCCGCGTGTTCGACGAGTCGCTGAAGGCATTGGCGCCGTTCGGGCGGCTCGTGACCTACGGGATCGCGTCGCGCGAGCCCAACACCGTCACCTCCGGCGCCCTGATGGCCCGCTCGCAGTCGGTCGTCGGCTTCTGGCTCATGCACTGCCTGCGCCGGCCGCGCGAGATGTTCGCCGAGCCGCTGCAGGACCTGTTCGCCCGCGTCGCCGCGGACGAGCTGCGCGTGGTCGAGGGACCGGTCTACCCGCTGTCGGAAACGCGCCGCGCGCATGAGGACCTGCGCGCCCGCAGGACGAGCGGGAAGCTGGTGCTCGATCCCGCGTCCTAAGCTCCTTCCCGCGCAATGACGACCTTCGCCGATCTCGGCCTCTCCGAGGACCTCCTCGCCGCCCTCAAGGACGTGGGCTACGAGTCACCGAGCCCGATCCAGGAGCAGGCGATCCCCGTGCTGCTCGAGGGGCGCGACGTGATCGGCCAGGCACAGACCGGCACCGGCAAGACGGCGGCGTTCGGGCTGCCGATGATCCAGTTCACCGACCGCAGCGACGGGGACGTGCAGGCGCTCGTGCTCACGCCGACGCGCGAGCTGTGCATCCAGGTCACCCAGGCGCTGCGCGTCTACGGGGCGCGCAAGGGGATCGACCCGGTGGCCGTGTTCGGCGGCGCGCCGATCCGCGACCAGCAGGCGTACCTCAAGCAGGGGTCGCCGATCGTCGTCGGCACCGTCGGCCGCGTGCTCGACCTGATCTCGCGCCACTCGCTGATGCTGCACGGCTGCCGCTACGTCGTGCTCGACGAGGCCGATGAGATGCTCGACCTCGGGTTCCTGGAGGACGTCGAGAAGATCCTCTCCTACACGCCCAACGGCCGCCAGACGGCGCTGTTCAGCGCGACGATGCCGGGTCCGATCCGCGCGCTCGCCGGGCGCCACCTGTACGACCCGGTCACCGTCAAGGTCAAGGCCGCGACGCTGACGATCGACACCGTCGAGCAGTTCTTCCTGGAGACCAAGGCGCAGGAGAAGGTCGCCTCGCTCGTGCGCGTGCTGGAGGCCGAGCGCCCGCAGCAGGCGATCGTCTTCGCGCGCACGAAGATCCGCACCGAGCAGCTCTACCGCACGCTGCGCGACAAGGGCATGAACGTCAAGGCGCTGCACGGCGACATGTCGCAGGGCGCGCGCGACGGCGTGATGATCTCCTTCAAGAGCGGCCGCCTCCCGATCCTCGTCGCCACCGACGTCGCGGCCCGCGGGCTCGACATCGTCGACGTCACGCACATCGTCAACTTCGACATCCCGACGTCGCCCGACGTCTACGTGCACCGGATCGGGCGCACCGGGCGCGTGGGCCGCTCCGGCCGCGCGATCACCTTCGTCGAGCCGCGCCAGCGGCGCGACCTGGAGGCGATCGAGCGCCACGCCGGCACCACGATCGCTCCGTGGGCCGAGGGCGCGCATGTGGCGCCGGTGCCGACCTCCGAGCCGCCGCGCCGGCATCGCAAGCCGCACGACGCCAACGGCGCGCGCGACGCCGACTACGCGAAGCTGATCGCCTCTGGCGGCCGCGCCGCCGGGCTCGCGGAGGCCGATCTCATCCACGCCGTCACCTCGCACGCCGGGCTCGACGGCGAGGCGGTGCGCAACGTGCGCGTGCTCGAGCGCTTCGCGCTGCTCGAGGTCCCCGCCGCCGAGGCCGCGCGCGTGGCCGGCGCCGTCGACGGCACCGCGGTCCGGGGCCATACCCTCCGGGTCGAGGCCGCACGTAGCTGAACTCGAATGCGGCTTACTCCCATTCGCAAGCTCATGGCAGCGCCTTAGATACCTTGTTGCCATGTCGCAGCTGACGATGACCACCAACCACGGGGACATCGTCCTCGAGCTCTTCGACGAGGACGCCCCCGAGACCGTCGGGAACTTCCGTCGCCTCGCCGAGGACGGGTTCTACGACGGGCTGATCTTCCACCGTGTGATCCCCGACTTCATGGTCCAGGGCGGCTGCCCGCAGGGCACCGGCACCGGCGGCCCCGGCTACACGTTCAAGGACGAGATCAACGAGCACAAGATCGTGCGCGGCGCACTGGCGATGGCCAACGCCGGGCCGAACACCAACGGGTCGCAGTTCTTCATCGTCACGGTGGACAGCGCGCCGTGGCTCGACGGCAAGCACACCGTCTTCGGCGAGGTCACCGACGGGATGGATGTCGTCGACGCGATCTCCGAGCTCCCGCGCGACGGCCGCGACCGGCCGATGCAGGAAGCGCGGATCGACCGGCTCGCCGCCAGCTCGTGATGGGGATTGAGTATGCGGCTTACTCGCGCTTCGCGCGAGCGCCTTAGCATGCATTCATGGCGACGCTAGAGGCGACACAGACGATCGACGTCGAGAACCCGGCGACCGGCCAGGTCATCCGCACCCTGCCCGTCACCTCCCCGGAGGAGGTACGGGTGCTCGCCGACCGCGCGCGCACGGCGCAGCCGGCCTGGGAGGCGCTCGGGTTCGAGGGCCGCGGCCGGGTGCTGCGGCGGATGCAGAAGTGGGTCGTCGACAACAGCGAGCGCGTCATCCAGTCGCTGATCGACGAGACCGGCAAGACGTACGAGGACGCGGCGGTCGTCGAGCTCGCGTACGGCGCCGGCGCGCTCGGCTTCTGGGCCAAGCACGCGCCCGGCTACCTGGCCGACGAGAAGATCCGCTCGTCGAGCCCGTTCGTGCTCGGCCGCAAGCTCTTGGTCCGCTACCGCCCGGTCGGCGTCGTCGGCGTGATCGGGCCGTGGAACTACCCGCTGACCAACTCGTTCGGCGACGCGATCCCGGCGCTCGCCGCCGGCAACGGCGTCGTGCTCAAGCCGTCCGAGGTCACGCCGCTCACGTCGCTGCTCCTCGCCGAGGGCCTGCGCGAGTGCGGGATGCCCGAGAACGTGCTGCAGATCGCCATCGGCGGCGCCGAGACCGGCATCGCGCTGATCGACGCGGTCGACTTCGTGATGTTCACGGGCTCGACCGCGACCGGCAAGAAGGTGATGGCGCGGGCGGCCGAGACGCTCACGCCGGTGTCGCTCGAGCTCGGCGGCAAGGACCCGATGATCGTGCTGGCCGACGCCGACATCGAGCGCGCAGCCAACGCGGCGACCTACTACTCGATGCAGAACGGCGGCCAGACCTGCGTGTCGATCGAGCGCGTCTACGTCGAGGCGCCGATCTACGACCGCTTCGTCGACGCGGTGACCGAGCGCGTGCGCGCGCTGCGTCAGGGCCCGCCGGACGGGCCGGCCAGCGTCGAGGTCGGGGCGATGACGTTCCCGCCGCAGCTGGACATCGTCAGCCGCCACGTCGAGCAGGCGCGCGCGGGCGGCGCCCGCATCACGACGGGCGGCCACGTGCGCGAGGGCGCCGGGCGTTTCTACGAGCCGACCGTGCTCGCCGACGTCGACCACACGATGGACGCGATGCGCGACGAGACGTTCGGGCCGACCGTGCCGATCATGAAGGTCGCCGACGCCGAGGAGGCGATCCGGCTAGCCAACGACTCGCCGTACGGCCTCGGCGCGTCGGTGTGGACGAAGGACCGCTCGCGCGGCGAGCAGATCGCCCGCCGCATCGAGAGCGGCTACGCGTGCGTCAACGACGCCAATGTCAACTACTTCGCCTACGAGCTGCCGATGGGCGGGTGGAAGGACTCCGGGCTCGGCGTACGCCACGGCGCCGCCGGGATCCGCAAGTACACGCGCCAGCAGGCGATCCTGGTCACGCGTGTCGCGATGAAGCGCGACGTGCACTTCTTCCCGTACAAGCCCGCGACTACGAAGCTGCTGGGGCGGCTGACGAAGCTGCTGTACGGGCGAGGGAAGCGCGACTAGCGCTCCAGCAGGGCGATCCGCGCGAGCCCCTGCAGGCTGCGCTCGAGCTCGTCGGCCGGGCGGTCGAGCTCGTGCAGGAGGTCGGCGCGGCCGCGCGTGCCGTCGAGCAGCGCGATCAGGCGGCGGCCGAGCTCGTCGGCGACGTCGATGCTCCCGTGGCGCAGGTTCGTGACGCGCGTGCCGCTCGCGACCTGCAGGCGCGCCAGCGCGCTGGCTACTGGTCGCTCGGACGGCTCCGTGGCGATCGGCGGCGCCCACACGTGGAGCTGTACGAAGTTCACGGCGAACGCGCGCAGCAGCGTCTCGCAGACCGCGTCGCTCGCGCCGAGGTCGGCGACCGGGACCGCGGCCGGCCACGCCTCGCCGAGCCGGACGAGCGCGCGCTTGACCGGGTCGTGGTCGGTCGTGAGCGTGCCCCCGAGCGGGCCGCGGAACTCGACGTTGCCGGGCGCCAGCGGATCGCCCTCGGCGCGGGCGGGCGACGCGGCGAGCATGTCGCGGACCACGCCCGCGGCCGGCTCGCTCGGCTCCGCTTCGGCGGGGCACAGCAGCGTCTGACGGAACATGCGGCCCTTGAAGAAGTCCAGGTACTGCTCGCGCTCGATCGTGTCGCCGGCGAGGCCGGGCGGCAGGATGTCGGCCTGCATCTCGAAGACGTCGGCCTCGGCGAGAAAGCGCAGGCCGTGCCGTGCCGCGTGGGCGACGAAGTCGGTGAACAGCACCGCCTCGTGGTGCTCCGCCAGCTCGTCGTGATAGAGCCCCGGGTCGCTCTGGCGCAGCGCCCACTCGGCCTGCGTTTGGCCGGCCTCGCTCACCGCGGTCAGCAGCGCGCGCGCCCCGGCGATCCGCTCGGCCGGGTCGTCGACGTCGCGCAGGTGCCAGCGCAGCATCTGGCGCGTGATCTCCCGCATGTGGCCGCCGGGCAGGACGTCGTAGCTGACGTAGGCGACGCCGTGCGGGGCGAGGTGGGCGCGGCAGGCGGCCAGCAGCGCGTCGCGCGCTGGCGGCGCGATCCACGAGTAGACGCCGTGGGCGACGACGTAGTCGAACGTCCCGAGGCCGCGTAGCGCCGCCAGGTCCGCCTGCTCGAACGCGAGGTTCTCGAGACCGAGGGCGTCGCGTAGCGCCGCCGCGTGCTCGATCGCGGTCGCCGACAGGTCGACGCCCGTGAACGCCGCGCCGGGCAGCGCGTACGCCATCGGCACGATGTTGCCGCCGTCGCCGCACCCCAGCTCGAGCAACCGGCAGCGCGGCGGCGGCGCGGGGCGCAGCCCGAACAGCGTCGCCACGGTCGCGAGGCGGTCGGGGTGGGTCTGCGCGAATGGGTGTCCCGGGTAGGGGACCCGGTCGTAGGCGGTCAGAGCTGTTTGTTCGCCTTAGCGTCCCAGCCGGCGGTGATCGCCGCGTCGAGCGACCCGTCGGCCTTCTGCGCCTTGTACTCGATCCGGATCTTGGCGAAGTTCAGCGAGACCTGGTCGAGCGGCAGCATGTCACCGGCCTCGCTCCCGCCGGTCTGGTAGCTGCTCACGAGCAGGTCCGAGAACGTCCAGGTCAGGAACTCCTGCTGCGTCTTGCCGGCCTTGCGGGCGACGAGCTTGGCCTCCTTGAAATGCTGGCCGCTGGCGCAGGCGAGGAACAGCTTCGGGCTCGCCTTGCTGGTGCGCGTCGTGAAGTGAAAGTCCTGCATCGAGACCTTACCGACGCCGGCACCGCCGCCGGCCGTGTGCGGTCCGGTCTGCGTCTCGCCCCACGACCACGAGTCGACGTCTAGGAAGCCCTTGTGCTTGTCGTCGGTGCTCTCGCCCTCGATGCCGGAGATCTGCAGGAAGTAGTCGACGGCCGCCATGAGCGCCGACTATCTCAGAAGCGCGTCGATCTCGGCAAGCGTCGCGCGCGCGTCGCCGCGATGCAGCACGGTCGCCATCCCCAGCGCGCGCGCCGGCTTGAGGTTGCCGGGCAGGTCGTCGACGTAGACGCAGGCGCCTGCGCTGACGCCGATCCGCTCCGCCGCGAGCTCGTAGATCGCCGGGTCAGGCTTGCGCAGGCCGACCTCGCTGGAGATCACCGCGCCGTCGAACAGGTCGCCCAGCAGCCCGCGGTCGTAGACCGCTTCCTCGCCGACCGAGTTCGACAGCAGGCCCATCCGCACGCCGCGGCGGCGGATCGCCCGGATGCCGTCGATCATCTCCGCGTCGGGCTGCATCCCGCCGAACATGCGCTGCAGCAGGCGGTCGGAGGAGACCTCGAGCATCGCGGCGAAGGCCGGCTCGAACTCAGCCGCCGTGAGGTGGCCGGTCTCCAGGCGGGCGAGCAGGTCGCGCGCTTCGGGGTCGTCGCGGAACAGCGAGCGGACCGCGTCGGGTGCAAGCCCCTCGACGGCGCAGAACGCCTCGAACGACGCGAACGGGCTCGCGGTCAGGACGCCGCCATAGTCGAGGATCAGCCCGTGGCGATCGCCCACGCCCGCTCCGCCATCGCCGGCACGCCGGTCTCGAGCCGGTCGAAGAACGCGTCCTCCGTGGTGCCGGCCAGGCGCCGCTTGTAGGAGCCCTCGAGGAACACCGCCGACTTCCACAGCGCCAGCGTCATGTACCAGCGCACGTCGGACATCGAGCGGCCGGAGCACTCCTCGTAGCGGGCGACCAGCTCGTCGCGCGTCGGGAAGCCCGGCCGCCGTGTGGCGGCGCTCAGGCCGCGCAGCGGGTCGTCGGGGTCGTCGTACCGCGACCAGGTGGCGACGAGGTAGCCGAGGTCGGCCAGCGGGTCGCCGATCGTGGCGAGCTCCCAGTCGAAGATCGCGACGAGCCGGGCCGGCGCGCCCGGGGCGAACATCGTGTTGCCGAGCCGGTAGTCGCCGTGCACGATCGTCGCCTCGCCGGACTCGGGCTTGTGCTCCGCCAGCCAGGCGGTGACCTTGTCGAGCACCGGCAGCTCGCGCGTGCGGTTGTGCTCCCACAGGCCGCCGAAGCGGCGCAGCTGGCGGTCGAGGTAGCCGGTCGGCTTGCCGTAGCCCTCCAGCCCGCAGGCGCGCCAGTCGACCGCGTGCACCTCGACCAGCGCGTCGATCAGCTCCTCGCCGATCCGCGCGCGCTCGGTCTCGTCGTCGAGCGCGGCCGGGACGTCGGCGGTCATCACGTCGCCCTCGACGCGCTCCATCACGTAGAACGGCGCGCCGATCACGGTCTCGTCGTCGCAGGTCGCGAGCACGTCCGGCGTGCGCACGTCGGCGTCCTGCACGGCGGTCAGCAGGCGCGCCTCGCGCAGCACGTCATGGGCCGAAGGCGGCAGCGGCGGGCGCGGCGGGCGGCGCAGCACCCAGGCCCCGTCGCCGCGCCGGATCAGGTACGTGACGTTGGAGTGGCCCTCGCCGACGGGCTCCGCCTCGACCGGCCCGGAACCCAGCCCGCGGGCGTCGAGGAATGCCTCCAGCGGGCGCCGCACGAGCAGCGGCGGAAGGTCGAGTGCAGCGGCCTCTTCGGGGGTGTCCACGATCGCCGTCATCGCCGGGCACCGTACCCTGGTACCGCAACCCGGGCCGCCCTAGCCGGTTTCGGGAACCTAACCATGCGCTATCGACTGATCATCATCGCCCTGCTCAGCCTGCTCACCGTGCCGGTGGCCGCCCAGGCCTCGCCGCGCCAGAGCATGAGCTTCGAGGCGC
Source organism: Solirubrobacteraceae bacterium (assembly GCA_036520135.1). Classification (GTDB taxonomy): domain Bacteria; phylum Actinomycetota; class Thermoleophilia; order Solirubrobacterales; family Solirubrobacteraceae; genus DASSUW01. Next base: position 10,069 of record DATDKF010000030.1, read on the forward strand.
CCTCTGAGCTGCTCGACTACTCCCGCGTCGATGCGACGCTGACGGAGATCAAGGCCTTCGGCGTGTCCCAGATCCGCCAGCTCGTCTACTGGCAGAGCTTCGCGCCGCGCCCCAGGTCCAAGAAGAAGCCGAAGTTCAACGCCGCCAACCCTGACGCCTATCCGGCCGGGACCTGGTCGCGGCTGGACGGGCTGATGGCCTCGGCCAAGGCGCACGGCATCGAGGTGATGCTCACGCCGACCGGCCCGGTGCCGAAGTGGGCGACGAGCACCAAGAAGGACAGCGTCACGCGTCCGAGCGCGAGGGCGTTCGGCCAGTTCGTGACAGCGCTGGCGCGCCGCTACGGCGATCAGGTGCAGATGTGGTCGATCTGGAACGAGCCGAACCAGCCGCAGTTCCTGCTCCCCCAGTACCGGAAGAAGAAGCCGTACTCACCGACGCTCTACCGCGGCCTGTATCGCGCGGCCTACAACGCGATCCGCAGCGTCGCCGCCAACAAGCGCGACAAGATCCTCATCGGCGAGACGTCGCCGCGCGGCAACGTGCACGTCGTGCACCCGCTGACGTTCCTGCGCGGCATCGCGTGCCTGAACGCGCGCTACCACCGGACGAAGAAGTGCAGCCGGCTGCCGGCCGACGGCTACGCGCACCACGCGTACACCACCCGCACCGGGCCGCGCTTCATCCCGCCGGACAAGAACGACGTGACGATCGGCGTGATCTCGCGGCTCGTGAAGGCGCTCGACCGGGTCGGGCGCGCGGGCGGGCTGCCGAAGCGGCTGAAGATCTACCTGACGGAGTTCGGCATCCAGTCGTACCCGGACAAGATCTCGGGCGTCCCGTTCGATCGCCAGCCGGCGTACTACGCGATCGCCGAGCACATCGCGTACGTGAACTCGCGCGTGGCGATGTTCTCCCAGTACCTGATGCGCGACGACCTGCCGCGCTCGTCGGGCTACCGCTATCGCGGGTTCGAGAGTGGCCTGCGCCGCAGCAACGGCAAGGCCAAGCCCGCCTACAAGGCGTTCGCCAACCCGCTGGCGGTCGAGCGCTCGCGCAACCACGACGTGCTGTGGGGCCGGATCCGGCCCGAGACCGCGCCGACGAAGGTCACGATCCAGATCCGGCGCAAGGGCAAGAAGAGCTGGTCGACCGTGCGTACGGTGACCACCACCTCGCGCGGCGTGTTCGGCCTCAGCACCAGTCACCGCAACGGCTCGCGCTACCGCGTGCGCTGGACCGGCGCCGACAAGCGCCGCCACACCGGGCCCGCCATCAGCGCCTACTGATATGGCGGCGGATCTGTCAAGCGCTCAGGGGTGTTCGCGGCCGCTGTGGCGGCCAGTGCGAGGGTGTTCGGTCGTGGTGGCGCCGGGCGCGTCGTGCGACGCAGGCGGTCAGTCTGATGATGCGGGCGTTGGCTAACCCAGGGCGCTGGCTTCGTCGCTCGGCGTGCGCTGTCTAGAAGCGGGCGTGGCCCGCGAGGGCTGCCCATAGTAGATCCGCGCGTGCCGGCGGCCGTGGCCCGGCGCCACCGCGACCGAACTGGGGCTGTCGTGGTCAGGTCATGGCGCGGTGGCCGCGGCCCAGAGGAACCCGGCGAGCTCTCGCGCGATCGCGACGGTGGCGACGTTGTGGGGCTTGCCGCGCTCGCGCAGGCGGGTGTGGAGGCGGTGCAGTCGGTGCTGGGCGCGCCATGCGATCTGCAGGACGTGGTCGGGCTGCCCGGCCTGGCGGTTAGCGACCGTCGCGCCGATCCGCGGCGGGCGGGCGTAGTGCCATGCGGCCTCGACGAGCAACCGGCGTGCGTAGGTCGAGCCGGTCTTGGTGATCGAGCCCTGCGTCTTGGACTGCCCGGACTGATCGAGGCTCGGCGTCAGCCCGAGCCACGAGAACAGCTTGCGCGGCGAGGCGAAGCGCTGCCAGTCGCCGCCAAGCTCGAGATGCACCGCCAGCGCCGTCAGCGTGTCGACGCCGCGAAAGCACCGCAGCCGCGCGACGGTCGGCCACAGCCGCTCGTCAGTCGCGAGCCGCGAGAGGCGCTCGTCGAGCGCGTCCTTGCGCGCGATCAGCCCGTCGACGGCGGCGACCAGGTCGATGAACGCGAGCTCGGTCGGCGCCTGCTCGAAGCGCTGGCCGCCGAGCCAGACCCGATGCGTGCGATTCCACGTCGTCGCAGCTTGGTAGACGCGGCCGTGCGCGAGCAAAAGCTTCGACACGCGATGGCGCGCGCTCATCAGATCGCCGCGGACCTGCTCGCGCGTGCGCGAGAGATGCCGGGCGGCCTCGACGAACTCCGACGGCACAGCGACCGCGGTCAGTTGCCCGGCCATCGCGAGCCTGGCGAGCAGCTCGGCATCCTTGCGGTCGTTCTTGACCCGGTCGCCGGACGGCCGCGCCGTCTTGCTCGGCGCGATCACCTCGATCTCGACACCGGCCGCGCGCGCCGCGCGATAGAGCGCGAACCCGGTCGGACCGGCCTCATAGACCACGCGCGCCGGGCCCGGCAGCCCGACCAGCCAGCCGACGACCTCCTCGCTGCCTGCGCCGAACCGCGCCCGCGTCAGCTCACCCGTCACCACGTCGATCGCCGACGCGTGCGTCGATCGAGCGTGCACGTCTAACCCAACCCATGTCATCGTCCCGTGCATGGCCGGACCCTCCTTCGCCTGGGGTCAGCCGGAGCCCAATCTCCGGCCAGACAAACCCCCGAATACGCGAAAGGGTCCGGCCTACCTCAGACGGCTCCGCCCGAAGTCAGGCCATAGCGTCTAGCCCTCCCGGGCATGGGTACCCATGCCCGGAACCGCAATGGGGTCTCGACCCGGGGCGCCGCTGGCGCCGTCGGGTCGATAAGTGGCGTATGGAACGAGTGACTCGGCGAAACCTCCTCGGGTTGCGCGTGCAGGACTGCAACGGCGAGGAGATCGGGCAGGTCGTGAACACCTGGCCGGAGGACGGCGGGTGGGAGCTGGACATGGTCGTCGTCCGGCTCGCCCGCTTCGGCGAGCGGCGGATGCTGCCGGCCGACGCCGTCACCGTCTGGGGGGATGTCCTCGTCGCCCCGTACACGCGCATGCAGGTCGAGGATGCGCCGGTCACGGGCGAGGGTCCCCACCGCGCCGACGACCCCTACCGGGCGATGGCGTACTGGCGATGGGAGGAGCCGGGCGGTGTCGATATGGTGACGCCGCGATGGCGGCGCAGCTCTGGCTTCTTCGTCACGGAGAGGCCGTTCCCCACGACTCAAAGCCCGACGCCGACCGCGAGCTGACCGCCCGCGGCGAGCGCCAGGCACTCGCCGCGGGTGAGGGCCTCGCCCGCCTCGGCGTGGAGTTCGCGGCCTGCTACACGAGCCCCAAGGTCCGCGCCCGCGACACCGCCCGCCTGGCCTGCAAGGCCCTCAACATCGAGCCCGAGGAGACGGAGTCGCTCGCCAACGGCTTCGACCGCGAGGCCGCGCTCGAGCTGCTCATGGCCCACGACGACGACGCCCGCGTCCTCGCGGTCGGGCACGACCCGTCGTTCTCGCAGGTCGTGTTCGACTTGACGGGCGGGCGGGTGGATTTCAAGAAGGGCGGCGTCGCTGCGGTGCGGATCGAGCGCGGCGGGGGAGAGCTGCTCGCGCTGCTGCGGCCGCGCGAGCTTGAGTCCTTGGCGCGCGACTGAGGGCTCGAACTTCACTGCGGCTGGGGAGGGGAGCGAGTGCGCCGGCGCGCGTTGGGTTTCGCAGCAATGGCGACGCCAACGGCGATCGTTGCTGCGAAACCCACCTGTGGCGTGGGCTTCGTCGCACCGATCGCGCGGCCGCGCACGATTGCTGCGAAACCCACGCAGGCGCACCCGCTTCCCTACCCAGCCGGTGTTGATGTTCGCCGGCGCTTACAGCACCGCCGACAGCACCGCCAACGCGACCTCCGTCCGCGGCCCCAACGAGTCCGCATACACATACTCGCCCGGGTTGTGGGCACGCCCGCCCCGCGGGCCGAGGCCGTCGACAGTCACCGGGATCGCGGCGGCGAAGTGGCTGGCGTCGCTGGCGCCGCCGCGGGAGACGCCGCGGACAGGGCGGCCGAGTGTCTCGCCCGCGCGCGCGAGGACCGGGGCGACGGCGGCCTCGGAGTGCATGCCCGGCCAGCGGCGGATGAGCTCGGCGTCGACGCGGACGCCGCCGACGTCGGCGGGGATCGAGTCGAGGACCGCCTCGATCGCGTCGAGCTCGTCGGCGCGGCAGTCGCAGAACAGCTCGCCGTGGCCGGGGACGACGTTGAACGCGTCGCCGGACCGCAGGACCGTCGGCACGGCGGTCAGGCGATGCTCGCCCGTGGGCTCGTGGCGCGCCGCGACCGCCTGCGCCGCGATCGTCAGCGCCAGCAGCGCGTTGCGGCCACGGTCGGGCGCCGAGCCGGAGTGGGCGGCGCGGCCGTGGGCGGCCACGTGGATCGTCCCCGCCGCCTTGCGGCGCACGACCACGCCGTCGTCCCCGTCCGGCGTCTGATCGCCGCCCTCGAAGCACAGGCAGGCGTCGAATCCGGCGAAGCGGTCGACGTGGGCGATGCTGCCCGTCCGCCACTCCTCGTCGCACACGAGCAGCAGCGCGACCTCGCCGAACAGCTCCGGCCGGCGGCACAGCGCGCGCATGATGCCGATCGACAGCACCACGCCGCCCTTCATGTCGACGGCCCCGGACCCCCGCAGCTTGTCACCGTCCCGCGTGAGCGGCCGGTGGTCGGCGTGGGCGACGACCGTGTCGACGTGCCCCAGCAGCAGCACCCGCCGGGAGCCGGCCCCGCGCAGCCGCGCCACGAGGTCTTGCGCGTGGTCGGGGGAGGAGCACGGGATCCGCTCGATCTCGGCCTCGTCGGGCAGCAGCGCGGCGCAGACGGCGGCGCACTCCTCGGCGCCGTGCACGTCGCCGGACGGCGAGGAGACGCCGACCAGCGCCTCCAGCTCGCGCGGCGCGCGCCGGCCGATCTCCGCGGCCGCCTCCTGCACCCAGGGATCCATGACGGGCCACGGTACTGTCTTCGTGATGCCCGAGCTGCCGGAGATGGAGATCGTGGCCCGGCGGCTGAACGAAGCGTTGCCGGGAGAGCGGATCGAGTCCGCGATGACACCGGGCATCAACGCGCTCAAGACGTTCGACCCGCCGTTCTCGGCGATCGACGGCGCCGAGTTCACCGGCGCGCGCCGGCGCGGCAAGCTCCTGCTGCTCGACGTCGACACGCCGCAGCGCGGTCCGCTCACTCTGCTCCTGCACCTGATGAGCGCGGGCCGCATCCAGCTGTTCGACAAGCGCGCCTCGCTGCGCGACAAGACCGCGCGTGTCCTGTTCCGCCTCCCCGGCGACCGCGAGCTGCGCGTCCGGGAGTTCGGCACCCGCCAGCGCGCGTGGGTGAAGCTGCTCGCGCCGGACGGCGTCGACGAGGACGAGGCGGTCGCCACGCTCGCGCCCGAGGCGTGGCCGGAGCCGCCCGCCGATCTCGCCGAGCGGCTCGCCGCCCCGCGCCCGCTGCACTCGCTGCTGCGCGACCAGCGCGTGATCGCCGGCATCGGCCGCACGTGGGTCGACGAGATCCTGCACACGGCGAAGCTGTCGCCGTTCAAGCGCGGCGACGACCTCGCGGCCGACGAGGTCGAGGTCCTCGGCGAGGCGATTGCCTCCGAGCTCGGCCGCGTGATCGACGTCTACGAGGAGCACGTCCAGCTTCCGCTCCCCGAGAAGTTCCCGAAGCCGACGCGCGTGCACGCCCACCAGGGCGAGCCGTGCCCCCGCTGCGAGACCGTCCTCGAGGCCGTGTTCTACGAGGACTACGTGATGACCTACTGCCCCCACTGCCAGACGGAGGGCCGCGTCCTGAAGGACCGCCGGCTCTCCCGGCTCTTGAAATGAGGAGCACCCGATGATCCAGCCCGGCGAGAAGGCGCCCGAGTTCACCCTGCCCGACCAGGACGGCAACGACGTGTCGCTGTCCGACTTCAAGGGCGAGACCGTTGTTCTGTACTTCTATCCCAAGGCCGACACCCCCGGCTGCACGACGCAGGCGTGCGGGCTGCGCGACAGCATCGCCGACTTCAACAACGCCGGGGTGACCGTCCTCGGCGTCAGCCCCGATCCCGTCAAGGCCGTGAAGAAGTTCCACGAGGGCCAGGGCCTGAACTTCACGCTGCTGGCCGACGAGGACCACGCGGTCTGCGACGCCTATGGCACCTGGGTGGAGAAGAACCGCGACGGCCGTACCTACTGGGGCGCGCAGCGCTCGACGTTCATCATCGACGGCGACGGCACCGTCGCCGAGGTGATCGAGACCGCGTCGCCGAAGACCCACGCCGCCGACGTGCTGGCGCTGCTCGAGGGGCTTGGGGCCCGGGCGTAGCGCGCTCGTCGTCGCGGCGCTGGGCTTCGCGGTAGGCCTGGCCGGCGACGCCTGCCACGTCGCCTCCGGCACGACACGCTACGAGTGGGACGGCGTGCCGGAGATCTGGCGCAGCCGCGCGTGGTTCCCGTTCCTGGTCGCCGCCGGCGTCCTGCTCGCCGCGTGGATGGGACGGCGCGCCGACCTGCCGGGGCGCTCGCGCGACGGCCGCGACGTCGTCATCGGCGCCGCGGCCGTCCTCGCGCTGTATGCGCTGACCGCCGTGCTGCGCGGCCAGCCGGCGACCGTGTCCGTGATCCTCACGGGCGCGATCGCGGCCGGCGTGTGGGCGTGGTGGGACCCGTCGCCGAGCGCGTTCGTGATCGCCACCGGCGCGGCGATCGCCGGCCCGCTCGCCGAGATCGTGCTCGTCTCGATCGGCGCCGCGAGCTACGCCGCCGACAGCGACGGCCTCGGCGGCGTCGCCCCGTGGCTGCCGTGCCTGTACTTCGCAGCCGGCGCGGTCGCGTCCGGGATCTGGGCCGCTATCGAAGGAACGGGCCGAGATCCGGATCCGTTCGCAGCGCCGCGCGGTAACGGGGATCGACTGCGCTGAGCGCCGCGCGCGCCGCGGCGTCATCGCCCGCGCCCGCCGCGAGCAACGCCTCGGCGATCGGGATCCCGGGCGAGCCCGGCCGCTGCGCGCGCAGGTCGTCGACGATCGCCCGCGCCCGCTCCGGGTCGCTGCGGATGTGCGGCCGGGCACGCTCGATCCACTCTGACGAGGACGGCTCGAACTCCGGCCTGCCGCCGAGCGCGAGCACCGCCGTGCCGGGCTCGACGGCGACCGCGTGGCGATGGACCGCGGGCTCGACCCGCACGAACGTGCCCGCGGGCGCGTCGAGCTCCTCGCCGTCGAGCGTGAACGTCGCCCGCCCGCGCAGCACCACGTAGACCTCCTCATGGCCCATCCCGCCGTCGGACTCGCGGTGCGCCTCGACGACCTCCTGGCCGGCACGCTCTGCGGTGAACGCGCCCATGCCGACGATCCGCGCGCCGAGCGGATGCCGCACGGGCCGCCACGTCAGCTCGGTGCCGGGCCACGGGATCGCCTCGAGCTCGTCGAGCCGGATCGCCGTCCAGCCGCTCATCGCGGCGCCCGCACGCGGCGCCCGCGCACGGCCTCCTCGGCGCCGAGGTCGGCGACCACGTCGAGCAGCAGCCGCCGGGCGGCCTCGACCCGGCGCGGCCCGAGCCGCTCGGCCAGCTCGCCGGTGACCGCAGCGCGCTGATCGCGCGCGGCGCCGATCACGGCCTCGCCGCGCGCCGTGAGCGACACCAGGCGCGCCCGCGCGTCGTCCGGGTCGGCGGTCCGCTCCACGTAGCCGCGCCGCTCCAGGTCGGCGACCGACTTGGAGGCCGCCTGCTGGGTGACCCCGAGTCGCCCGGCCAGCGCGCCGATCGTCAGCGGGCCGTCGACGAGGTGCTGGAAGACCAGGCCGTCGGAGAACCGCACGTCCGAGAACCCGTCGGCGACGAGCCGCCGCTGGATCTCGTCGGCCAGCGCCCAACCGGCGAACATCGACGCGAGGGAGAGGTCCAGTTCCACACTTGATATTCAACCATGGTTGTGCAACTATCCACAACCATGGTTGTAGATCCTGAAGAGTTCATCGCGGTGGCCCACCGCATCGTATGGTGCACGGTTGCGACCGTCGACCGCCGCAACCGCCCCCGCTCGCGCGTCCTGCACCCGTACTGGGAGCAGACCGGCGACGGCCTCGTCGGCTGGATCACCACCCGCCCGACGCCGCTGAAGGTCGCCCACCTCGGGCACACTCCGTACGTGTCCTGCTCGTACTGGGACCCGGCGCACGACACCGCCGTCGCCGAGTGCCACGCCGAGTGGGTCGACGACCTCGCCGCCAAGCAGCGGGCCTGGGACCTGTTCCGCAGCGCGCCCAAGCCGCTCGGCCACGACCCCTACACGATCTGGCCCGGCGGTCCGGAGGAGCACGACGCCGGTGTCCTCAAGCTCACGCCGTGGCGGCTACGGGTACTGCGGGTTCGCGATGTAGCCCCACCCCCGCAACCACAAGCAGCACTCCGGTGACCTCGACCCAGGACGGCACCTGGCCGAGCACGGCGATCCCGATCACCGTCGCAGTCGCCGGCAGCAGCGCCACCATCAGCGCGTAGGCGGCGCGGCTGAGGCGCGCCATCGCGAGCTGGTCGCAGACGTACGGGATCACCGACGACGAGATGCCCACCCCCGCGCCGGCGAGCAGCGCGACCGGGTCGGTCACCGCCGGCGCGGCCGCCCAGCCCGCGAGCGGCGTCACGACGACCGTCGCGACGAGCATCGAGGCGCCGAGGCCGTCGATCCCGCCGCCGGCGCCGCGCTGCGCCACCTGGTGGCCGAGCACGATGTAGAGCGCGAAGAGGATCGCGTTGGCGAACGCGAACGCGACGCCGAGCGGCTCGCCCGCGAGCTGCACGTCGGTCAGCAGGTAGACGCCGGGGACGGCGAGCGCCAAGGCGGCGGCGTTGCGCGGCGTGCGGGCGCCGAGCGCGGCGAGCACGATCACCGGCAGGAACTCGATCGCCGCGACCGTCCCGAGCGGCAGGCGGTCGATCGCCAGGTAGAAGCAGCAGTTCATCACCGCCAGCACCGCGCCCCAGGCGATCAGCAGCTCGCGGCCGTCGCGCACCCGCAGCGCCTTCCACGGCCGCCGCCAGGCGACGAACACCGCCGCCGCCGCCGCGATCCGCAGCCACGCGACGCCGAGCACGTCAACGCGCGCGAACAGCAGGACGGCGAAGGCGGGGCCGAGGTAATGAAAGATCGCGCTGCCGATGAAGTAGACCTGGGGCGGTGGTTCCACACCACACAGGATCGATCGGCAGACCGTTGATTCGAAGGGTAGTTCCTCGCTATCTTGGCTGAGATGCCTAACGATCAACGGGAAAACGACGTCACCAACCGTCGAATCCTCGAAGAGCTCCAAGAGGACGGGCGGCTCAGCCTCGCCGAGCTCGGCCGCCGGGTCGGCCTCTCGCCGCCCGCGGTCGCCGAGCGCGTCCAGCGGCTCGAGCGCGAGGGCGCGATCACCGGCTACCACGCGAAAGTCGATCCGCGCGCGCTCGGCTACGCACTCACGACCGTGATCCGGATCCGCCCGGCGCCGCGCCAGATCACCAAGGTCGCCGAGCTTGCGCGCGACACGCCAGAGATCGTCGAGTGCCACCGCATCACCGGCGAGGACTGCTTCTTCATGAAGGCCAACGTGCGCGACGTCGAGCACCTCGAGGAGCTGATCGACCGCTTCGTCCTGTTCGGTCAGACGACGACGTCGATCGTCCAGTCCTCACCGGTGCCGGGGCGCGGCGTGCACGTCGGCCTGCCACGCTAGAGGCGTGCCCCTCGCATCGCTCGGCGACTCGTTCTCGGCCTTCTTCAACGCGGTCGGCGACTTCTTCGACAGCGTCGCCGCGATCCAGTGGCTGTCGCTGTTCATCGCCCTGATCGCCTTCGGGATCTACCTGACGATCCGGGCGCGCGCGTCCTACAACATCCTGCGCGCGGCGTACCCGGACGAGACGATCGAGTTCAAGTACATCTGGGGCGCCTACATCGCCGGCTACGGGTTCAACAGCGTCGTCCCGGCCCGCGGCGGCGACGTCATCCGCCTGTTCCTGACCAAGTCGCGGATCCCGAACTCGAGCTACCCGGCGGTGGCGTCGAGCTTCGCGGTCGAGCTGATCTTCGACCTCTGCATGGCCGTGCCGATCCTGGCCTTCGCGTTCTCGCAGGGCGCGTTCCCGAAGCCGCCCGACTTCTCGAAGCTGCCGGCGTTCGACCTCGCGTTCTTCGCGTCGCACCCGCGCTTCACGCTGTTCGTGCTGACGGTGCTGGGGATCGGCGTGCTCGCCGCCTTCGCGCTGCTGTCAGCGCGCGTGCGGGCGTTCTGGGAGCGCGTGCGGCAGGGCCTGACGATCCTCTCAGATCGCCGGCGCTACTTCCGCGAGGTGTTCGCGGTCCAGTTCTGCGGCTGGCTGTTCCGCTTCACCGCGTTCTTCTTCCTGCTCGGCGCGTTCAACGTCGGCGGTTCGGTCCGCAACGTGCTGCTCGTTCTCGGCGTCAACGCGGTCGCCGCGCTCGTGCCGTTCACGCCCGGCGGGGCGGGCGTCCAGCAGGCGCTGCTCGTCAAGGTCTTCGCCGGCACCGCGACCGGCGGGACGGTCGCCGCCTACTCGGTGGGCCAGCAGATCGCGATCGCGGCGTTCACGTTCGGCGTCGGCTTCGCCGCGCTCGTGTGGGTGTTCCGGATCCGCTCCTTCAAGGAGGTCATCGCGCAGGGGCAGGCCGACCGCACCGCGGAGGGCCGGGAGGCCGAGGCGCCCGCGCCGGGCTAGGCCAATCAGGTCAGGCCCTGGCGCGCTTCGCGCACCAGCGTGACGGCCTCGGGGAAGACCGTGGCCATCACGGCGCGGATCTGCTTGGCCTGCTCCTCGGCGTTGCCCTGCAGGTTCACGCGGTTGATCGCCGCCACCGTCATGTCGACGGCGAGCTTGATCGCGTTGTCGGCCCAGGCGAGCGTCTGCGACGACTGCATCTGCTCGGCCATCTCCTGCATGCGCCGCTGGAAATCGGGATCGTTGAAGAAGCTTCCGAAGCCTTCCATGGGACTAAGGCTAGTACGGACGTACTAGTGGTCGCCGCGCTCGTGGAAGAAGAAGTCCGGCATCACGGCGCGCGTGACGCGGCTGGCGAGCTGGCTGGCCAGCTCGCTGTCGCCGGTCCGTGACGCCAGATCGTCGAGCGTGACGATGCCGGTCAGCCGCCCGCCGTCGACCACGACGAGCCGGCGGATGCCGTGGCGGACCATCAGCTCGCCGGCCTCCTCGACGTCCATCCCCGGCTCGGCGGTGATGACGGGCGACGACGCGTGGTCGGCGACGTGATCGCCGAAGTCGCGCCCGTCGGCGATCACCGACAGCGCGAGGTCGCGGTCGGTCACGAAGCCCACCGGCTCGTCGCCACCGACGAGGACGACGGAGCCGACGTTGCGCTCGCGCATCAGCTCGGCGATCTCGCGGACGGTGCGCTCGGGCGCCGCGGTGACGACGGACTCGGTCATAACGTCCCGGATCAGCACGCGGGCGAGTCTACAATCGCGCGCCGTGGCGCATCGCACCCCGGGACAGCTCGCCCTGCGGCGCCGGATCGAGACCCTGATCCGGCTCGCCGCGCCCGTGCTCGACGTCGTCCTGTTCGCCGGCGAGCGGGTCTCGCGCGTGGCCGGCCGCAACGAGATCGACCCCGAGCCGCCGCGCCGGATCGGCGACCGCGACGTGCGCAGCTCCCTGGCCGGTCCCCCCGAAGGGGCCGACTAGGATCATGTCCTCCGTGGCCGCCGTCGCCGACGACCCGCAACAGCAGCTGGACTGGGAGGCGCGCTGGCGTCCGCGCGCCGGGATGGCCGCGGTCACGGCCGGCGTGCTGACGCTCGCCGGCTTCCTGTGGACGGCGGCGGCGTTCGGCGACCTGCCGCGCGCCAGCGGCCTGACGTCGTTCATCCAGGCGGTCAGGCCCGGCCCGATCGGCGACCAGCCGAGCCTGCGCACCCCGGAGTTCGAGTTCTACCGCGACCACGCGTTCTCGTTCGTCGGCTCCTCGGTCGTGCGCGGCCTCGCGTACCTCGCGTTCGCGTACGCGATCACATTCCTGGCCGTGGCCACGCGCGCCCGGCGGCCCGAGATGCCGCGCCCGGTCGTCTACATCGCGCTCGTCGGCGCGGTGCTGTTCGGGGTCGCGGGCGTGCTCGGCGGCTTCGGCTGGATCTCCGCGGTCGACAGCTACCTCGACGGCCCCAGGACTGTCGACACGGCAGCCGACGTCTCGAGCGACTCGGTGGTGATCACCGCCAGCCTGATCGCCCAGCTCGCGCAGCTGGCGATCGCCGCGGGCCTGCTGCTCGTCGCGCTGAACGCGATGCGCGTGGGCCTGCTCACGCGCTTCCTCGGGATCCTCGGGATGATCACCGGCGCGTTCGCGGTGCTCGAGCAGTTCGTGTTCGCGTTCCTGCTGGCGTTCTGGATGATCGCCCTCGGGTTCCTCTTCCTCGGGCTCTCACGCCGCGGCGTCCCGCCCGCGTGGCAGACCGGCCAGGCGGAGCCGTGGCCGCCGCGTCAGGGCGGGGCGGCGCGCGGCCGCGACCGCGACCGCGGGCAGGTGCCCGCGCCAGAGCCCGACCCCGAGCCGACGCCGGCGCCCGCCGGGCGCCCGCACGCGAGCTCGAAGAAGCGCAAGCGCAAGCGCCGCGGTTGATCAGGAACGCTGACGCCGAACGCAAACTCGCGCTCGACGAGCTCCGTCATCCGGGCCGCATCTTATGTGCGGACCGGCAGCTCCAGGCCCAGATCCTCGGGCGCGTGCAGCGCGAGCAGCTCGGCGTCAGGCGCCTGGCGGCGGCCGTGGTCGCGCAGCGAGCCGACCACCATCACCGCGAACGCGACCGGCACCGAGATCACCGCCGGCTGCGTGAGCAGGGCGTCGACGGTCGGGTGCCCGCCCTCGATCGCCAGGCCGGCGAAGATCAGCCCGGTGGCACTGACGGCGCCCGCGATCAGCCCGGCGGCTGCGCCGCGCGCGGTCAGCCGCTCCCACCAGATGCCGAGCAGCAGCAGCGGGCAGAACGTGCTCGCCGCGAGCGCGAACGCCCACCCCACGAGCAGCGAGATGTCGAGGCCGCGGGCCAGCAGCGCGAGCACGATCGGGGGGACGATCGCGCCGAGGGCGGCGACGCGGAAGCGCCGGCGCCGCACGCTCACTGCCCCCGCTCCGCCGCGCCAGAGGTCGAACGACACGGTCCCGGCGAGCGAGACGAGGAGGCCCGAGGCGGTCGACATGAAGGCCGCGAAGGCGCCCGCCGCGACGAGCGCTCCGAGGAGCTCGCCGCCCAGGCCGGGCCACGCCGTCTCCGGCAGCCGGAGCACCACCGAGTCGGTCTCGCCGGTGAGGTAGAGCTCGGGCAGGAGGGCGCGGCCCAGCAGCCCGTAGACGGCGGGGAAGGCGTAGAAGAGCGCCAGCAGGCCGAGC
>DATDKF010000031.1:0-7302 GCA_036520135.1 Solirubrobacteraceae bacterium
AACAGCGCGATGTCCTCCCGCAGCCGGTGCGCCTCCAGCAGGAGCAGCACGCCCGCGTACACGATCGCGCCGATCGGCAGCGCGAGCCACAGCCGGTCGGCGACCGGCCACATCGCCAGCCCCATCGCCACGCCCGCCACCACCGGCGTGCCGGCGACCCACAGCAGCCGGCGGCTGCCGGTCACACGGCGGGCGAGGAAGAGGCCGATCACGGCGAGCAGGCTTTCGGCGATCAGCGTCGCGATCGCCGCGCCGCGCGCCTCGATCCACGGGATCAGCACCGCGCAGGCAGCGACGTTGACCGCGGCGACGATCGCCGAGACCGTCACCGTGACCCGGCCGGGCCGCCGCACGAGCACGAGGATCCCCGCGATGTGGCCGATGCTGTAGACCGCCACCGCCGGCGCGAGCAGCCGCAGGATCTCGACCGACGACTCGTAGCGCGGCAGGCCGTAGATCACGTCGATCACGGCCGAGGCGCAGACGAACAGCACAACGGCGATCGGCGCCATCAGGACGAGCACGAGCTTGAGCGCGCCCTCGAACATGTGCGTGAGCGAGCCGTCCGCTCCGGCGCGCAGGTACGAGAACATCGGCATGACCGCGAAGCCGACCGACCACGCGATGAACAGCATCGACTCGAGCATCCGGTAGGCGGCCCCGTACGCGCCGACGACCGCACTGGCCGCGACCGCGGCGAGCAACACGGTGTCGAAGCGGAAGATGACCTGCCCGAGCATCTCCTGGAAGCTGAACGGGATCGCGTGGACGAGCAGGCCCGGCCACTCGCGCACGCGCAGCCCGGTCTGCAGCCGCCCGAAGCGGCGCAGAACGATCGCCCACGCCCACGCGCTCCCGACGATCGACACGCCGAGCGCCGACACCGCGGTCGCCGACACGATCCCGCCGCCGCTGAGCACGATCGCGATGCCGAGCGCCGCGCTGAGAATCGCCCACGGCACCTTGGTCAGGAACACGTACTCCATCCGCTCATGTGCGGCGAAGATCGTCTGGGCGGTCGAGGTCGCCATCCCGATCGCGGTCGCCCCGCCGAGGATCAGCACCAGCGCCACGGCCTCGCTGTTCTCGTCCCCCGCGGCGAGGACGAGCGCCACGACGACCGCGAACGCGGTGGCGACGACGCCCTTGATCGTGGCCATCGGGACCGCGATCCGCGCCATCACGGCGGGCTCGCGGGCGATGTCGCGCATCGCGAGCCGGTCGAGGCCGAAGCCCGCGAACGACCAGACGAGGCTGGTGATCGCGAGCGCGAACACGTAGTGGCCGAGCGTGGCCTCGCCCAGCCGCCGCGCGACCAGCGCGAAGAACACGAGCGAACAGACCTTCGAGAGCACGTCGGCGGCCGCGTTGAGAGCTCCGTTGCGCGCGAGGCGCGCGAGCCCGGAGCGGCTGGGCTGGTCGGCGCTCATGCGCGGGTCAGCAGCTCCGCGTCGATCCGGTCGAGCACGTCGGAGTCGTCGAACTTGCGCGCGAAGAAGCGGCCGGACCGCTGCAGCCACGGCAGGTCGGCGGTGGTCAGGGTGGCGGGGTGGTGCTCGCTCCCCCAGACGATCGCGTGCAGGTTCTCGGCCACGAGGTCGTCGCGATGCGGGGAGTTGACGAGGATCGTCTGGAAGACGTACTCGTCGGCGATGTAGGCGTGCTCGAAGAAGCGGATGAAGCGCGGGTTCGCGCGCGCGAACTCGACCACGTGGGCCGCCTGGGCGCGCGTGATCGTGAACAGCGCCGAGCCCTTGTAGACGGTCATGCCGAGCGGTGGCGGGCGGCGCGGCAGGAACGGCGTGAAGCGGTTCGGGAAGGAGATCTTGCGGGTGCCCGAGACCTGCCAATACCAGCGGTCGACGCGCGCGAGCTGGTCGCCCGGCCCGGGCCCGGGCAGCGGCATCCACTCCAGCCAGCCGGTCTCCGGGTGCGCGTCCAGGTGGGCGGCGAGCTCGGTGTGCGGCTTGATCGGATAGTCCTGGCCGGAGAGGAGGCTCACGTGCGTGAACGGGCGCGGGTCGGCCACCGCCGCCTCAAGGCCGCTGAGCGCCGCCTGCACGAGGCCGAGCGAGCCCCACGTGCAGGGCAGGCGCGGCAGCATCGTAACGTCGGGCCGGTCGACGTCCGCGAGGTCGCTGCGGGCGTCGATGTGCAGCCACACGTGGTCCTCCGGGCCGGTCACGCGGTCGATCAGCCGTGCGAGCTGGGCGGGCAGGTAGTGCGCCAGGATGACGATCGCGTGGGCCACGGGGCGGGAGGCTAGGCGAGCCAGTCGGGCGCGGGCGGCACCGGTCGCGGACGCCGGCTGCCGAGCTCCATCACGCGCTCGCCGAGCAGCACGGCCCCGGCGCGGACGACGTCGGCGCCGCTGCGGTGGCGCACGGCGCCGCGCAGGTAGGCCGCTGCGGCGCGGCCGCGGCGGCCGGAGCGGCGGTAGCCGCTGGCGATCCAGCGCGTGACGAGAACGCTGCCGAGCTCGCGGCCGTCGCTCCGATGGCGGGCGAGCAGGTACCGCAGTTCGGGCTCGACGCCCTGCAGGCGCGCGACGTGCATCCCCTGCGGGTGCAGGACGTAGACGACGAGCACGTCCTCGACGCGCGCCGCCGGCGCGGCGGCGATCAGGCGCACGGCGAAGTCCCAGTCAGCGAAGTGGCTCAGCTTCGGGTCGAAGCCCACCTCGCGGGCGAGCTGCGCGCGGGCGAGGATGTTCGATGCGCAGGCCGGTATCGGGTTGTGCGTGAGCATGTCACGGGGGAGGTCGGCGACCGGCGGGGCGACGTCGAGGCTCACCGGCACGTGTGCCTCGTCGACGAGGAGAGCGGACGAATACGCCCACTCGGCGCCGGCGGCGGCGATCGCCGCGAGCTGGCGCTCGAGCTTGTCCGGCGCCCATAGGTCGTCGTCGTCGAGCAGCGCGACCCACTCGCCCTCGGCGGCCGCGAGCCCGACGTTGCGGGTGGCCGCGACGCCGCGACGCTCCCGCGACGGCAGCAGGACGACGTCGTCGCCGGCCAGGAAGCCGCGGTCCCGGGAGCCGCTGGGCGCGACCTCGCCGTCGAGCACGACGACGATCTGCACGTCGGCGCTGCGCTGCGCGCGGGCGGCCGCTACCGCCTTCTCGAGCAGCGACCAGCGCCCGAGGGTCGGGATCACGACGCTGACGGTAGGAGTGCTCACCTGGCTAGCATCGGCGCGCCGATGAAGCGATTCAAGGGGCGGCCGGAGGCGGTGACGTTGGCGACCTCGTTCCTGCTCGGGCTGCTGCAGCGTCTGACCGGGCCGGGGAACGGGCTCGCGCTCGTCTATCACCGGCTCGCCGACGAGACCGGCGACCCGGCGCGCGAGCTGCTCCCGGCGATCGCGGTGGCGGACTTCGAGCGCCAGCTCGAGCTGCTCAAGCGCCGCTACCGCCTGGTGCCGGCGTCGGGCCTGCTCGCCGCTGCATGGTCGCGGCGGCGGGGCCAGCGGCTCCCGCTCGCGATCACGTTCGACGACGACGATCCGGGCCACCTGCGGTACGCCGCGCCGGCCCTGAAGCGGGCGGGCGTGCCCGCGACGTTCTACCTGTGCGGCGGCTCGTTGTCGGCCCCGCGCACGTACTGGTGGGAGCGGCTGCAGCGCCTGCTCGAGCCCGCCGAGCTGCACGCGACGGCGGCGTACGTCGAGACGCTGTCCGCCGCCGAGCGGGCCGAGTTCGACCGTGCGCTCGGCAACCGGCTCGGCCCCGAGCCGCCGGACGCGGGCCTGCGCGCCGCCGACGTGGCGCGGCTGGCCGAGGACTTCGAGATCGGCTTCCACACGCGCGAGCACCACCCGCTCGACACGCTCACCGACGACGAGCTCGCCGCCGCGCTGCGCGACGGCCGCGACGAGCTGGCCGCGGCCGCCGGCCGGCCGCTGACCACGATCGCCTACCCGCACGGCCACGCCGACGCCCGCACCCCCTCCGCGGTCGCCGCCGCCGGCTTCGCGACCGGGTTCACGACCGCCGCGCACCCGCTCCGCCCGTCCACCGACCCCCGCCTCGTCGGCCGGCTCGAACCCCGCTCACCCACGCTCGCCGTCTTCGCGCTCAAGCTCGCCGCCGCCCACCGCCGCCGCTAGTGGATCCGTCCGGAAGTTCGGCGGGTCGACTGGCCCGCCAGAGCCCGTCGAAATTTCGGACGGCTCCACTAGACTCGGGCTCGCCAGGGCGCGTAGCTCAGTGGGAGAGCGCTCGCTTCACACGCGAGAGGTCGCAGGTTCGAAACCCGCCGCGCCCATGCGAAATCCGGCCTACCGCCGGGACCGCCGAGACCTCGTGGGGTCATTCGTGGGTCCAAACGACCGCTCGTGGCCGCGCTCGTCGGTCTCATCCGCGAACCGCGTCAGCTGCCAGACCAACGCCTCGTCGATCTGGCTCCGCTTCATGCACTGGGCATAGACGGCTAGCGTCATCCGCGGATCCTCGTGTCCCAGCTGGCCCATGACCCAGCGCAGATCACGGCCGGCGAAGAAGCACAGGCTGGCGAACGTCCGCCGGAGCGTGTGCGGGGTGACTCGCGCGGGCAGCAGCATCCGGCCCTCTGCGGCGCGCTTCTCGTTGACCCGCTGCACGACGCCCTTGATCGGCTTTCGCTTGCCGCGGGCGGGCGTGCCGTTCAGGAGCCGGTTGCGTATGTTGGATGGGTTGAGGCGCCCACCAGTCCAGGTCGGGAAGATCGGCAGCTCTGAGCCATGGGTTTCTCGCAGGCGTGCGGGGACGGCCGCAAGGTGCCCGCGTAACTCGTCGAGCAGGAACGCGGACAGTTCCAGCGTTCGGTCGATGCCAGCTTCGGTCTTTTTGCCGAGCACGATCTGACCTGAGTGAAGGTCGAGGCGCCCGCGCGGAGTCTCGATGAGCTCGCTGATGCGCGGACCGGACAGGCAGAGCGTGGCTACGAACGCGCGGCGCCCGTAGCGCTGGTGCTCCGGCAGTTCGCGCTCCCAGGCGCCGGCGGCGTCGAGCACGTCGATCACCATGTCGGGCTCGAGGAAGCTGCGGCTCGACTTCGGCACCTTCATTCTCCGGCGCCTTCCACGCGCTGGGTTGGCGTCAAGTAGCCCGTACTCGACGGCGTCGTCGAGGATCTGAGCGAGCAGGTCGAGCACCATGTTCACCGACCGTGGCGAGAGGCCAAGGCCGACGAGCTGCTGTCGGAAGTCGTCGACACGGCGCGGGTCGAGCTCGGCTGTGGTGTCGCTGCCCAAATAGCGGACCGCGTGGTCCAGACGCCACGTGTAGTCGAGCTGCGTGTTGGTGGCGAGCTCCGTCTTTCGCCGCTGCCACCAGCGGTAGGCGGTGACGCGCAGGGTCTCGTCGCGATCGAGCTCGTTCGCAACGGCTGCCCTCTTCTTGGGCGGCTCCCATGTGCCGCGCTCGATATGGCCCATGATCTGCTCGAGCTCGACCTGCGCCCGCTCCATCGACCAGCCCGCGTGATTCGTCCCGAGCGTGATCGTGTAGCGCTGGCCGTGAGCGCGCACCTTGAGGCGGAACGTGACCGTACGCCCATCCGCCCATTCGTGCGGCTCGATTCGGCCCGTCGCGCGACGCGGCATCCCCGCGAGCCTAGCCTGCATCGGCCTACCAGTCCTTCACGTCGGCTGGCACCGCTGCCGGCACGACGCCCAGCGATCGTCGCCGCTGCGCTGAGCGGCGCCGTCTGTGCTCTGGTGGTCGGCCGACACGACGCCGCTCGAGCGCCGCGCGCACCCGCGCGGTGTCGAATCGCAGCGCGCCTTTCGGGCCGTCGCCGATGCGGATCGCGCCAAGCTCCACTGCGTGCTCGCGCACCCAATCCTCTGATACGCCGAGCATGCCGGCCACGGTCTGGCTGTCGAGCAGGCGGAAGGGTTCGCGGGCGCGATCGGCGAGCAGTTCCGCAACGCGTCGAGCGATGTCTTCCAATACCGGTTCGTTCACCACGAACGCCCCGGCAAGGTGCAGCCCGTCGCAAGGCTGTCCTTCACGGTGACCATCGTCGCGCTCGTCGAATCCGCCCAGCCGTTGACAAGGCCGCTCTCTCCTGCACGTCGAGGACCGCCCCTGCCGAGGGCGAGAACGTCTGCTCGAGGAATGCCGAGCGCGCTCACGCCGCTTCTCCCAGGACGTCCTGATCGGTCTCGGTGACGAGGTCTAGAAGCAGGATCCTGGTCTCCTCGAGTGCGGCGCTCCACGCGGCTCGCAGCAGCGCGTTGGCGAGGTCACGACGCTCAGCCGGCGTGAGCCGATCGAGCTCGACGCGCAGCTCGGTCATTGAGCCGCGGTCGCGGTCACGCGATCTTGAGGAAGCGGGCTGGTCATCTCACTCATGAAGAGGATCCGCCTGACGGCGTGGCCCCCCGGTGGAGCGGCCGGCTGCGGCCGTTGCGCCGCTACCGGGAGTCGCAGGCGTCCTCGCGCTCGCGCTCGAGCTTGCGGAGGGCGCGGCGGCCTTCGGTGATTCGGCGGTTGACGGCGGTGTAGCTGGCGCCGGTGATCTCCATGATCTCGTTGTAGCGATAGCCAAGGCCCATCAGGTAGAGGGTGCGGCGGTCGTTCGGCTTGATCGCGGCGAGATCCGCGAGCCGCTTGACATGCTGGATGCGGTCCGCGACTTGGTCGGGAATGTCCCGGGCGTCGGCTGGCGGATCCGGGTACTCGTAGGGGCCGATCTCGCTCGCGTCAGGCGAGATGAAGCCTCCTGCGGGCCTCTCGTTGCGCGACTGGGCGCACTGCTCCCGGGCCTGGTGGATCGCAACGACTCGCAACCAGGCGAACCACGTCGCCCGGCGGGGCTGGGATCGCAGCATGATCGTCCACGCGTTCTGGCAGGCGTCCTCGATGAGCTCGCGTGGCGCGCGAACCGCCGCTGCGACGGCGCGCTGGAGGTCGCGGTGATGCTGGCGGTAGAGATGAGCGACCTCGTCGGTGGCGACTCGACGGTCTGAGGTTGCGGTCACGGGCTTGCTCCGTTCGGTCGGGGCTGCTTGCGCCCCGCCACGGGCGATGCCGGCCGGCGATCAGCTCTTGGGCTGGTCGTCCGCCGTGGTGGGCGGCCGGCTCGCCCGACACTTGGGGCGGCGAGCAGCCCCGAGCGAGCGGCTAGCTCGCTGGCCCTTCAGGCCGCCTGCTGAGCTGACGCCGCTGGTGGCTCAGCCGAGCGGTCAGCGAGTGCGTCCTCGATGCAGCGGGCGATGGTGTCGATCGTCTCGGCGTACTCGCGGATCGCGTCCAGGGCGCCGTCTTCGCCCCAGCCGGCGATGTAGGGGATCGACTCGCCGCCGACGTCGAGTCCG
>DATDKF010000032.1:0-15772 GCA_036520135.1 Solirubrobacteraceae bacterium
AAGAAGGTCCGAATGCTCTACTTCACCGACGCCTTCCGGCGCTGGGAGGAGGAGCGGGCCTGACCACCTCGCTCTCCGACGTCCGATCGGCGGAGCTGTACCGGCGGGCGGTGCACGTCCTGCCGGGCGGCGTGAACTCGCCGGTGCGGGCGATGCGATCGATCGGCCGCGACCCGATCTTCATCGAGCGCGCCGAGGGCGCCGAGATCACCGACGTCGACGGCAACACGTACGTCGACTACGTCCTCTCGTGGGGGCCGCTGATCCACGGCCACGCCCACCCCGCCGTGCTGGCGGCCGTGATCGACGCGGCCGCGCGCGGCACGACGTTCGGGGCGCCGACGGCGGCCGAGGTCGAGCTCGCGGAGCTGGTCGGCGCGCGGATGCCGGCGGTCGACATGCTGCGGATGACCTCCTCGGGCACCGAGGCGACGATGAGCGCGATCCGCCTGGCGCGCGCCGCGACCGGCCGCGACAAGGTCCTCAAGTTCGCAGGCGCCTACCACGGCCACGTCGACGGGCTGCTCGCCGAGGCCGGGTCGGGGCTCGCCACGCAGGGCATCCCCGCCTCGCCGGGCGTGCCCGCGGCCGCGGCCGCCGATACCGTCGTCGCCCCGTGGAACGACGAGCAGGCGCTGCGGGCGGCGTTCGCCGAACACGAGCTCGCCGCCGCGATCTGCGAGCCGTACCCGGCCAACATGGGCCTCGTTCCGCCCGCGTGCGGGTTCCTGGAGCTCCTGCGCGAGCTGGCGACCGAGCACGGCGCGCTGCTGATCTTCGACGAGGTGATCTCCGGCTTCCGTATCGCCCCCGGCGGCGCCCAGGAGCTGACCGGCGTCCTGCCCGACCTGACCGTGCTGGGCAAGATCCTCGGCGGCGGGCTGCCGGCGGCCGCATACGGTGGCCCGGCCGCGCTGCTCGAGAAGATCGCCCCGGCGGGCGACGTCTACCAGGCCGGCACGCTGAGCGGGAACCCGCTCGCGGTGGCCGCTGGGCGCGCCGCGCTCGAGTTGCTCGACGAGGAGGCGTACCTGACGCTCTCGAGCACGACCGCGGCGCTGGCCGATGGGCTGGTCGAGGCGGCCGGCGACCGTCCCGTGTCGGTCGTCCACACGACCGGGCTGCTGACGGTCTTCTTCGCCGAGCAGCCGCCGGACGACTACGCCCAGGCGGCGGCCTGCGACACCGAGGCCTACGGCGCCTGGTGCCGCGCGCTGCTCGCCCGCGGCGTCTACCCGCCGCCGTCGCAGTTCGAGGCCTGGTTCCCGTCCCTGGCCCACACGAGCGAGCACGTCACCCGCACCGTCGAGGCCGCGGCGGCGGCGTTCGCCGAGATCGCATGAGCACGCTCGACCGCCTCGCCGGCGAGGTCCGCGGGAGCGGCGGGCTGCTCGCCGGCGCCGTCGAGACCGCGTCGGTGGACGGCTCGCACGGCGCGGTCGCCGCCGCCGGCCGCCGCGCCGCCGGGCGCGAGGACGACTACGCGCTGCTCGTCGAGGCGATCCGCGAGGGCTACCTGCTGCACTACGGCTCTGGCCGCGTCGTGCGGCCCGAGGACCCCGACCTCTCGCTGCTCGCGGGCGACCGCCTGTACGCGCTCGGGCTAGCCCGGCTGGCCGAGCTGGGCGACCTCGAAGCGGTCGCCGAGCTGGCCGACGTGATCTCGCTCGCCGCCCAGGCGCACGCGGAGGGCGACCCCGACCGCGCCGCCGCCGTGTGGGAGGCCGGAGCACGCGTCGTGGGGGACGGTCCGCCCGCGGACCACGAGGCCGCAAAGGCCGCGTGGCGCGGCGCCGGGTAGCTCCGGCGACCGGCCGCCAGGGGCGTCCGGATCGATATGGTTTCGCTTCTCAAGTGCCCGCCCCCCGCCGCACACCGCCGAAGCCGAAGTACACGAGCGATCGCCTGATCCCGGGCGCGTTCGAGGGCGAGACCGTCACGCGGCGCCGGGCCATGGGCCTGGCCGTCCAGGCGGGCGGAGGGATCGCCGTGGCGGCGTTCCTGCTGCCCGCCCTGGGCTTCTCGATCGGCTCGGCCGTGTTCGAGCGCCCGCCGGTGACCTGGGAGGCCGTCGGCCCGCCCGACGACTTCCCCAACGACACGTACGTCCCGAAGGTCGTCACGACGGTCGCGGGCATCGGCGAGGTCGGCAAGACCACGGTCTACCTCCGCGCCTACAACCCGGATATCGATGGCGAGAAGGACCCATCGATCCCGGGCGGCGGCGACTTCATCGCGATCTCCACGCGCTGCATGCACCTCGGCTGCCCGGTCCGCTTCGTGCCGGCCTCGGAGCGCTTCATCTGCCCGTGCCACGGCGGCGTCTACGACTTCACCGGCACCGTCACGGGCGGGCCGCCGGTGCGGCCGCTCGACCGCTTCTACACGCGCGTGCAGGACGGCCAGGTCGAGGTCGGGCCGCGCTACTCGGTCAACTCGGAGTTCAGGCGGTTCCCGAGCTATCGCGATCCCGCGCAGGACCTCGACGGGATCGGCCAGTACATCTACCCCGGGCGGTTCTCCACGCCCAAGCTGGACTAGCCATGCCGAAGCTACCGCTGCCACCACTGCCGCCGAAGCTGCTTCCCCGCCCCAAGCGGCCGGGCGAGGCCGAGAAGGTCACGACGCTCGATCAGGCCAAAGAGGCGGGGATCCACGCCGTCGACTGGATCGACGAGCGCACGTCCCTCTCGGGCACCCTGCGCTGGGTGATGTTCCGCAAGGTGCCAAAGGGCACGAACTGGTTCTACACGCTCGGGTCGGCGACGATGTTCGCGTTCCTCTCGCAGGCGGTCACCGGCGTGTTCCTGGCGATGTACTACGTGCCGTCGGTCACTGACGCGTACGAGTCGACCCGCCACATCACCAACGACGTCTTCCTCGGCGAGTTCGTGCGCGGGATGCACAAGTGGGGCTCGACCATGATGGTCATCCTCATCTTCCTGCACATGGGGCGCGTGTTCTTCTTCGGCGCCTACAAGTACCCGCGGGAGATGAACTGGATCATCGGCTTCGTGCTGCTGGTCCTCACGTTCGTGATGTCGCTCACCGGCTACCTGCTGCCGTTCGACCAGCGCTCCTACTGGGCGACGATCGTGGCCGCCAACATCACCGCCTCGGGCCCGCTCGTCGGCCCCTACCTCGGCGACTTCCTGCGCGGCGGCGCGGAGTTCGGAGCCACGACGCTCTCGCGCTTCTACTCGATCCACATGCTGCTCGTCCCGGGCCTGATCGCGGCGCTGATCGGCGCCCACATCTACCTCGTGACCAAGCTCGGCACCACGGCCCCGCCATGGCTGAAGGCCGAGCCGGACGAGAAGCTCGTCGAGGACCAGGTGTGAGATGAACCAGGCGGAGAAGGAGCAATACCTCCGCGAGTACGCGATCATGAAGGCCAAGGGGAAGCCGTTCTACCCCTACGCGGTCGCGAAGGACAGCATCATGGCCGCGATCGTCGTGCTGACGATCTGCGCGCTGTCGCTCATCCTCGGCGCCGAGCTGGGCCCGAAGGCCGACCCGACGACGACGACCTACGTGCCGCGGCCCGAGTGGTACTTCTTCTTCCTCTTCGAGCTGCTGCGCGTGGTCAAGCCGCCGGAGCTCACGCCCCTCGCCACGATCGGGATCCCGACGATCTGCATGATCCTGATCGTCATGCTGCCGTTCATCGACCGTTCGCCCGAGCGGCGGCCGGAGCGGCGGCCGATCGCGACGTTCACCGGCATCGGCGTGATCGCGGCGATGGCGTACCTGACGTACCTCGGCGCCAACGCCGGCTCGCCGAACGAGATCGCCTACAAGGTCGACCCGAAGTACGAGCCCGGCAAGCTCGTCGCGGCGCAGTCGGGCTGCCTGGCCTGCCACAAGATCGGCGAGAACGGCAACGACGGGCCGGGGCCGAACCTGACCGAGATCGCCAAGCGATTGCCGGCGGCGGCGATCCGGCGCACGCTCGAGAACCCGACCGCGCCGATGCCCTCCTACCGGGGCCTGCCCGAGGAGAAGAAGGCGGCGCTGGTCGCCTTCCTCTCTCAGCTCAACGGCGAGTCGCAGTAGCACTGTCCGGCGGAACGCTCGAGGAGGCGCAGGTCCGCGCGATGTTCGATCGCATCGCGGGGGTCTACGACGTCATGAACTCGGTCATGACGGCCGGGCTGCACCACCGCTGGCGCGAGCGGGCGGCCGACCTCGCGCGGGTCGGGCCCGGCACGCGGGCGCTGGACGTCGCGACCGGCACCGGCGACCTGGCGATCGCGCTGGCGCGGCGCGGCGGCGAGGTCGTGGGCTCGGACTTCTCTGAGGGGATGCTCGAGCGTGCTCGGGCGAAGAGCCCGCAGGTGCGCTGGGAGCAGGCCAACGCGCTGGCGCTGCCCTATGACGACGACGCGTTCGACGCGGCCACGGTCGGCTTCGGCGCCCGTAACTTCTCCGAGCTCGAGCGCGGGATCGCCGAGATGGCGCGCGTGGTGCGCCCGGGCGGCCGCGTGGTGGTGCTGGAGATCACGACGCCGACCAAGCCGCCCTTGTCGACCTTCTTCTCGCTCTGGTTCGATCGCATCGTGCCGCTGCTCGGCCGCGTGACCGGCGAGAACCAGGCGTACTCGTACCTGCCCAACTCGGTGAAGCGCTTCCCGGGTCCGCGCGAGCTCGGGGCCGTGATGGCGGGCGCCGGGCTGCGCGACGTGCGCTGGATCCTCACCGCCGGCGGCATCATCGCCCTGCACTCGGGGACGGTGGCTTGACGATGGCGAGCGCCGAAGCGGTGGCGGCGGTGATCGCGGCGGGCGGCGCCCACGTTCCGGGCCTGATGGACGAGCTCGAGGTCCGGCTGCAGGAGCTCGCGCGTTCGCACGGCCCGGTGCTGGCCGAGCACGCGTGCGCGACGATCGCCGCCGGCGGCAAGCGGCTGCGGCCGCTGCTGGTGCTGCTCGCGGCGGGCCCGTCCCCAGCGCACCCCGAGCGGGTGCTACGGGCGATGGTGGCCGTCGAGCTGATCCACTCCGCCACGCTGGTCCACGACGACGTGCTCGATGCGGCCGAGCTGCGGCGCGGGCGGCCGACCGTCGTGGCCGCAGCCGGCCGCGGGATCGCCACCGCGACCGGCGACCTACTGTTCTCGCGCGCGTTCGCCGAGCTCGCGCGCAACGGGATCCCCGAGTCGGTCCGCGTGCTCTCGGACGCCTCGTCGGCGCTCGCCGAGGGCGAGCTGCTGCAGCGCGAGGACGCGTGGAACGTCGGCGTCTCGCGCGAGCGCTACGAGCACCGGTGCGACCTGAAGACCGCGCGGCTGTTCCAGGCGGCGTGCGAGCTGGGGGCCCTCGAGGGCACCGCGCCGGTCGACGTGCTGGGCCGCTTCGGCCGCCGCATCGGGCTGGCGTTCCAGCTGCTCGACGACGTGCTCGACGTCTCGGGGCCGGCCGAGCGGACCGGCAAGCATCGCGGCACGGACCTGCTCGACGGTACAGTCACGCTGCCGTTGATCCTCGCCCGCGAGCGTGATCCCGCGCTGCGGTCGCTCGATCTGCGGGGCGTGCGCACGCCAGCGGAGGCGGAGGCGGTGTGCGATGCGATCGAGGCGACCGGCGTGCTGGACGACGCGCGCGGGACGGCGCTGGCGATCGTGGCGGCCGCAAAGGCGGACCTGCCGGTGCTGCCGGAGGCCCAGCAGGGGGCGCTGGAGCTGGTGGCTGACGGCGTGGTCGACAGGTATTCGTAGCCCGTGCCGGCATCCGGCCGGCACTCTGATGGTTACGGTCGCCATCCGGGCGACCGTAACCAGCCTTCGGCCTCTTAGAGGTGGAAGTCTTCGGGGAGAATTGCGTCCACGTCGAGGGCGCGGACGAAGACCTCGATCTCATCCTCCATGTTCGCCTGCAGGAGGCGCTTGAGGTCGCGGATGAGGATCTCGGTGCCGATGTCGAGCTTCTCGTCGAAGCGGTCGACGGTGGGCTGGTCGAACGTGCCGACCTCGCTCCACTCGCAGTTGGGGCAGCGCAGGAGCACCTCCCAGTGCGTCGGGGAGACCTCCTCCCACTCGACCGGGTACACGAGGTCGCGGTCGCACTCGGGGCACACGTGCAGGTCGCGCAGCCGGTCGGACCCGGGGGCCGCGACGGCCTCGCCGGCGACCGACTCGAAGTAGACGACCTCGATCGCGCGCCCCGAAGGGAGCACGACGCGGCGCACGTACTGGCCGTTGTGTGATGGCTGCGGGCTCATCTAGCCCTAAGATCGGCCACCTGCGGAACAACTTGACTAGCTGGACGAACGTCCGGGCCGCTACCCTTCTCAGGCCGCCCCGCGGAAGGATCTGAACGTGTTCAACAGCATCGGTCCCACTGAGCTGATCATCGTCCTGGTGATCGTCCTCGTGATCTTCGGTCCCAAGCGCCTGCCCGGTCTCGGGCGCTCGCTCGGCTCCGGCATGAAGGAGTTCCGCGACTCGCTGACCGGCAAGGGCGGGAGCCGCGACGACGACGACGATGACGACGACGGGAGCGACGCCGATACCCGCCGTCAGGCGAGCGCGGCGCTGGGCCGCCCGGACGACGAGACCGCGCCCGTGGAGGGCGAGGTCGTCTCCGAGCGCACCCCCCGCTAGAGCGCCCGGCGCAGGAGGGTCATGGCGACGGCGCTGCGGCCGATCCATCACGACGACCGGCTCAGCCTCGTCGAGCATCTGGACGAGCTGCGTACGCGGCTCATCCTCTGCATCGTCGTGTTCCTCGCGGCGTTCGCGGTCTGCTTCTGGCAGAACGACCGGATCCTGGACATCATGGACCGGCCGCTCGAGAAGTCGGCGTTCACGAAGGACAGCGAGGACCCGCTGGAGCGCTCGGCGCTGTTCCAGGAGTCGCTCAAGCGGCTGAGCCTGCAGCTCGAGGTGCTGAGCCGCCAGATGGCGCGGTCGGAGAACGCGACCGCCGCCGAGAAGGCCGAGTGGGCGACGCTCAGCCGGCAGGCGGCGGCGACCGCCGCCGCGGCGCCCAAGGCGACGGCGCGCCGACCGGTCACGCTCGGCGTCGGCGAGCCGTTCACGGTCACCTTCAAGGTCGTCGGCTACGCGGCGCTGCTGCTGGCGCTGCCGTTCCTGCTCTATCAGGCGTACGCGTTCGTTTTACCGGCGTTCTCGCCCAACGAGCGGCAGATCGCGCTGCCGCTCATGGCGATGGTCCCGTTCCTGTTCGTGGCGGGCGTCGTGTTCGCCTACTACATGGTGCTGCCGAACGCGATCAACTTCCTGCAGAACTTCAACGACGACAACTTCGACATCCTGCTGCAGGCGCGGGACTACTACAAGTTCTCGATCATGGTCCTGGCGGCGATGGGGCTGCTGTTCCAGGTCCCCATCGGCATCCTCGCGATCACGCGCGTCGGGATCGTCACGCCGCGGCAGCTGCGCAAGAACCGGCGCTACGCGATCCTCGTGATCGCGATCGTGGCGATGCTCCTGCCCGGGCAGGACCCGGTGACGATGTGCCTGCTGATGGCCCCGCTCATCGTGCTCTTCGAGGGCTCTATCCTCTTGGCAGCGCTCGTCGACCGTCGAGCGGCGCGGGCACGCGCTCGCGAGGAGGCAGAGCTTGCCGACTCCAACGACGACGACTTCTCGCACGACCACGACCTGGACGACTGACTAACCGATGCTGTTCGACCTCAGAGGCGCCGGCCGGCGCACGACCGTCAAGGTCGTCTACGTCCTCCTGGCCGTCCTCATGGGCGGCGGCCTGATCCTCTTCGGCATCGGCGGCAGCGTGTCCGGCGGCCTGATCGACGCGATCACGCAGCAGGACTCGACGTCCTCGACCGGGAACGAAGAGTTCCAGCGGCGCGCCGCCGCGGCCCAGCAGAAGGCCGCGGCGAACCCGAAGGACGCGGCGGCCTGGGCCGAGGCGGCCCGCACCCGCTACCAGCTCGCCCTCTCCGGCGACAACTTCGACCAGAACACCGGCGAGTTCTCCGCCGCCGGCAAGGCGCAGCTGCAGATCGCGGCGCGCGACTGGGAGAAGCACGTGGCGCTGAAGCCGAACCAGCCGAACGACAACGTCGCCGGGATCATGGTCAACGTCTACGCCCAGGGTCTCAACGAGCCGGCCAAGGCCGTCGCCGCGCAGGAGATCGTCGCCGAGGCGCGCCCGAAACCCAAGACGTACGCGAACCTCGCGGTCCTCGCCTACCAGGCGGGCCAGACCCGTAAGGGCGACCTCGCGCGCCAGAAAGCGCTCGAACTCGCCGACCCGGCCGACCGCGAGACGCTCAAGTCCGACCTCGACCAGGCCAAGCAGCAGGCGCTCGCATCGCAGATCCAGAACGCGACGCCGACGCCGACTCCCACGCCGAAGAAGAAGGACAAGAAGTCGTCCGGCTAGGACGAAGCGCCATCGCTACAGTGATGCACCGCTCACGCCCCTGTAGCTCAACTGGCAGAGCAGCGGACTCTTAATCCGAAGGTTCCAGGTTCGATTCCTGGCGGGGGCATGAAGAAAGGCCTGCTTACGCAGGCCCTTCGTGTTTCTCGTCCGGAGCGCGATCTCTCAGGACCCTGCTGTGAGATCTCCTAAGCCGCGCCCAGACGTTGGCGACACTCCGATTGCCGCCCGGCCGCGCCGGCTGCAAGATTCGGCACGAAGCCCGGCAGGATCGAGGAGGAGGAGAGGGACATGATTGGCCCCCGCAAGTGGGTGTCGATGGGCGCGCTTGCGCTTGCACTCGCGCTCGCAGCGACTGGTTGTGGCGGTGATGACTCGAGTGAGACCCCCGCCGCGAAGGGCGGCGGCTCTGCGCCCGCCCCCATCGCCGACGAGGGAAAGATCAAGGCGTGCATGGACGTCTCGTTCCCGCCGATGGAGTACTTCGAGAGCGCCGGCGCGCGCACGCCGGTCGGCTTCGACGTCGATCTCATCTCGGCGATCGCCAAGCAATGGGGCGTCACGCCCGAGTTCAGCCAGACCTCGTTCGACGGCCTGCTCCCAGCGCTGTCCGGAGGTCGCTGCGACGTCGTCGCGAGCGGCATCTTCGTCACCGAAGAGCGCACGAAGACGTTCCCGGCCGTGCCCTACTACAAGTCGAGCCGGGTGCTGCTCGTGCGCGACGGTAACCCCGAGGGAATCAAGTCGCTCGAGGATCTGTCCGGCAAGACGGCCGCGACTCAGGTGTCGACCGAGTACGAGAAGACGCTGAAGAAGCTCGACTCGGACCTCAAGTCGCAAGGCAAGCCCGGCATCAACATCCAGACGTACCCGAAGGCGTCGGACGCGGTTCAGCAGCTCGTGGTGGGACGCGCGGTCGCGGTCTACACGCAGGACACCGAGGCGGCATTCCGTTCGAAGGCGCAGCCCGGCCAGTTCGAGATCGCCTTCAGGGACCCGGCGGCCGAGACGTTCGGGATCTACCACCGCAAGGACGAGACCGAGCTCGGCGACGGTCTGAACACGGCGGTCGAGAAGATGCGCCAGGACGGGTCATTGGCGGAGATCGCGAAGCGCTGGGGCCTGCCCGAGACGGGAACCGAGCTCTAGCCATGGAGTGGGATACCCAGATCTTCCTCGACGCGCTGACGTCGTCGGCCCTCATCAAGGGGGCGCTGATCACGATCGCGCTGACGGTCACGGCCTGGTGCGGCGCGCAGGTGGTCGGCGCCGTACTGGCCGTCGGCCGCACGAGCCGGTTCCGGGTCGTGCGCGGCGCCGTGGTCGCCTACCTGTGGTTCTTCCGCGCGGTCCCGCTGCTGCTGCAGCTGCTGTTCGTCTGGAACGCGCTGCCGCAGCTCATCCCTGACCTGAAGTCCGACTGGTTCACGCCGTTCATCGCCGCCTTCGTCGCGCTGACGCTTCACGAGGCGGCCTACATGGCCGAAATCACGCGCTCTGGCCTTATGGCGGTCGATCCCGGCCAGCGGGACGCGGCGCGTGCCCTGGGCATGACGACCGCCCAGGGCTATCGCCACGTCATCGTCCCGCAGGCGATCCGCGTGATGATCCCGCCGTCGGCGAACGAGTTCATCACGTTGCTCAAGCTGACGAGCCTCGCGTCGGTGATCTCGCTGGCCGAGCTGCTGACCGTCACGCAGCAGGACATCGCCGTGAACTTCCGCTTCGCCGAACTGTACGCCGCCGCCACCGTCTACTACCTCGTGATGGTGAGCCTGCTGATGCTCGGCCAGTCCTACCTCGAGCGCCGCTTCCGGTGGCGGTCGCGGGCCAGGACCCAGACGGCCGCGCAGGAGCAGACGACCCTCGAGTCCCTGGAGTACGCGCACGATGCACGCTGAGACGACCAGCCAACCGCTGATGATGGCGCGCGATGTCACCAAGCGCTTCGATCACACCGAGGTCCTGCGCGGCGTCTCGTTCGAGATCGGACGGGCGCAGAAGAAGGTCATCATCGGCCCGTCCGGCTCCGGAAAGAGCACGCTGCTGCGCTGCCTGGCGCTGCTCGAGCGTGCGGACTCGGGCGAGATCCGCCTCGACGGCAAGGAGATCGGCTTCAAGGAGCAGCGCGGCCGGCGCGTGCACGAGTCCGAGCGCGAGCTCGCCCGGCGCCGGTGCGAGCTGGGCATGGTCTTCCAGCGCTTCAATCTGTTCCCGCACCTGAGCGCGCTCGACAACGTCGCGCTGGGACCGAGGCGCGTGCGCGGGGCGTCGCGCGACGAGGCGCGGCACAGGGCGAGCGAGCTGCTCAACCGTGTCGGACTCGCCAACCGTTCCCACGCCTACCCCAGCGAGCTCTCGGGTGGGCAGCAGCAGCGCGTGGCGATCGCCCGGGCGCTCGCGATGCGGCCGGCGCTGATGTTCTTCGACGAGCCGACCTCGGCGCTGGACCCCGAGCTCGTGGGCGAGGTGCTGGACGTGATGGAGTCGGTCGCTGCCGAGGGGATGACGATGGTCGTCGTGACCCACGAGCTGCGCTTCGCCCGCCGCGTCGCGGACACGATGCTGATGATTGACGACGGGGTCGTCATCGAGGAGGCGCCGCCGGAGCAGCTGTTCAACGCGCCGGAGCACGAGCGGACGCGCCGGTTCTTCAGCGCGATCGAGGGGGGCTGATGACCGCTCCCGAGGTCACCCGCTACGGCCCGGCCGATTCGTGGCTGACCCCGCGCTTCACGGGGCCACGGACGTTCATGCGCCTCCCGCATCGCGAGACGACGCGGGACGTCGACCTCGCGATCGTGGGCGTCCCGACCGACGACGCCGTGTCGTTCCGCTCCGGAGCCCGCTTCGGGCCTGAGGCCGTGCGCAGCGCATCGGTCCTGCTCCGGCCCTACAACACCCACCTGCGGGTGAACGTCGCCGAGCAGCTCTCGATGGTCGACTACGGCGACTGCCCGACGGTGCCCGGCTATCAGGAGGAGACGCTCAAGCGGATCGAGCAGCACCTGCTGCCGCTGCACGAGGCGGGCGTCACACCGCTGTGTATCGGCGGCGATCATTCGATCGCCCTGGCCGAGCTGCGTGCCGCGGCGCGCGTGCATGGCCCGCTCGCGCTCGTGCACCTGGACGCGCACTCCGACGTCTGGGACGCCTACTACGGCGCGCGCTACTTCCACGGCACGGTGTTCCGGCGGGCGGTCGAGGAGGGGTTGGTGGATCCGCACAGGTCCGTGCAGGCGGGAATGCGCGGGACGCTGTACGGCGCCGAGGACGAGCGGGCGCCCGGGGCGCTCGGCTACGACTCGCTGCCGTGGACCGAGCTGGAACAGCTGTCGCCGCTCGAGTACGGCGACCGCGTGCGGTCCCGCGTAGGCGACACGCCGGCGTTCCTGTCCTTCGACATCGACTTCGTCGACCCGGCGTTCGCGCCGGGAACGGGGACGCCCGAGGTCGGCGGGCCGACGAGCGCGCAGGCACTCGCCTACCTGCGCGCGCTGACCGGGATCGACTTCCGCGCGTTCGACTGCGTGGAGGTCGCCCCGACGTACGACTCCGGCGCGATCACGGCGTGGCTCGCCGCAAGCGCCTGCCACGAAATGATCTCGCTGAGGGCGCTGAGATGACGGTCGGGATCGTGCGCGAGGCAATCACCGGCGGCGAGGCCGTCGCTCGCGCCCTCCAGTCGTGCGGGGTCGATCTCGTCTTCGGCATCCCGGGCACGCACACGCTGCCGATCCACCGCCACCTGACCGCGTGCGGCATCCGACACGTGACGCCGCGCCACGAGCAGGGCGGCGGCTACGCCGCCGACGGGTATGCGCGGGTGTCCGGCCGGCCGGGCGTGGTTGTCACGACGAGCGGCCCAGGCCTCATCAACGCGGCCACGCCCGCCGCCACCGCGTACGCCGACTCGGTCCCGATGCTGGTGGTGTCGCCGTCGATGCCGACGTCAGTGGAAGGGCGCGACACCGGCTATCTGCACGAGAGCAAGAGCCAGGGTCTGGCGATGGACGCCCTGGTCGCGTGGAGCCGGCGCGCGCGCTCGCCGGCCGAGGCGGCAAGCGCGATCCGGGAGGCGTTCGAGTACTTCGTCGCGGGCCGGCCACGGCCGGTGCACGTCGAGGTTCCCGTCGACGTGCTGGAGGCGATCGGCGAGGCCGGTGGGGCCGCCGTGGTGAGTGGCGCGGCGGCGGTGGACGAGGCCGCGATCGACCAGGCCGCGGCGGCGTTGGCGGCGGCCGAGCGCCCGGGGCTGATTCTCGGCGGCGGGGCACGGGGCGCGGCGGCGATCGCCGCCGCGCTCGCCGAGCGGCTCGGCGCGGGCGTCCTCACGACCGTCAACGGTAAGGGCGTGGTGCCCGAGCGCCATCCGCTCTCGCTCGGCGCATCGATCCGGCTGCCCGCCGCGCAGGCGTGGCTCCAAGACCGCGACGTCGTGCTGGCCGTCGGCACCGAGCTGGGCGAGTCCGACCTCTGGGGTCCGCCCCTGCGGCTGTCGGGCCGGCTCGTGCGCGTCGATGTCGACGCCAATCAGCTGCACAAGAACGCTGAGGCGGACGTGGCGGTGGCGGGCGATGCCGCGGCGATGCTCGAGCTGCTGCTGGCGGCCGTTCCGCAACGGCCCGCGGAGGACCTCGAGCCGGTGCGGGCGGCGATCCAGGCGGAGGCGCTGCGCGACGGCGCGCCGTGGCTCGATCTCGTCGCAGCGCTGGCGGACGGGCTCGGACCGGACGGGATTCTCAGCGGCGACAGCACGATGGCGGCGTACTACGGCGCCGTCCACTTCCTGCCGATGAACGCCGCCCAGCGGTTCATCTACCCCACCGGATACGCCACGCTCGGCTACGCGTTGCCTGCGGCAATCGGCGCCAAGCTCGCAGCGCCGGACCGGCCCGTCATCGCGCTGATCGGGGACGGCGGCCTGCTCTTCACCGTCGCCGAGCTGGCGACGGCGGCGGAGCTCGGTCTCCCGCTACCGGTCGTCGTCCCGAACAACGGCGGCTACGGCGAGATACGCAACCAGATGGAGGAGGCCGGGATTGCGCCGGTCGGCGTCGACCTCCAGGTCCCAGACCTGCCGCAGCTTGGCGAGGCGTTCGGCGGTGCGGGAGTGCGGGTTGACGAGCCCTCCGCGCTGTCGCGCGCGCTAGCCGAGGCGCTCGAGCGGCCGGGACCGACCGTCATCGAGGTGCCCGCCTAGCCGATCGGGCGCCTCACCGGTCCGCTCGGCCAGCAGCGCAATGTGTAGGTCGGCGATCGTCGACGGCAGACGCAGCGAGCGGCCGATCAGCTCCTCGATTCGCGCGAGCCGGTAGCGCAGCGAGTTCGGGTGCAGGTGGAGCCTGGCCGCGGCGGCAGCGATGTCGAGGTCGTGCTCGAACCAGCTCGTCAGCGCCTCGTACAGCGAGGCGTTCGCGCGCACGGGCGCGATCAGCTCCTCCACCTTTGCCCCGAGCCACGCGGGCTGCGCCTCGCTGACGAGCAGCGTGCCGAGGTCGAAGTCCTCGAACGCGAGGATGCGCGGGCCGGCCTGGCGGGACGCGCCGCGCGCCGCCAGCTCGGCGTCGCGGTGGGAGTAACGCGCTGCGGCGACGCTCTCGACCGGCCGTCCGATGCCGGCCACGACCCCCGGCTGCGTTGCCAGCAGAGTTTCGAGCAGCGCCGGCAGGTCTGCGCCCTGGACGAGGGCGACGACGGAGCCGTCGCGCTCGGTCAGCAGGTGGGGGATGCTCGCCGGCCCGAGCGCTTCCTCGAGCTCGTGTTGCAGCACCGAAAGATCCACCGGCTCGCCCAGCGCCGCGCACTCGCGCAGGACCACGACCCGGGCGGTCTGCGAGAAGTCGACCCCGAACCGAGCGGCGCGAGCGGCGAGCGCCGGCAGGTCGCGCGCGTCGGTCGGGTCCAGCGATTCGTCCAGCAGCGAGCCCTTCACGGCGTCCTCTTGGTTGCGAACGACCTCGCGCAGCCGCTCCATCGCGGCCAGAAGCGGCGCCGTCGTCTCCGCGGCGGATCGGGCCAGCGCGGCGGCGAACCCGCTGCTGCGGCTGGCGATGAGCAGCCACCGCGGCGGCTCTGTGGCGAGCGAGGCCAGCGGCATCGCGACGACTCGCCAGCCGTCGACGTCGGCTTCCACGATCTTCGGCACGCGGTTCTTGACAAACTCCCACACGGCCTCGGTCGGGACCCTGCCGACGGCGAGCTCCGGGTGACCCGCGGGACCGAGTACCGCGACGCTCGCGTCCAGGAACCGCGCCAGGCGCTCCACGACCGCCGCCTCGGGTTCGGGATCACCGAGCGCGTCCAGGATGTAGCGCTGCAGCGAGGACAGGCGGCGGAACAGCGGCGCTTCGTCGCCGCTCAGCGCGGTGTCCACGAAGCTGACGACCTCGCGGAACTGCGTGTCCTTGGGCACCGCGAAGATCGGGAACCCGCGCGCCGCGCCCTCCTCGAGCAGCGCCTCGGGAACATGGTCGAATACGGGCTCGACGCCGAAGCCGAGGGCCGATACCCCCGCCGTGTCGCATTCGCGCACCAGTGCTCGGCCGCCCTCCGGATTGTCGGCCAGGCCCACGCCCGCGGTGAGCATGACCCACTGCTTCGCGACCCACTCCGTCGGCCCCTTGACCTCGACCACGGCCGCTCCGAGGACGGGGCGCTTGGCCGCATCAGGCCCTCCGGTCAGCAACTCGAGCCCCAGCGCCTGCTCGGCGAGGAGGTCGCCCAGCCAGAGGGTCGGCGGAGCAGTCACGGCTCGGTGCCAACTTAGCTCAGACCGCGACCGTGCGGCCACATTGACACCTCCGTGGGGTCCGTAATGCCGGTGCGCTCGCAGGCGGGATCGCGCGCGTCATGTGCGCGGGCCGCGATCGTCCCCGACGGGGTCCCCGACTCAGCAGAAGTGATCCGACCTGAAGCATCATCACGAAACGCCCGCTGGCGCGGGCCTTTCGTGTTCGTGGGACTAGTGCGCGGATGCCACCCGCGTCCTGAGTCGGTGACCGCCCACGATCCCGGTGATGCGCGTGATCGTTCCCGTGGCGCGGATGGTGAGCCGCGCGCGCGGGACGCCCGGTCCTCGGAGCCGTAGGCGGGTGCGGGTGGTGCGCCGACGGATCGTCTGAGTGCCGTTGGCGACGGCGTCGGTCACGACCCGCGCGTTCACGAAGCGCACCGAGCGCTCGCCGACGACGTAGGTGCCGCCGCGCAGAGCGTCGACGGTTCCGGTCGCGCCGCTGAACGCAGCGGCGTCCCTCACGGTCGCGAGCGCGACGTTGATCGCGCGGCGCACCGGTCCCCCGGCGAGCTCGGCCGCGTGTCGCGCGGGGCGTCCGACCACGGTCGGCGGCCGGCCGGCGTGGATGCAGCGGTCGGGGTCGGTGCGGAGGTGCTTGATGAAGTCG
>DATDKF010000033.1:0-11107 GCA_036520135.1 Solirubrobacteraceae bacterium
CGTCGACGAGCTGCACGGACACGAGCGACTTCTTCGACTACACCGTCTCCGACCAGAACGCCGCCGGTCCTGGCCCGGCGCCCGGCACCGACACAGGCCGCGTGACGATCGCGATCAGCGGCTGTGTCTGGTATGTCAACAACGACGACGCACAGGGCAACAGCGGCACATCGGAGAAGCCGTTCGACACGCTCGCCCAGGCCGAGACCGCCTCCGGTGCCGGCCACACGATCTTCGTCTACGACGGCAACAACACGAGCACCGGCTACGCGGCCGGGATCAACCTGAAGGCGAACCAGAAGCTGATCGGCGAGGCCGCGACGCTGACGGTCGGCGCGGACACGCTGCACCTTGCCGACGCCGCCAACAAGCCGACGATCACCGACAACAACGCCGACGTCGTCGATCTCGACGACGCAAACGAGGTGCGCGGCCTCAACATCGATCCGCAGGGCACCGGCGGAGGCATCGCCGGCTCTTCCGGCGACACCGGCGGCGGCACGATCGACGACGTCAACATCACCGATACCGGCACGGCGGGCACGCAGCCCGGGCTCGAGCTCGACACGACGACGGGCACGTTCAACGTCTCCAACCTGACCGTCAGCAACGGCGACAACAACGCGGCGACGAGCACGGACATCGGCGTGCGGCTCAACAACGCCGGCACCGTCAACTTCGCATCTGCCGGCACGATCTCGATCACGACCGCCGGCGCGGCGGGTCTCTCGGCGACGGGCACCGGCATGGGTACGAGCGTCTTCGACAGCATCACGGTCACCAACTCGGGCAGCGGCGGCGTCAACATGTCCGGCACGAGCGGGTCGACGACATTCGACGCCCTCTCGCTCACGACCACCTCGGGCGCTCCGGCCGCATTCGGGCTCGCGAACGCCGGCACCGTGACGGTGTCCGCCGCCGGGACCGCGAACGTGAGCGCGACCGGCGGGCCCGCGGTCGACGTGACCGGCACCGCCGGCGCGACGCTGGCCTTCGACGACGTCGACTCGACCAACAGCGCGAACGACGGCGTCAACATCGCCGGCCTCGGCGCGGGCACCTTCACCGCCAACAGCTCGAGCACGATCACCAACGCGACGGGCATCGACTTCGACCTCGACGGCGGAAGTGGGGCGGTCACCTACGACGGCACGATCACCGACGACGTCGGGCAGCTCGTGCGCATCGCCAACACCACGGGCGGCACCAAGGACTTCAACGGCAACATCACCGACGGGGGCGACGGCGACGGCTCCGGCATCGCGCTGACCACGAACACCGGCGCGACGATCCGCTTCGACGGCGGCCTCACGCTCGCCACCGGCGCGAACGCGGCGTTCGCCGCGACCGGCGGCGGGACGGTCGCCGTGACGGACCCGAACGCCGTCGGGACGGCGCCGGACAACACGCTCGCGACGACCACCGGCACCGCGTTGAACGTCGCGAGCACGAACATCCACGCGAACGGAGCGAACTTCCGCAGCATCAGCGCGAATGGCGCGGCGAATGGGATCGTGCTGATCGGCACGGGTGCGAGCGGCGGCCTGACCGTGAGCGGTACGGGGTCGGCGGCGAGCGGGGGGACGATCACGAATATCGCCGGTGCCGATGTCGGGACGAACAATTGTGGTGATCTGGGCTTGGTGGCGCCGGCGGGCGTCGGCGTGTATCTGAAGAACACGAGCTCGCCGTCGTTGAGCTTCATGAGCTTCCCGGGGACGTTTGGGAACTTCGGGATCCTCGGTTACAACGTCGCCGGGTTCACGTTGGCTAATTCGACGATGACGGGTAGCTATGGCGGCAACGTCAACCAGGATGAGGACACGGTCCATTTCTGCACGTTGACGGGGAGCGCGAGCCTTACGAACGACACGATCTCGAACGGCGCCGAGAGCAACCTTCGTGTCGTCAACGCATCGGGAGCGGTGCTCAACCGCCTGACGATTACGAACACCACGTTCGGCCTGAACCAGACGGACGGCGGCGGGGGTGTGCTGCTTCAGGCGGGCATGGACCCGAATTCCAACACCGGCACATTCAACGCGACGATCGAGGACTCGACGTTCCAGGGCTCGCGCGGGTCGCCATTCCAGGCTGTTCCGCAGGTTGGAACGACGATGGATCTCGACTTTGGTTCGCCTGGGCACGGCAACACGGTGCACAACACGCACGGCAACATCGTGCCGTTCGCGCAGAATCTGAACGTCGCGGCCGGTGGCACGTTGACGTTTGACATCAATAGCAACCACTTCGATTCGGCGGCCGCGGTTCAGGCTCAGGGTGGCGTGTTCATCAATGCGGCGAATAGCACGGCGAACGCGTCGGGCTACTTCCGCAACAACACGATCGGCAACTCGGGCGTGGCCAACTCGGGTTCCAGCGGCAACGATCCGG
The DNA here is from genome assembly GCA_036520135.1 of Solirubrobacteraceae bacterium. Lineage (GTDB taxonomy): Bacteria > Actinomycetota > Thermoleophilia > Solirubrobacterales > Solirubrobacteraceae > DASSUW01. The sequence continues at coordinate 2,395 of DATDKF010000033.1, forward strand.
CGCTCGACGTCGAGTCAAACGGCGGCGGCGATCTGACGATCCATGTCGACAACAACACGATGCTCCAGTGGGGCGCAAACGGGGCCGGCTTCCTGTTGCAGGCGGGCGCGACGAGCGGTAGTCCGACGAGCGTCAACGCGACCGTGACCAACAACACGATCGCGCAGCCCGGCACCTTCGCGGTGAACAACACCGCGCAGGGCTTCCAGCTCAACAACGGGACCAATTCGGGCGAGAACTTCACGACCTGTCTGCGGTTCGCGGGTAACGTGGTCGATCAGGCCGGCACGGGAGCTGGGGGCGACGTGCGCCTGCGCCAGCGCTTCGATACCAAGGTGCAGCTGCCGGGCTACACCGGTGCCGCGGACGGCACGAGCGGCGCGCCGACGGTCGTCAGCTACATCCAGGGATTGAACCCGGTCGGGCCGCCAACCGTGACGTCGGTCAGCTCGACCGCGGCGGGCGGCGGGTTCTTCAACACTCCGGGCGGCGCCGCCTGCGCGCTGCCCGGCTTCTAGGAGGCTGCATGGCGGACCCGTTCATCTCGGAGATCAGGATCACGAGCTTCGACTACCCGCCGAAGGGCTGGGCGCTCTGCAACGGGCAGCTGATGCCGATCAACCAGAACCAGGCGCTCTTCTCGCTGCTGGGCACGACGTTCGGCGGCGATGGTCGGGTCAACTTCGCGCTCCCGGAGCTCCGGGGACGCGTGCCGATACATGTCGGCTCAGGCCACACTCTCGGCGAGAAGGGCGGACAAGAGAGTCACACTGTCACACAGCAGGAGCTCCCGACCCACAACCACTTCGTGAACGTCGTGAACTCGAACGCCAGCGCAGGACCGACGGGAAACTACTTTGCCGCTGCGAACGCCGCCTACCAGCCGGCGCCGGCGAACACGACCCTCGCGCCGTCCACGATCCCGAATGTCGGCGGCAGCCAACCGCATGCCAATCAGCAGCCCTACCTGACCCTGTCGTTCGCGATCGCGCTACAGGGCATCTTCCCCTCCCCGACCTAGAGAGGACGCGCGATGGCCCAACCATATGTCGGTGAGATCCGCATGTTCGCCGGCAACTTCGCCCCGGCCGGCTGGATGTTCTGCGACGGGACGCAGCTCCCGATCTCAGAGAACGACGTGCTGTTCCAGCTGATCGGCACGACCTACGGCGGCGACGGTCAGGAGACGTTCAACCTGCCCGACCTGCGCGGCCGCGTGCCGATCCACCAGGGTACGAGCCCGGGGACGGGATCGACGTACACGATCGGACAGCAGGGCGGCTCCGAGTCGGTGACCCTGACGACGCAGCAGATTCCAGCGCACAACCACAACCTGATGGCGACGACCGCCGTCGGGACGCAGGCAAATCCCGGGGGCAACCTGCTCGCCAACAGCCAGGGGCCGCAGCCGTACATCCAGGAGAACCCGGACGCCAACCTCAACCAGCAGGCCCTTGCGCCCGTCGGCGGCAGCCAACCGCACGAGAACCTGCAACCGTTCCTCGGAATCAGCTTCATCATCTCGCTCTTCGGGATCTTCCCGCCCCGGACTTAGGAGAACGCCGATGGCCGACCCGTTCGTCGCCGAGATCAGGATCTTCCCGTTCAACTTTGCGCCCAAGGGCTGGGCGTGGTGCAACGGCCAGATTCTGCCGCTCTCGCAGAACACCGCTCTCTTCTCCCTCCTCGGCACGATGTATGGAGGCGACGGGAAGAGCACCTTCGCCCTGCCGGACCTCGAGGGCTCCGCCCCTCTGCACGCCGGTGGCAACCAGCCTGGGCCCGGGCTGAGCATCTACGACATCGGACAGCAGGGAGGCTCCGACACGGTCACGCTGCTCACGAGCGAGATACCGCTCCACAACCATTCGGTGATGGCTCAGACGGTCGACCAGGGCGACAATCGCATACCGTCGCCGCAGCGCAATCTGGCCAACGCGCAGATGTACTCGAGTGGGCCCGCGTCGGCGACAATGGACCCCACAGCGGTAAGCGTGACCGGAGGCGGGCTACCGCACAACAACCTGATGCCGTACCTGACGTTCTACTTCAACATCGCCCTGCAGGGCGTCTTCCCGCCGCGGGGCTGATGACCGACGCCGTCGAGCTCCGCCCGGCCGGGCCGCAGGACGCCGAGCTCCTCTTCCGCGTCTACGCGAGCACGCGGGCGGAGGAGCTATCGGTCGTGGCGTGGGAGGACGGGCAGAAGGAGGTGTTCCTGCGTGCGCAGTTCGAGGCTCAGGATCGCTGGTACCGCGAGCACTACGAGCGCGCCAGCTTCGACGTCGTCGTAGTCGGCGGCGAGCCGTGCGGTCGCTTGTACGTCTACCGCGGCGAGACGGAGATCCGGATCGTCGATATCGCGCTCCTGCCGGAGCACCGCAGTGGCGGGATCGGCACCGCATTGCTGCGCGAATTGCTGGACGAGGCCGACGCGGCCGGCAAGCGGGTAACGATCCACGTCGAGCGCTTCAACCCGGCGCTGCGGCTCTACGAGCGGCGCGGCTTCGCGGTTGCCGAGGACAAGGGCGTCTACCTGCTGCTCGAGCGGTTGCCCGCCTACGCGAACACGGCCTCGTAGCGGTCGGATGCGATCGGGACCAGGAAGATCTCCATTAGTCCCAGCCCCTCGTGCTGCACGCGGTAGATCCGCTGCGGCAGCGGCGGGTCGGGCCCGCCTCGGAAGACGATCGAGAATGGCGTCCTGCCGCCGGGCTCGCGGGGGATCTCGGTGATTTCGATTAGCTCGGCGTCGAACGGTGTCGCGTCGTCGGGAGCGATGCGGAAGCGGTCTCCGCGCAGCGGCGCGAAGTCGGCGGCCGTGAGCGTCTCCAGGGGCCGCATCGGCGCGATCGTATCGACGCCGGCTCGCTCATGTGTTGGAAGGAGGCTGCCGGTGCTCGGTGAGCCGATGAGTTGCCCGATCACCATGACCCGGCGTTCGCTGCTGCGCGTCGGCGCCGCGGCCACTGCGACGACCATCGTCGGCCTGAGGCCCTGGGCGCCCGCGCGGGCGTCGGCCGGCCCTGGTCACCTTGTGCGCTCGTCGTACGCCGGCCGCGTGGGGCAGCGCTTCGCGGCCGGATCGGTCGGGCTCGAGCTACTGTCGGTCGCAGACGTGGCGGGAGCCGCCGCCCATCGGAGGCTCGCGGGGAGCGAGCACGCGTTCGTACTGACGTTCGCCGGTCCGCTCAGCTCCGAGCTGGAGGCGGGCACTCATACGCTGAGCAATGTCGAGCTCGGCACGTTCGAACTGTTCGTGTCGCCGGTCGAGCAGCCACGCGAGGATCGCCGCTACGAGGCGGTCATCGACCGCTCGGTGCGAGCGCCGAGGTCGCGCCGAGCTGCGCTGACGGCGCCACGACATCGCTGACCGCGCTCGATCTCACGTCGCGCGCCGGTCTTACATCGTGCAACCACGCACGAGAGGACCAGCACCATGAGTATCGCGTTCCCTGGAGAGTCGGCGGAGTACCGGGCCGGTCGTGACCGCCTGCTCGCGCAGGAGATGGAGCTGCGCCGCGCGATGGAGGCGGTCGCGGCGGCGCGGCGCGCTTCCGCCTGGCGGCGCGGTGCCGGAGGACTACGTCTTCGAGGGCGGCACCGGCGGCGTGCGGCTCTCAGAGATGTTCGCGCCCGGTAGCGACTCGCACTGGTAGGCGGTGAGGATGTTCTTCACGATCATCAAGGGCGGCTCGCTTCGCTCGCCGCCGGCGCCCGGCTGCGACACGACCACCAGGACGCCGAGCAGCAGCCCGCGACCGCGCTGCTCGGAACAGAGTGCGCACGAACGGCTAGCTCCGCCGCCCGGCGACCGGGCCGGCTGCGCTGACGGGCCAGGTAGGAAGGCAGGCGGGAGCCTGCCGACCGAGGTCGACCGGGCGACACAGCCGCACTTCGGACCACCCGTTTGTTTCCAGAGCGCTTCCATGAGCCGTCTGCACGAGGGAGGCGAGCGACCGCGGAAGAAGCAGAAGGACGGCAGGAGCGGGCCTTTCGGTTCATGGGCGCGGCTGGTTTCAATCCAGCGACGTCTCGCGTGTGGCCCCGGCGAGCGCCCCGCCTGGTGCAGCACACCCCCGATGCCTTGCTGCGGAGCGGAATCGCGACTGGGGCAATCAGTCTCGGGCCGCGCTTCCACTTGACCGCACGTTTCCATCCGGGTTTCCATGCGTGCGCGTAGCAGCTCGCGCCGACGATCGTCGAAATGCGCGCGATAGATCGCGCGCGTGACGTTCGAGTTCCTGTGGCGCAGCAAGTCCGCGCCTCCTCGGCGTCGTCGCAGTCCATCGCGGCGCCATGTCGGAGCGCGTGGAAGTTCGGCAACCGCAGCTCGCGACGCTTCACTTTGGCCAGTACGAAATCGCCGTCCGCGCCGACGACCAACTGTCCGGACTCGTCGCGCACGATCAGCTCCGGGAACGTCGGCAGACCTCGGGCGTCCCGGGCGCGCTCCTGGGCCCGGTACAACGCACGAAAGACAGCGGTCTGATGCAGCGGCCGGCCCGTCCGCGTTGCGAATACGAACGACTGGGGCGACGTCGGCGCCGGCGTCCGCGCCTTGTGCTCGAGCAGCATCAGCGCCGTCGAGCGCGGCAGCGGCAGCGTCGCCTTGTTTCCTCGGTCTTGAGCTCCACCCGCTGCCCATCGAGGGCGGCCTGGAACCCGAAGCGGATCGTCGCCGCGTCCAGGTCGCCGAGCTCGAGATCCTGCCACCACAGCCCGAGCAGCTCACTCTCGCGCGCGCCGACCACCGTCGCAAGCCGGAACAGCGTGCGCCACGGCTCCGTCGCCGCTGCGATCGTCTGAGCCAGCTCGCCGCCCGCGAAGATGCGCCGCTTCGGCGTCGTGCTGACCCTCGGCCGCTCGCCCTTCTCGAGCTCGGCGAACGGGTTGTCGCCGCGCCAAGAGCAATGCCTGACGCGAGGAGCCCAATCCTGAGCCACTTCTAGGCATCGAAAGTGGAGCCACCTTTGGGTGGCGTCCGGTTGCGGCTGCACGGTCGTCGTCGACGTTGTCGTCGCGATCGAGGAGGCCGGGAGAGGGTGCGTGGCGCGATGGATTGGGCGCAGGTGCGGGCACTGGCGGCGGATGGGGTCTCGCAGCGAGAGATCGCCAGGCGACTCGGGATCGGTCGCAACACGGTGCGGCGGATGGTCGAGGCGTCCGAGCCGCCGCGCTATTGGCGATCGCCGACGGGCTCGATGCTCGACCCGCTCGAGCCGGTCCTGCGGCGGTTGTTGGACGAGTGGCCGGGGATCCGGGCGCCGCGGGTGACCGGAGGTGCTGCGCCGCGCAGCGAAACGCCATCCCCGACCGGCCGTCCAACTCCCACGCCTGCGCGGTTAGCCGGTCGACGGCGACCATCTCGCCCTGCCCGACCGTCGGATCGCCGGGCACCGCGACACGGATGATCTCCGCCTCACCGTCACCGACCGCGACAAGCTGCACCCGCCACAGCACCTCACCGTTCACATCAGTGCGCGGCGCCCACGCCTCGCGCGGCTTGCCCTCCTCGTATTGCTTGAGCGGCTCGGCCGGCGCCACCGCTCGCCGAGGCGGACGCGGCCGGCAGGCACGTGACGATCCAGGTCGAGCGCCTGAACCCCGCGCTCCGGCTGTACGAGCGGCTCGGCTTCTCGGTGGCCGAGGACAAGGGCGTCTATCTGTTCCTCGAGCGGCGCCCGGCCTACGTGAAGACGGCCTCGTAACGGTCGGGCGCGATCGGGACGAGGAAGATCTCCAGCGCGCCGAGCCGCTCGTGCTCGACGCGGTAGATGCGCTGCCGCAGCGGTGGGTTCGGGCCGCCCTGGAACACGAGCGAGAACGGCGTGCGCCCGCCCGGCTCTCGCGGGATCTCGGTGACCTCCACCAGCTCCGCGTCGAACGACTGCTCGTCGACGGAGATCCGGAACGGCTCGTGCAGCAGCGGCGCGAAGTCCGCGGTGGTGAGCGCCTCGAGGTCGGTCACCTCGACCCGACCGTACCAGCCACGCCGGTCAGGTCACTAGCCTAGTACGGATCGGTCAGGCGGAAGAAGTCGTTCCCGTCATTGCTGACACGGCGTACGGGTGGCCGCCTTCCACTGGATCGATCCCGCCCGCGCGGGCGGCGCTGCCTTTCCGCTGTCTCCGGCACCTGATTGGCCCTCCTCGGCTGCTCGCGAATGACACGATGCGGGCGCTGCGGCGGAAGGCGCGCCAGCGGCTGCTTGAGCCCGCTCGCTCGCCCGTCTCGCTGCTACGCTCGGACCCTGCTGGACGCTTCTAACGAGCGCGTCTAACAAACTCGGGGAGTGTTCCAACAAACCGCCCGAGCTTCTTGCAAACTGGTCGAATCTCAGCAGGCTCCAGCGGTCGGCGGAGGTTCACGCCAGCAGCGGGAAAGGCGCTAGTTTGCAGGCAGAAGGCGGCCCCGCCGGAGTAGCTCAGTCGGTTAGAGCAGCGGAATCATAATCCGCGTGTCGGGGGTTCGAGTCCCTCCTCCGGCACTACCGAAAGCCCTGCAAACAGCAGGGCTTTCGTCGTGTCAGAGGCGCGCGTCGACGGACCTGTGCACCGAGCGTGCACCGAATCCGCCACAGCGGCCCCCGTAGACTGCGCGGCCGTGCGATGTGTTGCCACCGCCGTTGCCGTCCTCGCCGTCCTCGGCCTGCTGTGGAGTCCCCGCCACCTGACCGCGACACCACCGAACTGAGAGGCCCGTGAGCCAGCCACGACCCACCGATCCGATCGGATCCATTGGATGGACCGAACGCACCGGGGGAGTGCTGACCGCTCGGGAATGCCTAACACTTGCCCGGCCCCTGCTGCGGGGGGAGCTCAGCATTCTTGCCGGCCGTCTCGCGATGGTGCTCCGAATGCACTCGGGACGCCGGAGTTCCATCGATCCGGCGAGCCTGGTGCCTCCCGACTCCCCTCTCGCAAGAGATGCCGAGGTCGTCGCGCAGGACCTCTTGACACCGGCACTCCTCAACCATTCCAGTCGTGCCTACACGTGGGGCGCGGCCATCGCCGCACTTCACGGGATCACGTTCGACCGTGAGCTCCTGTACCTGGCTGCAATGTTCCACGACACCGGGATCCCGAGCCCGGTGCCCGACGTCGACTTCACGGTTCGCAGCGCCGCGTTGGCACGCGAGTTCACCGACAGCCACCACGTGCCTGCCGATATCCGCGAGCTCGTTGCAAACGCGATCGCCATGCACTACACCCCCGGCGTTGGCCTCGAATCCGGTGCCGAGGCCTACCTCCTATCTGCCGGCGCAGCCGTCGATGTGTTCGGCCTACGCAGCAACGAGATACCCGATGCAGTCCGCCAGAGCGTCATCCAGGAGTACCCGCGGTTGGGCTTCAAGCGGGAGTTCGCCGGGCTTCTCCGAGCCGAGGCCAAGCAAGTCCCTCGTGGCCGCGCCTGGTACCTGCACCGCTTCGCCATGAGCGACCTAAGCATTCGGCTCGCGCCCTTCCGTGGTTGATGTGACGGCAACCGGCAAGGGGTGCGGGCCCGCAGTCCGAAGTCTGTCGTGAACTGAAGACCGCTGGCTTGCTGGCGATCGGGCCTCTGGGTTTGATGGCGGAAGGCCCTGAAGATCACCTCACCGACAGCCGTGAGCTGTATGTGCTGGTCGAAGGCGACGAATGGGCGCATGTGGAGGCCCTTGATCCCGACGCCGGTTACTGGGCCCGCCGGTTTGCGCAACTCGTCAACTGGCGGGCGGGGGGCGAGAAAGCCGTGATCGAGCCGTCGTCCCTTCAGCGGCGGAACTCGTCGAGCAGCTCAAGGAAATCGCGCGGCTGAGGGCGGAGGGCGCGCTCACCGAGAGCGAGTTCGAGGCAGTCAAGGCGAGACCGCTCTCGGACGAAGCCTCGGCTTAAGAAGCTGGTCCGACGCCCGCAATGGACGAGATCCACGAGCCGCGAACGCCACATCGGTCGGCGCCTGCATTCCTCGCCAGGCGGCACGCGGCGGTCGCGAGCCGGCCGCTACGTGCGGGATGATTCGGGCCGCGATGAGCCAGCAGGCAGCCACGGCGTCCCCGGTTCGCAGCCCGCGGCAGTCCGAGCCGCCATGCTGTGGGGCATCGTCGTCGGTCTGCTCCAGGCCGCTACGCCACTGGTCTTCTGGTGGCTGGACAGCGCGACCGTCTATGCGCTCGGGCTCGTCGCGATCGCCGCCATCTACGTCGGCTTCGCGGTCGCCGACGGACGGCCGAAGGTCATCGCCATCGAAAGCAGCGTGACGTTCGCGTTCGTCGTCGTAGCCGCCGCGGCGATCACCGGATCACCCTGGCTGCTCGTGGCGGGCCTGGCCGGCCACGGACTCAAGGACCTTTGGCAGCATCGAACCCACTTCGTGGCCAACACGCGATGGTGGCCGCCGTTCTGCATGATCGTCGACTGGGTCGTCGCCGCGATCATCGTTGGCGAGATCGCAGCAGGGATGCACTTCGGCTAGCGCGCGTGTCGGCCCGGTCCCGGCCGCCGTCTGGCCGTGGGGGTGCTCATCGCTGCGGCGGCTCGGCGGCGAGCGCCGGCGCCGCCGGGCTTGTGCCGGTGCTCTCGCGGGTCGCGATGTGGTCGGCGATGTAGTGGGCGTCGTCCTTGACCCAGCCGAGCAGCGCCGAGCCGCGCGTGTGCTGCCAGGGCATCCCGAGGAAGTAGAGGCCCGGGCTGGCGGTCAGGCCACGTTCGTGCACGATCGTGCCGTCGCT
>DATDKF010000034.1:0-5304 GCA_036520135.1 Solirubrobacteraceae bacterium
TGGCGGATTCCCGACGCCCGAGGGCGAGGTACCTCGCTGGGCGCGCGAGCGTCGCCGGTCCACACTGGCCGGCATGACAACACACCCCAGCCTCCGGACCCCGTTCTGCCGGATGCTCGGCCTGACGGCGCCCGTCGTGCAGGCTCCGGTCGGCAGTGCGTCCACGCCGGAGCTGGCCGCCGCCGTCTCGAATGCCGGCGGGCTGGGGATGCTCGCGCTCAGCTGGACGCCTGCTGCGTCGGTCCGCGAGCGCATCCGCGCCACGCGTGCGCTGACCGGCCGTCCCTTCGGTGTCAATTTCGTCCTCGAGTGGGATCAGCACGAACGCGTCCGCGCGTGCACGGCGGAGTCGGTCGCGGTGGTGTCGACGTTCTGGGGCGACCCAGCGCCGTACGTCGAGGCGATCCACGGCGGCGGTGCCCTGCATCTCCATACGGTCGCGTCCGCCGAGGAGGCCGTGCGCGCGGTCGACGCCGGCGTCGACGTGATCGTCGCGCAAGGCTGGGAGGCCGGCGGCCGCGTGTGGGGCGACGTCGCCACGCTGCCGTTGGTGCCGGCCGTCGTCGACGCGGTCCGGCCGGTGCCGGTCATCGCCGCCGGCGGCGTCGGCGATGGACGGGGCCTGGCGGCCGTCCTCGTCCTCGGAGCCGACGCTGCTTGGATCGGCACTCGCTTTTTGTTGGCGAGAGAGGCGAGCGTCCACGAGGAGTGGCGCAGGCGCATCCAGGAAGCGTCCGAGACCGACACCGTGCACACGACGCTCTTCGACGGCGGCTGGCCGGAAGCGCCCCACCGCACGCTGCGCAACAGCACCGTCGAGGCGTGGGAGCGCGCCGGGCGGCCCGCAGCCCCCGCGCGTCCGCGTGAGGGAGAAGTGGTCGCGTGCGCCCGCGACGGCCGGCACATCTACCGCTACGGCGCCGACGCCCCACTCGCCGGCGCGACGGGCGACGTGGAGGCCCTTGCGCTCTACGCGGGCCAGAGCGCGGGCATCGTCAAGCGCGCCCGGCCCGCTGCCGCGATCCTCGACGAACTCATGGTCGGCGCCGCCAGCGCGTTCAGCTCAGCAGCGCGATAGCGCCGCGAGCGCGTCGTCGCCGGCAATCAAGACACGGCGCCGAGACCACGCGGGGCTGGAATCTCATCCGATCGGATGAGACCGCGCGCGCAGATCATCCGGTAGGAGGGACGGCGTTCCGCCCGCGGCCGGAGGCGGGGCCGGCGGCGTGAACGTACGGTCGTCTCATGACATCTCCTCCCCCCAACGAGCTCGCTGTCCAGACCATCGGACTCGGCAAGCGGTTCGGCGCGCGGTCGGCGCTCGACGGCGTCGACCTTGCCGTCCCGCGCGGCGTTGCCTTTGGCTTCCTCGGCGCCAACGGCGCTGGCAAGACGACGTTGATCCGCCTGCTGCTTGGCCTCGCCGAGCCGACCGCCGGCAGCATGCGTGTGCTTGGTCGCGAGGTCCCTCGCGATCGCGCCGACGCCTTGGCCCGCGTCGGCGCGATCATCGAAGAGCCGCGGTTCCATCCGCACCTCACCGGCCGCGAAAACCTGCATATCCACGCCGCGGCGCGCGAGCGTCGCGCCCACGAGCAGGTCGACGGCGCGCTCGCGCGTGTCGGCCTCGCCGCTCGCGCGGACGACCGCGTGAAGACGTACTCGCTGGGCATGCGCCAGCGGCTGGGCGTCGCCCGCTGCCTGCTGGCCGACCCCGAGCTGTTGATCCTCGACGAGCCGATGAACGGGCTCGATCCGGCCGGCATCCAGGAGTTCCGCAGGCTGATCCGCGAGATGGTCGCCGAAGGCCGCACCGTCTTGCTCTCGTCACATCTGCTCGACGAAGTCGAGAAGACCTGCGACGTGGCCGCGATCGTCGATCACGGCAGGGTCGTCGCCCACGGCGCGATCCACGAGCTGGTGCGCGGCGGGCCGCGGGCGATCGACATCGTCTGCCACAGCCCCGTCCAGGCAGCCACGCTGCTGGCTGCGATGCCCGGCGTCACTCGCGCTACCGACCACGAGGGCTCGCTGCGCGTGACCCTCGCCCCTGATGCGCCCGTCGATCGCGAGATCGTCACGGCGCTGCTGCGCCGACTGCTCGACCACGGGGTCGCCGTCGAGCGCGTCGCTCCCGTCGCGGCCTCCCTCGAGGACCGCTTCCTGACCGTGACCACCCCGCTCGAGGAGCGCTCCTGATGATCGACCCGCGACTGATCTCCGCCGAGATGCTCAAGCTGCGCCGCCGACGCGGCATGCTCTCGATCGCCCTGCTCGGCACGCTCGGCTCGATGCTGATCGGCTTCACCGTGCTGGTGATCCAGCACAACTCCAATGCGGCCAAGTACGGGCCGGCCGGCGGCCTCGCAAACTACCAGGGCGCGATCGACTTCCTGTCGCTGATGGCTCTCGTCGCCGGCGCGATCATCGGCGCCACGGCCGGGACCCAGGACATTGAGTCCGGTGTGTTCCGCGATCTCGCCGCGACTGGGCGGTCGCGCGTCGCGTTGTTCGGCTCGCGCGTGACCGGCGCCTGGGCCGTCGCGTTGCCGATCACGGCGCTCGCGGCTGTCTTCGCGGGCATGGCGTCGGTCGCACTGGCCGGCTCGCTCCCGGAGCCCGGTGCCGGTGCGCTCGCTGCCGGAACTGGGCTCGCGCTCACCGCAGCGGCGCTCAGCACTGCGATGGGGGTCGGCGTGGCCGCCCTGGTCGGATCGCGCGGACCCGTGATCGGGATCCTGCTCGCGTTCTTTCTCGCCGTGCAGCCGATCCTCCAACAGCTCGCCTTCCTCGGCGACGCCCGCGGGGCGATCCCGTCGGTTGCGCTCAACCGGATCGGCGACCTGCCGCCCATGAGCGACATTCACGTGGCCCTGGGCAGCGCAATCGCGGTCGTGGTCGCGTGGGCGGCCGCCGCCGTCGCGGCCGGCGCCTGGCGCACTCGGACGTGCGAGATCTGATCGACATGGGATGGCGCCGGGGATACGCTCAGCAGGTGTCCCCGGCCCTTCCCGCGTGGTTGGGCAAGCCATCGCCTCGCGTCGTCGACGTGTTGGTCGCCGTCGTGGTCGGACTGCCGCTGGTGAGCACCTCCGTCGGCAGCGGCGTGGAGCAAAACCGGGCGCTGGCTGGCTTGGTCGTCGGCGTGGCGTCGGTCACCGTGCTGCTCGTGCGCCGGCGATGGCCGTTCGGGACGCTCGTCGTGATCCTGGCGATAGCCGTCGCCTCGCCGGTGGACGCGCAGTTCGTCTTGCCGCTCGGGGTCGCGCTGTACACCATCGGCTCGACCCGCTCCTGGGAGGCCGCGTTCGCCGGTGCCGCGCTCGTCGTCGGCACCGGCTTCGTCTACATCCTCGTCGGGGGGCCCGGACTGGGGTACGAGGATCTTGTCGCGACTGCTCTGGCGTGCGCCGTCGCCTCGGGGTTCGGGCTCTATGTCGGCAGCAAGCGCTCCAGCCTGAACGCGTTGGAAGAGCGGGCGGCGAGGTTGGACCGCGAGCGGCAGCTGCTCGCCGAGCGGGCGGTCGCGGAGGAGCGTGTGCGGATCGCCCAAGAGCTGCACGACGTCGTCGCGCATAACGTGTCGCTGATCGTCGTCCAGGCGCAAGCGCTCGGCGCGACGGTCCCCGACCCACGCGTGAACGCCACCACCGACGGGATCGCAGAGCTCGGCCGCGAGGCGATGGCCGAGATGCACCGCACGCTCAAACTCCTGCGCGCTCGCGACGACTACGGCACAGAGCTCGCTCCGCAGCCTGGGCTCGGCGAGCTCGACGGCCTGCTCGAGCGCTCGCGCGCGGCCGGCTTGCCGGTCGAGCTCGCGGTCGAGGGCGATCCCCGCCCACTGCCGCAGAGCGTTGACCTTTCGGCGTTTCGCATCGTCCAGGAGGCGCTGACCAACGTGGTCAAGCACGCCCCACAGGCGCCGACGCGCGTGACGGTCGGCTACGGCGCCGACGCGGTCGAGCTCAAGATCCGCGACAGCGGAGCCCCGACCGGCGCCGCGCGCCCGCGACCGGCGGGCGGGCACGGCCTGATCGGCATGCGCGAGCGCGCTGCGCTGTTCGGCGGGACGCTCAGCGCAGGCCCGTGCGACGGCCACGGATTCGAGGTCCATGCGTCGCTGCCCTACGGGCACAGCGGGCGATGAGACCCCTGCGCGTCGTGATCGCCGACGACCAGCCGCTGATGCGGGCCGGCTTCAAGGCCGTGCTCGAGGCAACAGGCAGCATCCAAGTCGTCGCCGAGGCGGGTACCGGCGAGGAAGCGGTTAGCGCGGCGACCGAGCATGCGCCCGACGTCGTGCTGATGGACATCCGGATGCCCGTGATGGACGGCATCGAGGCGACCCGGCAGCTGCCCCGCCAGCGAGTGCTGATCCTGACCACGTTCGGGCTCGACGATTACATCATCGACGCCCTGCGCGCGGGCGCGAGCGGCTTCCTGCTTAAGGACGCGCCGACGCACGAGGTCGTCGCGGCCGTGCGCGCGGTCGCGGCGGGCGACGCCGTCCTGGCGCCCTCGGTCACTCGGCAGCTGCTCGACCAGGTTGGTCGCCGCCTCCCGCCCGCCGTTCCACGTACTCACGCGAGCGAGGCCGAGCTCACGGAGCGCGAGCGGCAGGTGCTGAGCATGCTCGCCGCCGGGATGAGCAACAGCGAGATCTCGCGGGCGCTCGTGCTCTCCGAGGCGACCGTCAAGACGCACGTATCGAACCTGCTTGGCAAACTCGGGCTGCGCGACCGAGTCCAGGCGGTCATCTACGCGTACGAGACGGGCCTCATCGCTCCCGACGCCTGAACGCGTCGCCTGCGCCTTCGCGCTGCCGCAGTGCCTGCCCAACCTCCTTGGGTCGTGTGTGCACTTGATGGCCGCTCGACTCTCGTGAGGACACAGTCGGACGGCCGCGAACAGCGTGAGGAGGGCGCGCAACGTTCAGCGCCCGGTCCGCAGGCGCCGACGGGTGTTAAGTGCCGGGGCGCCCAGCGAGACGAGGGCGATCAGGCCGGCGGCGCCGGCGGCGCCGGCGGCCGCGGAGCCCCAGTCGAAGCCGGGGTCGGTCGGCTGCGCGCGCGGTGCGCTGGGGCGGGTGTCGACCGGGCGGGTGGACAGCTTTGCCGTAGCTGCGCGAGCCTGGCGCGCGAGGCCGGGGAACGCCTGGTCCTCCGTGGGCCGCGCCGGTTCATCCCCCGGTGATGCGACCGCGGTTGCTGGGATCGCGAATGCGCAGACCAGCACCAGCGTTACGAGCGCCCGACCCACCGCGGCGGCGGCTGGTGCTGACGACGACGGGGCCGCCGGCGT
>DATDKF010000035.1:0-9694 GCA_036520135.1 Solirubrobacteraceae bacterium
CGTGTTGCCGGCCGCCATCGTCGACACCATCACCTTCGGCGCGCCGACCGGCAGCGCCTGCATTGCCCGCGTGGCGATCGCCGTGTTGCCCGAGCCGCCCGCGGCGAGCACGCCGCCGATCCGGCCCTCGGCGAACAGCCGCCGCGCGAGCGCCTCGGCGGCCTCGGCCATCGCCGTCACCGCGGCGCCGCGGTCGCCGGCGGACGCCAGCGCCGCGGGGTCGGCGCCGGTCTCGGCGGCGACCTCGGATCGCGACAGGTCGGGCGTCACACCGACGGGCTCGTTGACGCCGGCGTCGGCCAGGATCGCGTCGACCCCGTGCAGTCGCAGCCGCTCGCGCAGGTACGCGTACTCGGCGCCCTTCGTATCGAGCGTGCCGATCAGCAGGACAGTCTTCGAGCCCTCCATGTAGCTCCTCTCCCCTCGGGACCGCGGCGACCCTACCGGACCCGATCCGTCCCGGTCTATGGAAGGTTGTGACGGCAATGAGGCGCGACAGCGCGCTGCTGATCGACCGCACGGGGCGTAGGGACGAACTTCAACTGCGCTGGGTAGGGGAGAGCGGTGAAGTGGCGCGCTGCCGCTCGCCCGCCGACCGCCTGGCGAGTTGACCTTCCCTATGCAGGTCAACTCGCCAGGGACCACCGGCGACGCCGGTCCCCCGCCGCCCGACCCAGCCGCAGTTGACGTTCGCCGCTCGGCCGCGGCCCCGAGGGGCTACGCCGCCGCGGAGAGGGTTCGCCGCGCCGTCGCCTGCCAGAGAGCGGCGCGCAGGGGCGCGGCGAGCGCGCGGTGCTCCGGCGCCAGCACCAGCCACAGGCGCGCCGGGATCGTCTCGGCGAGCGGGCCGTGCGCGATCGGGCGCAGGCCGTCGCCGCCGGCGGCGAGCAGCGCGTAGCCGAGCCCGTTGCGCACCGCACCCTGGACGCCGCTCAGGTGCGGGCTCTCCGCCGTGAGCACGGCCTCGAGGCCGAGCTGCTCCAGCCGCTCGAAGGCGACGTCGCGCAGGCCGCACGGCGGATCGTAGGCGACCAGCGGGAGCGGCCGCGGCGGCGTCTCGGTCGCCGCCAGCGCCGGCGTCGCCCACCAGCGCAGCGGGAGCGTGCCGAGCTCGAGCGCGCCCGGGGCGTCACCGGCGTCGAGCACGATCGCGGCGTCGACCTCGCCCCGCGCCAGCCGCTCGACGAGCTCGCGCGAGCGGTCGACGCGCAGCTGCACGGGCCGCTCGCCGAGCTGCGCGCGCACCACGCCGAGCAGGTCGGGCAGCACCGGGTCGACGAGGTTCTCGATCATCCCGAGCACGAACGGCCCCGCCTCGCCGCGGCCGCGCTGCAGCCGCACGAGCGCGCGGTCGTGGGCGGCGAGCACCTCCGCGAGCTCGGCCGCCGCGCGCTCGCCGTAGGGCGTCAGCTCCACGCCGCGGCCACGGCGCGCGAACAGCGGCTCGCCGAGCTGCTCCTCGAGCCGCCGGATGTGCCGGCTGACCGCCGGCTGCGTGAGGTGCAGCGCGTCGGCCGCGCGGTGGTAGCCGCCGTAGCGGACGATCGCGAGGAACGAGCGCAGGTGAGCGGGGTCGAGGTCCACGCGACCATGGTCGCGCGGGCGGGCCGTCCGCGCAAGCGACCGATCACGCATGCGCATCAATCACGCGAAGGTGCGATTGATTGCCAAGCGTTATCGGATCACCGTGCAGGACATGCCCGACCGCCTCTTCCTGCCGCTCTTCGTCCTGATCTGGAGCTCCGGCTACGTCGTCGGCGCGCTGGCCATCGAGGTCGCCGACCCGCTGCCGCTGCTCGCGGTCCGGTTCGCGCTCGCGTCGCTCGTCCTCGTCCCGCTCGCGCTGCGGCACGGGCGCTGGCGCGGGGCGCCGCTCGGGCGGCTGGCCGTCGTCGGGCTGCTCCTGCAGGTCGTGCAGTTCGGCGGCGTCTACGGCGGGTTCGCGCTCGGCGTGCCGGCCGGGCTCGGCGCGCTCGTGATGCTCGGCCTGTCGCCGCTCGTCACGACCGGCCTGGCGATCGCCAGCGGTCAGGAGCACGGCGACGCGCGGCTGTGGACGGGCCTGGCCATCGGCGTCGCCGGCGTGGCGATCAGCCTCGCGCCGGAGCTCGGGAGCGCCCGGGTCGGCGCCGGCGTCGCCGTCACGGTGGTCGGCATGCTCGGCCTCGCGGGCGGCACGGTCCTGCAGAAGCGCTGGGTCGGTGCCGCCGACATGCGGGTGTCGGCGGCGGTGCAGAACGTCACCGCGGGCGTGCTCGTCGCGCCCGTCGCCGCGGTGGTCGGCGGGCGCTTCGACGTCTCGGCCAAGCTCGTGCTGTCGATGGGCTGGATCGCCTGGGGCATGGGCATCGTCGGCCTGCTGGCGCTCGTCCACATCCTGCGCGGCCACGCCGCCAGCGCGGTCGCGGCGCTGCTGCTCGTCGTGCCCGCTGTGACGGCGATCGCGTCGGCGCTCGCGCTCGGCGAGCCGCTGCACCCGGTGACGTTCGCCGGGATGCTCGTGGCGATGGTCGGCGTCGGCGCGGTGCTACGCCGGGAGGCGCGCGTACCGCAGCTCGACCATCCCGCTCGGACGCGGAAGGACGCCGGTCAGCTGCATCGGCGGCCCTGGGAGCCGGCCGTCGAATAGCGGCTTGCCGGCGCCGAGCACCACCGGGACCACGGTCACCCAGACGTCGTCCAGCAGGCCCGCCTCGGCGAACTGCTTCGCGACGCCGCCGCCGCCGACGATCCACAGCTTGCGGTCGCCGGCCGACTCCAGCATCTCCTCGAAGGAGCCGTTGAAGCGGACGTCCTGGCCGTCCGCGATCGGCAGCTCGCGCGAGCTGAGCACCCAGTACGGCTTGCCCGGGTACGGCCAGTCGCCGGCGTGCTCGAGGACCCACTCGTAGGTGACTGAGCCGGAGACCATGGCCCCGATCCCGTCGTAGAACTCGTTGTAGGACGCCGGGAACTCGGGACCCACGGTCTCGACGTTCGCGGGCGGCGCGACCGGCTTGTAGCCCGTCAGCCAGTCGATCGTGTCGTCGCTCTCGGCGATGTAGCCGTCGAGCGTCGTCGCGCAGTAGTAGACGGATGGCATGGTGATCATCGATTATCTATCATCCGCGCCCGGAGTCGAGGCGAGGAGAGAGAGATGGCCGTGGCCGAGGAGGTCCTGGGGGAGTTCCACGGGTCGGACGAGTTCCCGATCGAGTGGCAGGAGGGCGAAAAGGAGCTCTTCTGGATCTACGACGACCTCCACATCCCGAACCCCGTGTCGCCGCTGTTCTTCGACATCGGCGGCTGGTGGCTGACGTGCGATCACATGTTCCGGCGGTTCGGCACGCCGTTCGCGTGCGACTGGATCGCCAAGGAGATCAACGGCTACGTCTACACGGCCGCCGTGCCGGCCGACTCGGAGATCCGCAGCGAGGCGACCGAGTACCAGGCCCGCTACGTCCCACGCGTGCCGCGCGACCCCGAGCACGCGGGCACGATCGGCGTCTACCTCGGCTGGGTGCTCCCCGAGTACGCCGGCAACTTCCTCGCCTGGTGGCGCGAGCGGCTGCGGCCGGAGATCGAGCGCAACTTCGCGTACCTGGACGGCATCGACTACGGCGCCGCGACGATGCGCGAAATGGCGGTCTATCTCGAGGACGCGGTCGACGTCCACGACCGCCACTGGAAGATCCACTGGATGCTCAACTTCGCGCAGTTCTCGTCGACGACGAACCTCAACGCGGTCATCGCCGAGGTCCGCGGGGGAGAGGACCCGGGGCTGATGGGGCGCCTGCAGTCGAGCCTCGAGGACCGCAACTGGGACTCGATCGAGGACCTCTGGAAGCTCAAGGAGGAGATCAAGGGCGACGGCGACCTGTCGGCCGCCTTCGAGGGCGAGACGGCGGCGGACGTCATGGCAGGGCTCGAGGGCTCGGACAGCGGCCGCCGGTTCATCGAGGAGCGGATCGTCGCCCACCAGAAGACGTTCGGCTACAAGTCGATCTGGTCGCACGAGTTCGCGTTCAAGACCTGGCGCGAGGACCCGGCCCCGATCATCGAGGCGATCCGCGGCTACATCGCGACCGACTACGACTACCCGTCGAACATCCAGTCGGTCCGCGACGACCTCGAGGCGGCCAAGCGCGAGGTCATGGAGGGCGTCGACGGGGACGACAAGGCCAAGCTGGAGGAGGCGCTCAACCTCTCGCTGGGCATGAACCCGCTCACGCCCGACCACCACTTCTACATCGACCAGGGCACCAACGCGCGGCTGCGGATCGTGCTGATCGCGATCGGCGTCAAGCTCGTCGACGCCGGTGTGATCGACGACGCCGAGGACGTCATGTACCTGCGCTACAACGAGCTGCGCCGGCTGATGGCCGACCAGGGTGCGATCGACGCCAAGGAGCTCGTGTCCGACCGCCGCGACTACCGCGAGGACGCCGCCGAGCGGCGCCCGCCGTCGTGGGTCGGCACCGCCACCAAGACCGCGCTCGACTTCCCGTACAACGCGCTCTGGGGGTTCCCGGAGAAGTTCTACGCGGGCGAGCCGTCGACGACCGGCGAGGTCAAGGGCCTGGCCGCGTCGCCCGGCGTGGTGGAGGGCCCGGCGCGCTTCGTCGCGTCGCTCGACGAGTTCGACCAGGTCAAGGACGGCGAGATCCTCGTGTGCCGCATGACCAACCCGGCGTGGGTCGTGCTGTTCACGAAGATCAGCGGACTGGTCACCGAGGCCGGCGGCGCGGTGTCGCACCCGGCGGTCGTCGCGCGCGAGTTCGGAATCCCGGCCGTGGTCGGCACGACCAACGCCGGCGAGCGGATCAAGACCGGCGACCGCATCCGCGTCAACGGCAGCACCGGGGTGGTCGAGATCCTCGCGTGACTGAGCCGGAGTGGATCGCCCCCGACTCCCTCGAGGAGGCGCTCGCGCTGCGCGCCGAGCGCGGTGACGAGGCGACGGTGCTGGCGGGCGGGACGTTCCTGGGGATCCTCATGAACCAGGGCTTCCTGGCGCCGGACGCGTTCCTGTCGCTCGGCCGCGTGGACGAGCTCAAGCAGATCGACGTGGTCGACGGCGAGCTGCGGCTCGGCGCGATGGTCACGCACCGCCGCGTCGAGCGGGAGGTCCGCGACTGGCCCGTGCTGGCGCGCGCGTTCGGCCTGGTCGCCAGCCCGCGCGTGCGCAACCAGGCGACGGTCGGCGGCGTGCTGGCCGACGCCGACTACGCCTCCGACCCGCCGGCGATGCTCGCCGCGCTCGACGCCCGCGCGGTGCTGCGCTCGCCGCGCGGAGACCGCGCCGTGAGCGTCTCCGAGCTGATCCTGGGCTATTACGAGACGTGCATCGAGCCCGACGAGCTGCTCGTCGAGGTGCGCGTCCCGCCGCAGCCCGAGCGCGCGACCTACCGCAAGTTCCGCTCGCGCTCGAGCGAGGACCGGCCGTGCGCGGCGGTCGCCGCGGTGAACGGCAACGACGGGCTGCGCGTCGTGGTCGGCGCCGTGGCCGAGACGCCGCAGGACTTCCCGGACCTGTGCGACGGCGAGCCGGCCGAGATCGGCGCCCGCTACGCCGAGCGCATCGAGCCGCTTTCGGACTCCCGGGGCTCGGCGAAGTACCGGCGCCGCGTGATCGCGGCGGAGGTCGCGCGCGCGGTGGAGGACGTGTGGATCCGCGCGTGACCGCCCAGCTGCGCTACTCGGCGGAGGTCGAGCGGCCCGGCATGCTGCACGCCGCGTTCGTGCGCTCGCCGCATCCGCACGCGCATGTGGTCGGCATCGACGCGTCGGCGGTTCCCGACGACGTCGTGGTGCTCACGCCGGACGACGTCGCCGACCTCGGGCTCTACGGCTGCCAGGTCAAGGACCAGCGCGTGCTCGCCGACCGCGCCCGCCACGCCGGCGACGTCGTCGCCGCGGTCGCCGCGCCGACGCGCGAGGCGGCGCGGGCGGCGGCCCGGCTCGTCGAGGTCACCTACGAGGAGCTGCCGGCGGTGACCGATCCGGTCGCCGCGGTGATGCGTGGCGCGCCGCAGATCCACGAGCAGTCGGGCGCCTCCGCGCAGGACGCCGTCTCGATCGACGTGCGGCCGATCGCCGATTCCAACGTGTGCCACCGCTTCCGCATCCGCCACGGCGACGTCGCCGCCGGCTTCGCGCAGGCCGACACGGTGGTCGAGGAGGTCTACCGCACGGCCGGCGCGGCACACGCGCCGATGGAGCCGCACGCCGCGCTCGCCGAGTGGGAGGACGGCCGGCTGACGATCCACGCCGGCACGCAGACGCCGTTCAACACGCGCGCCGACCTCGCCGGCCTGTTCGGCATCGACGAGCAGCGCATCCGCGTGATCGCCCCGCCGATGGGCGGCTCGTTCGGGGCCAAGACGTTCGTGCGGCTGGAGGCGCTGGTCGCCGCGCTGGCGCGCAAGGCGCAGCGGCCGGTGAAGGCGGTGCTCGACCGCGCCGAGGAGTTCGTCACGCTCAACCGCCACCCCGCGGTCGTGCGCGTGCGGATCGGCGCCAAGCGCGACGGCACGCTGGTCGCCAAGGAGGTCGACTGCTGGGTCGACACCGGCGCCTACGCCGACTGCGGCCCGGGCGTGGCGACCAAGATGGGCTACGCCGGCGTCGGCCCGTACCGGATCCCGAACGTGCGCGTCGACTCGCTGGCGATCTACACGAACCTGCCTTCCAACGGCGCCTTCCGCGGTTACGGCGCGATGCAGTCCGTGTGGGCGTCCGAGCGCACGATGGACCTACTGGCGGGCGAGCTCGGCATCAGCCCGCTCGAGCTGCGCCGCAAGAACCTGCTGCGCGACGGCGACGTCTTCGCCACCGGCGAGGTCATGCGCGACGTGCACTTCGAGGACTGCCTGCAGGCCGCCGCCGATGCCGTCGACTACGAGGCCGACCCGCGTGGGAAGGGCCTGTGCGTGCTGCTGAAGGGGATGCAGACGCCGAGCCGCGCGGCGATCTCGGTCGAGCGCACGCCGGTCGGGTACATCGTGCGCAGCGCGTCGTGCGAGATGGGGCAGGACGTGCGCCAGTCGATCCGGCTGATGGGCGCCGAGCTGCTTGGCTGCGAGCCCGGGCAGGTCGAGGTCCCCGATCCCGACACCGACACGTCGCCGTTCGACACGCGCACGACGTCGAGCCGCTCGACCTACATGATGGGCCGCGCGCTGCGCGAGGCGGCGAAGGACCTGGAGGCCAACGGCGACCGCGGCTTCGGCGAGGTCCGCAACGAGGGCGGCCTGGACCCCGACACCGGCCAGGGCGTCGCCTCCACGCACTGGCACCAGGGCGCGGCGGCCGCGCGCGTGGCGGTCGACGAGGCGACCGGGCGGGTGACCGTCGAGCACATCCACGCCGCCGTCTACGCGGGCAAGGTCGTCAACCGCCGCGGCGCCGAGCTGCAGAACGAGGGCTCGATGCTGATGGGGCTCGGGACGACGCTGTTCGAGGCCGTCGAGTTCGCCGACGGCCAGGTCACCAACGCGAATCTGTCCGACTACAACGTGCCCGCGTTCGGCGATATGCCGCGGCTCACGCACGAGCTGATCGAGCGCGACGGCGCCGAGGTCCACGGGCTCGGCGAGACCGCGCTGCCGCCGATCCCGCCGGCGATCGGCAACGCGCTCGCCTCGCTCGGCGTGCACGTCACCGAGCTGCCGATCACCGCCGAGCGCGTGCTGGAGGCGCTCGAGCGATGAAGGTCGACGTGATCCTCAACGGCCGCGCCGCCACGCTCGAGGCCCGCACCGACGAGATGCTGCTGGCCGCGCTGCGCCGCCACGGCCTGCTCTCCGTGCGCGAGACGTGCGGCATCGGCGTCTGCGGCGCGTGCACGGTGCTGCTCGACGGCGAGCCGGTCACCGGCTGCCTCACGCTGACCGCGGCGGTCGCCGGCCGCGAGATATCTACTGTCGAGGGACTGCAGGGGTCTGACCCCGTGGTTCGTGCGTTCAACGAGGCGCACGCGTTCCAGTGCGGCTGGTGCACCCCGGGCTTCGTGCTCACCGTGAAGGCGATGCGGCCCGGCGAGGACATCCGCGAGGCGCTGGGCGGGAACCTGTGCCGCTGCGGCTGCTACGTGAAGATCGAGGAGGCGGTGCGCCGATGCGCTTCGTGACCTACGACGCGGGCGCCGGCCCGCGGGTCGGCATGCTGGCGGGCGACGGCGACAGCGTGATCGACCTCGCGTTCGGCGGCGACATGGTGGCCTTCATCGAGGCGGGCGCGCCGCTGGGGACGACGATCCCGATCCAGGGCGCCGCGCGGCTGCTGGCGCCGCTGCGCCCGCGCTCGCTGCGCGACTTCCTCGCGTTCGAAGGCCACATGCGGAACGCTTTCGGCCAGCTGGGCCGCGAGATCCCCAATGAGTGGTACGAGGTCCCCGCCTACTACAAGGGGATGCCGGACACGGTGATCGGGCCCGAGGACGAGATCCCCTGGCCTCCATGGACCGAGCGGCTGGACCATGAGCTCGAGCTCGCGGCGGTGATCGGCCGCGAGGTGCGCGACGTCGCGGCCGCGGACGCCGCCGGCTGCATCTTCGGCTACACGATCTGGAACGACCTGTCGGCGCGCGACGTGCAGGCGCGCGAGCTGCCGGTCGGCATGGGCCCGGGCAAGGCCAAGGACTGGGACGGGTCGAACGTGCTCGGCCCGTGCATCGTGACCGCCGACGAGCTCGACGCCTCCGACGCGGCGATGCGCGTGCGCATCAACGGCGCGCTGTGGGGCGAGGACACGAGCGCCCACATGCACCACACGTTCGCCGACATGATCGCCTATGCCTCGCGCTCGCAGACGCTCTACCCGGGCGACGTGCTCGGGTCCGGCACCGCCGCGGGCGGGTCGGGGCTGGAGCTCGACCGCTGGCTCGCGCCGGGCGACGTCGTCGAGCTGGAGATCGAGGGGATCGGCGTGCTGCGCAACCGCATCGGACAGAAGGGAGCTGCCTGACATGGCCTACGTCGTCTGCGCCAAGTGGACCGCCAACGAGGGGGAGGAGGACCGGCTCGCGCAGATCTGCGAGGAGATGACCGAGCCGTCGCGCGCCGAGCCCGGGAACCGCTTCTACCAGGCCCATCGCTCACCCGAGAACCCGCGCTTGTTCTTCCTCTACGAGCAGTACGACAGCGAGGCCGGCTACGAGGCGCACATGGCGTCCGAGCACTTCACGCGCCTCGTCAAGGAGGAGGCGATCCCGATCATCCTCGAGTCCCGCGAGCGGGAGTTCTACTCGACGCTATGAAGCTGGAGAACGAGTTCACGGTCCCCGCGCCGCTCGAGCAGGCGTGGGAGGTGCTGCTCGACGTCGAGCGCGTCGCCCCGTGCCTGCCGGGCGCCGCCATCGAGGGATCCGACGGCGACGAGCACAAGGGCACGATGACGATCAAGATCGGCCCGATCACGACCCGCTACAGCGGCACGGTGAAGATCGAGGAGGCCGACGAGTCGGCGCGCCGCGCGGTCATGCGCGCGCAGGCGCGCGACCAGCGCGGGCAGGGCACGGCCGCCGCGACGATCACGTCGACGATGGAGGAGGTCGAAGGCGGCACGCGCGTGCACGTCGAGACCGAGATGCGCGTCACCGGCCCCGCCGCCCAGTTCGGGCGCGGGGTGATGCAGGACGTGAGCGCGAAGCTGATGGGCCGCTTCGCCGACTGCCTGGCCGAGGAGATCGCCGGCGCCGAGCCCGCTCCCGCCG
>DATDKF010000036.1:0-2520 GCA_036520135.1 Solirubrobacteraceae bacterium
GCCGGCGCTGGAGCACATGATCGAGCGCGGCTCGGGGCGCATCATCAATATCTCGTCGATCGCGGGCGAGATCGGCAACATCGGGCAGGCCAATTACGCTGCCTCGAAGTCCGGCCTGTTCGGGTTCACCAAGACGCTCGCCCGCGAGGCCGCGTTCGCGCTGGCCAGCGCGGACAGGCTCTCCGCCGACGGCATCGGGGTCACCGTCAACGCCGTGACGCCGGGGCTGATCGAGACCGAAATGACGGCGGCCGTGCCCGCGAAGGTGATCGAGTCGTTTAAGGCGGCGATCCCAATGCGGCGCATGGGCCGCCCCGAGGAGATCGCCCGCGTGGTGGCCTTCCTCGCCGCCGACGCCTCTGCGTACATCACTGGCCAGGTCTGGGGCGTCAACGGCGGCCTCGACATGTGAGGCGCTTCAGCCGGTCTGGCGGCGCGCCACGGGGACGGACCGGTAGGCCTGCAGGCGCTCGGTCTCGGCGGGCGCCCGCACCGGTTCGTCGGCGAAGTCGTCGCGGGTGACGGGCTCCAGGGCGACGATGTTCTCGGTGACCGTGGCGGTGCTCATCTGGATCCTCTCATCGCGTGTACCGGCAACGTACGCTCGGGCCGCCGTCGTGCCGATGTGCCGGTCGCCCAGACATCGCTTGCGCGCTTGTCAATTCACGCCAACGATGGGCGACGCCGGGCGCCGCCCCTCCCACGAACGGCGTGCTACGCGGTGGCGAGCGCGCGCAACGCCGGCTTGTCGAGCTTCCCGACGGGGTTCTTGGGCAGCTCGTCGAGCACCTCGATGAGCACCAGCCGCTTGTACTTGGCCAGCCGCTCGGCGCACAGCGGGACGACGGCATCGTCCTGACGCAGGCGTTCTAGACGAACGCGCCGACGCCGGTGATGTCGCGTCCGACGATCAGCGACTGCATGGTCTCGGTTCCCTCGTAGGTGTGGATGACCTCGATGTCGCCCAAGTGGCGGATGACGTGGTTCTCGAGCAGGACGCCGTTGCCGCCGAGCAGGTCGCGCGCCTCGGCGATGACCTGGCGGGCCTTGCGCGTGTTGTTGAGCTTGGCCAGACCGGCGATCGTGTCGGTGAGCCGCCCGCTCTCCTCGAGGCGCGCAAGCTGCATGCAGTAGAGCTGCATGCCCGTGACCTCGGCGAGCATCTTGACGAGCCGGTCCTGGACGATCTGGAAGCTGCAGAGCGGCTTGCCGAACTGGTGGCGCTGCTTGCTGTAGGTCAGGGCGGCGTCGTAGGCCGCGACCGCGTGACCGAGAGCTCCCCACGCGCAGGTCGTCCGCGTGCTGACGAGAACCCGGCCGGCGTCCTTGAACGACTCGGCGCCCGGAAGCCGCGACTCCTCGGGCACGCGTGCGCCGTCGAGGCGGATGTCGGCCTGCCAGATCGCGCGCGCCGCTCCCTTGCCCTCCATCGTGGTCGCCTCAAAGCCACGTGTGTCCGTCTCGACGAGGAAGCCCTTGACCTGGCCGTCCTCGGCCGAGCGCGCCCAGACGACCACCACGCCGGCGATCGAGCCGTTGCCGATCCAGCGCTTGGCGCCGTCGAGCACCCAGTCGTCGCCGTCGCGGCGCGCGCTGGTCTCCAGCGCGACCGAGTCCGAGCCGTGCGCGGGCTCGGTCAGCGCGAACGCGCCGATGGACTCCAAGCGCGCCATCGCCGGCAGCCAGCGATCCTTCTGCGCCTCGGAGCCGAGCAGGTCGATCGACTTCATCGCCAGCCCGGACTGGACGCCCAGGAAGGTGCCGAGGCTGCCGTCGCCGCGGTGCAGCTCCATGTTGACCAAGCCGCGGGCGAGCGGGCTCATGCCGGGGCAGCCGTAGCCGGCGATGTCCTCGCCGTAGAGGCCGAGGTCGGCGAGCCGCCGCATCAGCGGCCACGGCAGCTCGGCGCGCTCCCAGTAGTGGTTGATGGCAGGCAGCACCTCCTCGTCGACGAACCGCCGCGTGCGCAGGAAGTGGTCCCATTGCTCGTCGCTGAACTGCTCGCGGACGAAGAAGTAGTCGGTGGCCAGCGCGGAGCCCAGATGCTGGTAGGGAATGGTCGCCATGTCAGATCACCTTTCAGACGTGGTCGACGAAGAGGTCGACCTGCGGCGTCGCCCCGGGCACGTAGGCATAGAGGTCCATGTCGGTGACGCCCTCCTCGGCGAGCACGTCCTCGCAGAGGAACGTGTTGCCCGTGCACTCGCGACTCGGCCGCGTGATGACCGCGTAGGCGGCGTCCGCGTACAACTGCGGCTTGCGCGAGGCCGCCATCGCCTCGTCGCCGCCGAGCAGGTTCTGCACCGCGGCGGTCGCGATCAGCGTGCGCGGCCAGAGCGCGTTCGAGGCGATCCCGGCCTCCCGGAGCTCCTCCGCGAAGCCGAGCGCGCACAGGCTCATGCCGTACTTGGCGATCGTGTAGGCGATGTGCGGGCCGAGCCAGCGGGGCTCGAGGCTGATCGGCGGCGACAGCGTCAGGATGTGCGGGTTCTCCGCCCGCCGCAGGTGCGGGATGCAGGC
>DATDKF010000037.1:0-2564 GCA_036520135.1 Solirubrobacteraceae bacterium
CGGCGTTGCGCGCGATCGTGCCGCAGCCGTGGGCCCGGCGCCCGCGCCGGCGGCGGAGTCGGTCGCGCTCGTGTGGGGTCTGCATCACGCGGACCGCGCCGCGCACCGGCTGCGCCGCGATCCCGCGGTGTCGGCGGCGACCGTGCTCGGGCGCGGCGTCGCGCTGCTGCGCGCGAAGCCGGGCTATGCGATCCCGCTCGACGCGATCTCGGTGAACGCGCGGCGCTACGCCCGGACGGTCCCGCCCGACGCCCGCGCGGCATTCGCCGGGCTGCGGCGCGGCACGACGGTGATCTCCCAGACGGAGGCGGGGCTGCGCCGCGCTCATCCCGGCACCGTGCTCCGGCTGGCCGACGGCCGCCGCATGCGCGTTGTCGCCGTCGTGGCGGACGACGTGCTGCACGACGCCGAGGTGGCCGTCGCGGCCGGCGACCCGCGCGTGCCGCCGCTGCGCACGACCGTCATCGCCTCGCTGCGCGCGCCGCTCACGCGCCGCGACCTGATCCGCCGCACCGAGCGCGGCGCCGCGGCGCGGATCCTCCCGGGCGGGCCGCTGCCGGCGTCAGGCCCGATCGGGCCGGCGCGGCCGGGGTTGCTGAAGGTGCGGTTCGGCGAGCCGGCCGTCGGGCTGCCGTACGGCAGCGACTGGATCCGCGTCGACCCGACGTTCGTGCGCCGCTACATCGTCACGCGCCGCGTCCCGATCCTCGGCAGCGTGCGCTGCCACCGGGCGATGGTGCCGCACCTGCGCGCCGCGCTCGCCGAGCTCGCGCGCCGGGGCCTGGCCGGCCTGGTCGACCCGGGCGACTACGCCGGCTGCTTCGCGCCGCGGCGGATCCAGCCGCGCGGGCAGCTCTCCCTGCACGCCTGGGGCCTGGCGGTGGACCTCAACGCGTCACGCAACCCGTTCCGCGGCCGGTCGGAGCAGGACCGCCGGCTCGTGCGGGTCATGGAGCGCCACGGGTTCACCTGGGGCGGCCGCTGGCCGACCCGGCCGGACCCGATGCACTTCGAGTTCCGCGGCGGCCCTCAGGCCGCGAGCGAGTAGGCGTCGTAGCGCCGCGACAGCCCGAGCCGCCGGATCCGGAACAGGACGAGCGCCTCGCTGCAGCCGTGGCGCCGCGCGGTCGCCGCCGCGGATCGGCGGGCGCGCAGCTCGGCCGCCAGCAGCTCGCGCGGGAGCAGCAGCGCGGCGCCGAGCTCGAACGCCTCGCGCTCCTGCTCGGCGTCGTAGCTGCGCTGCGGCACGCCGGTCGCGGGGTCGGGTTCGATCCGGGTCGGCCGGTGGCCGAGCAGCGCGTGGGCGAGCTCCTCCATCAGCGTCGCGGTGCGGCGGGTCGGCGGCCGGGCGGGGTTGAGCAGGACGACGAGCTCGCCACCGGGCAGGGTGAACGACAGCCCGTCCCACGGGACCTGGCGCAGGCGCCGGGCCAGCACCTCGTCGCCGAAGTCCTCCGGCCGGTACACGCGCGCGGGGACGGCGGCGGCGAGCCGCAGCGGGTCGAGCCGGTCGCGCGGGCCGAGGCCGAGCCGCCACCGCACCGCCGCCGCCTCGCGGTCGAGCCGCCAGGGATCGGGCCGGATGGCCCGGGCAGTCGCCGCCGGGCGCGCGCTCATCGGGCGCTCCCGCGAAGCCGGCCGTAGGCGAGCCGGACCATCTGGGCGATCGTCTCGGCGTCGGCCGCCGAGAGATCCTTGTCCGCGCGCAGATGCAGCTCGATCGCCTCCATCGTCGTCGCGCCCGGCGGGTGGGGCTCGGACGGGCCGTCCGGCGGCGCGGCGGCGGGCGCCCCCACCCAGCGCAGCAGCCGGAACAAGTTGTCGCGCTCGGGCATGTAGTCGCCGCGCTCGACGCGCGAGAGCGTGGCGGCCGACACGCCGGCCTCGACCGCCGCGGCGCGCAGGCTGATCCCGCGCGCGTGGCGGCGCGCCTTCACGCGGGTCGCGAGCTCATTCGCGGGGATCGGACTCCATTGCGCCATGCCGGACATGGTGACGGGTCGACCGGCGGAACTGCAACGGCGTTTCAGTTCTGCCGGACCGCAGGCTACCGTCTTGTCTCATGTCCGAAACATCGCGCCATCACCGCAGCGTCCGCGTCCCGGCGGCCCAGGCGGCCGCGGTGCACGAGGCGCTGGTCACGACCTACGCCGTCAAGGCCGACGCGCTCGCCGTGGCGGCGGGCGGGGACGCACCCGCGGTGGTGCAGGACGCCCGCCGCGAGCTCGCGGAGGCCGAGGACGCGCTCGATGCGGTCGGCTGGCAGGTCGCGCCGGGCGAGGGGTTCGAGCTCGCGGGGGCGGCGGGGCTGGTCCGCGAGGTGCTCTACGGCGCGCTGCTCGCCGTCGCCGAGGCGGTCGGCGAGCGGTGCCGGGAGTACGAGGCGGGGCGGGCTGGTCGGGACGAACTGGCGCGCGCGGTCGGCGATGTCGTCGTCGTGCACGAGCTGTTCGATCGGTTGGAGGCTTTGGATGCGCTGTGAGGGTGCCGGCCGAGAACTGCGGCTGGGTAGGGCGGCGGGGACGCCGGCGCCGCGATCGGTCCATGGCGCCTTGACGGCGCAT
>DATDKF010000038.1:0-6884 GCA_036520135.1 Solirubrobacteraceae bacterium
CATCCGCTCCTTGACCGACTCGACGGAGAAGCCGCCGAACACGACGTTGTGCGGGGCGCCGATGCGCGCACAGGCGAGCATCGCCACCGCGACCTCGGGGATCATCGGCAGGAAGATCCCGACGACGTCGCCCGCGCCGATGCCGCGGTCCTTGAGCGCGTTGGCGAAGCGCTGGACGTCGCGGTGCAGGTCGTTGTAGGTGATGTCGCGCTCCTCGCCCTCCTCCCCGCGCCAGTGGAAGGCGACGCGATCGCCGTTGCCGGCTTCGACGTGCCGGTCGACGCAGTTGTAGGCGACGTTGAGCTTGCCGCCGACGAACCACTTGGCGAACGGCGGGTCGGACCAGTCGAGCACCCGGTCCCACTTCTCGTGCCAGTGCAGGGCCTCGGCCTGCTCGGCCCAGAAGCCCTCGGGGTCGGCGGCCGCCTCCTCGTGGATCGACGGATCGGAGATGACGGCGTGCTTCGCGAACTCGCTGGGAGGCGAGAACGTCTCCTGGTCCAGCAGCTCCTCCAGCTGGGCCTCGAGCGTCGCTTCAGCCATGCCGTGTCTCCTCTCGCGGGGTTGGCCAGGGGGCGGCGACCGGCCGGCCGCCGCCCCCCATGTTGTACCCCTTTGCGTCGCTAGTGCGGGGTCAGCGTCTTCTCGCTGCCGAGCCCCGTCTCCGAGCGGACGAACAGCTGGTGGAACGTACGCTCGGTCTTCCGCTCGCGGCTGAGCATGGTGCCGAGCCAGCAGCCGATGAACCCGAGCGGGATCGAGACGATGCCCGGGTTGGCGAGCTCCCAGCCGATCGGCGAGCCGGTCACCGTGTCCGCCCCCGGCCACACCTTCGGCGAGACGATCACCAGCGCGATCGAGCTGATCACGCCGAGCAGCACGCCGGTGACCGCGCCCGTGGTGTTGAACCGCCGCCACGACAGCGCCATCAGCAGCGCCGGGAAGTTCGCCGACGCGGCGACCGCGAAGGCGAGGCCGACCATGAACGACACGTTCAGGCCCGAGCCGCCGACCATGGCCACGATGATCGCGATCGCGCCGATCGCGAACGCCGCGATCTTGGCGACCATGACCTCCTCGCGCTCGGAGTCCTGCCCCTTGCGGATGATGCTCGACCAGATGTCGTGCGCCACCGCGCTCGAGGCCGAGAGCACGAGGCCCGCGACCACCGCGAGGATCGTCGCGAACGCCACGCCCGCGATGACCGCGAGGAACAGGTCACCGCCGAACGTGCCCTCGCCGCCGCCCAGGAACGCCGCCAGGTTCGGACCCGCCAGGTTGCCGGCGGTGCCCGCAGCCTCCACGCCCTCCTGGCCCAGGAACGCGCGGGCGCCGAAGCCGATGAACGTGGTCAGCAGGTAGAAGAAGCCGATCAGGAACATCGCCCACACGACCGAGGTCCGCGCGGCCTTGGCGTTCGGCACGGTGTAGAAGCGCATCAGGATGTGCGGCAGCCCCGCCGTGCCGAGTACCAGCGCGAGGCCGAGCGAGACGGTGTCGATCGGCTTGGCCAGGAACGTCCCCGGCCCGAGCGAGAACGTCGACTCGGCGGTGGTGTTGGACTCCGCGCGGTTGAACAGCTCGACCGGGTTGAAGCCGACCTTGCCGAGCACGAAGAGCGACATCACGGTGATGCCGGCCATCAGCAGCACGGCCTTGACGATCTGCACCCATGTCGTGGCGACCATGCCGCCGAACACGACGTAGCAGAGCATGAACGCGCCGGTGAGGAGCACGGCCAGCGGGAAGTCGATGCCGACGAGCGCCTGGATCAGGACGCCGGCGCCGACCATCTGCGCGATCAGGTAGAAGGCGACGACGGCCAGCGTGCCGAGCGCGGCCGCGGTGCGCGCCGGCCGCTCCTGCAGCCGGAAGGCGAGCACGTCGGCGATCGTGAACTTGCCCGAGTTCCGCATGCGCTCGGCGAGCAGGAACATCACCGTCAGGAACGCGACGAGGAACCCGATCGAGTACAGGAACCCGTCGAACCCGTAGATGTAGATCAGCCCGGCGATGCCCAGGAACGACGCCGCAGACAGGTAGTCGCCCGAGATCGCGAGGCCGTTCTGAGGGGCCGTGATCGAGCGCCCGGCGGCGTAGAAGCCGACCGTGCCGGTCGCCCGCTTGGAGGCCCAGTAGGTGATGCCGAGGGTAATCGAGAGGACGATCCCGAAGATGACCAGCGCCTCGCCGTTGACGTCCGCGAAGTAGGTCATGTGGTCACCTCGGGCTTCGTCGCCGCGGCCTCGTCGCGCTCGAACCTCCCGGCCCGCCCAAGCTCGCCCCGCTCGGCCATCTCGACCACGCGCGCGGCGAGCGGGTCGTAGTCGCGGTCGGACCGCTTGAGGTACATGATCCCGAGCGCGAAGACCATGACGAACTGCGTCAGCGCCAGGCAGTAGCCGACGGTCAGGCCCTCGTAGACCGACGACGCCATGAAGTCCACGGCGTAGCCGGCGAGCAGGATGAAGGCCATGTAGTAGGTCAGGAAGAAGATCGTCGCCGGCAGCACGAACGACCGCCGTTTGCGCACGAGCTCCTGGAACTCCGGCGAGCGCTCGATGCGCTCCCAGTCATACGACGGCTCAGTCATGCGTCTCCTCCCCCTGTCCAAACGACGGGCGTACGGCTGGCATGGTTCCCTCGGCTCCGCGCGCGCTTGTGCGAGATCGCTCAAAGGTCGATCTGATCGGTGAGCGGTGTCCGCGGCGCGACGAACGGCGACCAGATGGCCGGATCCGGCTCTATGCTCGGCCGCGAGGGTGGACGTCGCACTGGGTGTGCTGCTGGGTCTCGCGCTCGCGGCCTCGCTGGTCGCGGGGCGGCGGCTCGTGCGCGCGCCACGCGTGCTCGACCCGACGGGCTCGGCGATGCAGAGCGCCGTGCACGCGACGACGTCGCTGCTGCCGCACCTGCGGCGCGGGCTGGGCCCGGGCAGCGCGCCGCCCGCCGCCCCGCACCTACGGATGCTGACCGGCGCGAGCGCGGTGGCGCTCGCCGACGCCGAGCGGCTGCTGGCCTTCGACGGCGCGGGCAGCGACCACCATCGGCCCGGCGACGAGCTCGCCGCGCTGGCCGGCGACGTGCGCGACGACCGCCTGCGCGTGGAGCCGCGGCTGCACTGCGAGCACCCGGCGTGCCCGCTGCGCTCCGCGATCGTCGCCCCGCTGGTGGTGCAGGGCCGCCGCGTCGGTGCGCTCGTGGCGCTCTACGACCGGCCCGGCCGGCTGCGGCTCGAGGAGACCCGCGTGGTCGGTGAGGTCGCCGCGCTCGTCTCGGCGATGGTCGAGCTGTCGGAGATGGAGGCGGTCGGCGAGCGGCTCGCGCGTGCCGAGCTGAGCGCGCTGCGCGCCCAGATCTCGCCGCACTTCATCTACAACGCGCTCGCCGCCGTCGCGTCGTTCATCCACTCGCGCCCGGAGGAGGCGCGCGAGTTGCTGACCGAGTTCGCCGAGTTCATCCGGTACGCGTTCGCGCGCCAACGCGCGTACGCGACGGTCGCCGACGAGCTGCGCTATGTCGAGAAGTACCTGCGGCTCGAGCAGGCGCGCTTCGGCGAGCGCCTGAAGGTGCGTGTGCAGGTCGACCCCGAGGTGCTCCAGGCGGTGCTGCCGGTGCTCTCGCTGCAGCCGCTGGTCGAGAACGCGGTGCGCCACGGGGTCGAACGCGAGCCGGACGGCGGGCTGGTGGCGATCGAGGGGATCGACCTCGGCAGCGACGTCGCGCTGCGCGTGTCCGACGACGGCGCCGGGATCGACCCCGAGCGCGCTCGCGCGGCGCTGGCCGGTCAGGGACCGGGCATCGGCCTCGGGAACGTGCACGGGCGCCTGCAGTCGACGTTCGGCGAGGGCTACGGACTCGAGATCGACGAGACCGTGGCTCGGGGTACGACTGTCGTGATGACGCTGCCGAAGTTCCGGGCCGGAGTGCGGGCCGCGTGAGGCTGCTGGCGGTCGACGACGAGCTACCCGCGCTCGAGGACCTCGTGCGAATGCTCGAGGCGTCGCCGGCGGTCGACCACGTGGAGTCGGCGGCGTCCGCCGACGAGGCGCTGGTGGCGCTCGGCGAAGGCCACGAGATCGACGCGGTGTTCCTCGACGTGCGGATGCCGGGCCTCGACGGGCTCGAGCTCGCGCGCGTGCTGCGCCGCTTCGAGCACCCCCCGGCGGTGGTGTTCGTCTCCGCGTTCGACGACGCCGCCGTGTCGGCGTTCGAGCTGGCGGCGCTCGACTACCTGGTCAAGCCGGTCTCGCGGCGGCGGCTCGACGAGGCGATCGAGCGCGTCGCCCGCCACGCCGCGCCCGCCGAGGCGGCCCCCGCCGAGGACGACACGCTCGCCGTCGACGCGCTGCGCGGCGGCGGCACGCGGCTGCTGCCGCGGTCCTCGGTCCTGTACCTGCAGGCGCACGGCGACTACGTGCGGGTCGCCAGCACCGAGGGGCGGTTCCTGCTGCGCGCGCGGCTGACCGACCTCGAGGAGCGCTGGGCGGCGCACGGCTTCGCGCGCGTGCACCGCGGGTTCGTGGTCAACCTGCGCCGCGCGGTCGAGGTCCGGCCGCGGCTCAACGGCACCGCCGTGCTGGTGATGGCCGACGGCGCCGAGGTGCCGATCGCCCGCCGCCACGTCGGCGAGCTGCGGCGGAAGCTGGGCGCGTGAGGCGCACGCCCAGGGACGAGCTGGCGGAGGCGACCGCCCACGGCGGCCTGTACCTGCGGCGGCTGATCCGCGCGCAGCTCGGCCTCAGCGGGGTGGCGCTGGTGGCGTTCGGCGGGATCATCGGCGCCCTGCCGCTGGCGCTGCTCCTACTGCCGGGTTTGCAGGACGTGTTCGTGCTCGGCGTGCCGCTGCCGATCCTCATCGTCGCCTGGCCGCCGTTCCCGTTCTTCATCGCGATCGCGCTGCTGTACACGCGCCGCGCGACAGCGCTCGAGGAGTCGTTCCGCGACCTCGTGGAGCCGCCGCGGTGATCGCGATCGCGGCGATCGCCGCGGTCACCACCGCCACGCTCGGCCTCGGCATCTACGGCGTGCGCCTCGCGCGCACGACGTCGGACCTGTTCGTCGCCTCGCGCGCGATCACGCCGTGGTGGAACGCCGCCGCGATCTCCGGCGAGTACCTGTCGGCCGCGTCGTTCCTTGGGATCGCGGGCCTGCAGATGAAGGTCGGCAGCGGCGCGCTGTGGCTGCCGCTCGGGTTCACCGCGGGCTATCTCGCGCTGCTGTTGTTCGTGGCGGCGCCGCTGCGGCGCTTCGGCGCCTACACGATCTCCGACTTCGCCGAGGCGCGGCTGCGCTCGCCGCGCATCCGCGTGCTGGCCGCGGTCGTCGTGCTCGGCATCGCGGGGTTCTACCTGGTGCCGCAGCTCAAGGGCGCGGGGCTCACGCTCGGCGAGGTCACCGGCGCGCCGTACTGGGTCGGGGTGGTGGCGGTCGGCGCGGTCGTCGCGCTCAACGTCGCGTCCGGCGGCATGCGCGGGATCACGTACGTGCAGGCGTTCCAGTACTGGACGAAGACCTTCGCGATCGCGCTGCCCGCGTGCTTGTTGCTGATCCACCTCGGCGGGCTGCCCGAGCGCGCCGCGATGTTCGGCCACGAGCTGCCGCACGCGCCCGCCGCCGGGCTGACCGTCGAGCTCGAGGCGCCGCAGCAGGTGACGTTCCCGGAGGCGACCGCCTACACCGTCGACGGCCGCAGCGCCGAGGCGGCGGCCGGCGAGGAGGTGGTTCTACCGGCCGGGACCGTCGAGCTTCCGCCGGGCGCCGTCGTGCCGGTGGCCGAAGGGATCGACGCCCAGCGCGGCGACGAGTGGGCGCGGCCGGTCACGTCGTCCGGCGACTCGTCGCCGGTGTTCGTCTACTCGCTGCTGCTGGCGACGTTCCTCGGCACGATGGGGCTGCCGCACATCCTCGTCCGCTTCTACACCAATCCGGACGGCCCGGCGGCGCGGCGGACGACCGTCCGCGTGCTCGGCCTGCTGGCGCTGTTCTACGCGTTCCCCATCGTCTACGGCGCGCTCGGCCGCGTGCTCGTGCCGGAGCTGTACATGACCGGCGAGACCGACTCGGTCGTGCTCGCGCTACCCGAGGCGGCGTGGCCGGGCACGGGCGGCGAGATCCTCGGCGCACTAGTGGCGGCCGGCGCGTTCGCCGCGTTCATGTCGACCGCGTCGGGCCTGATGGTGTCGGTGGCCGGGACTATCTCGTTCGACCTCTGGCGCCGCGGGCATGCCGACGTGACCGCCCGCCGGCGGCGCTTCCGGATCGCCGCGCTGGGCGGCATGCTGGCGCCGGTCGCGCTCGCGCTGGTCGCGCGCGGGCTCGACATCTCGGTGCTCGTGGGCTGGGCGTTCGCGCTGGCGGCGAGCACGTTCTGCCCGCTGTTCCTGCTGGGCATCTGGTGGAGGGGCCTGACCGCCCGCGGGGCGATCGCCGGCATGGCCGCCGGCGGGCTGATCGCGAGCGGCGGGATCGCCGCCACCCTGGTGGCCGACCCCGCTCCGACGACGCTGAGCGCGCTGCTGGCGCAGCCTGCGGTGGCCTCCGTGCCGGTCGCGTTCCTCACGATGGTCGGGGTGTCCCTGCGCGACCCGGAGCGCCCGGTCGCGACCGAGGAGACGATGCTGGCCCTCCACGGCCCGGAGGGGCTGGGGCTCGAGGCCCTGCGAACGCGCGCCTAGGGCGTGGCGTCCGTGGCGGGCTCGGTCGACCCGTAGCAGCCGGCGAGCGGCAGAACCGCGAGCGCCAGCATCAGGATCCAGCGTCTCATCCGGCCGGCGGCTCGTTGCCCCGGAACGGGCTCCTCGGCTCGATCATCACGGCCTGGCTCCACTCCAGCACGTCTTCCCCGTTGCCCAGCACCGCAATCGCCTGCGCCATCGCGGGCT
>DATDKF010000039.1:0-33898 GCA_036520135.1 Solirubrobacteraceae bacterium
TGTGGCAGCGACCGCACTGTCGATCGCGCGGGAGAAGGCCGCGCGTCGCGGCATCGACGCTGAGTTCGTTGTTGCCGATGCCTTCCACTTGCACCGTCTGGGCCGAGTGTTTGAGACGGTGCTTGACTGCGGGTTGTTCCACACGTTCGATAGCGATGAGCGGCGAGACTACGTGGCGAGTCTGGCGTCCGTGACTGGTCGCGGCGGGCACCTATACGTGCTCTGTTTCAGTGACGTCGGACCTGATACCTGTGGCCCGCATCCCATCAGTCAGGAGGAGTTGAGGGCAGCGTTCAGACGTAGCAGCGGTTGGAGCGTTGCCTCCGTCAGTCCGGATCGGTTGCGGACAAGGTTCGACGCGCAGGGTGCGCCGGCCTGGTTGGCGAAGATCGAACGGATCTAGGTCCTCGAACCAGCCGTCCGGTCAGGCGTCTCGGAGCCTGTCGAGACCGTCGAGGATCAGGTCGAGCCCGAACACCAACTCGGTGGCGTAGTCGTAGCCGGACTTGGCGACGTGCTCACCGACCACCTCGGTCATCGTCAAGTTCCTGATCGCGCTCATCGGCCTGGCGCTAGGGCGAGCGGTGGCGGCAAGCCAGCCGCCGGCAGTCTCGCCAGTGCCTCGTGGCGACGGTGACGCTTCGTCCATCACGCAACGGGCGCCACCAACGGTGCGAGCATTCGGCGCCATGACCGGAGAGGTCTTCGACAACCCGACCGGCTGGGTTGCCCGTCACATTCGCCGCTATGTCGAGAGTGGAGGCGCTCGCGGGCATACGTTCAACGGCAACGATGCCTTGCTGCTGACGACTCGTGGCCGACGGACGGGCAGGCTACGTCGAACGGCGCTCTACTACGGGCGCGACGGCGAGCGTTACGTCCTCGTCGCTACCGCCGCACGCGGGGGCGGCGACCCCTCTTGGTATCTCAACCTGTTGCACAACCCTGCCGTGGTCGTGCAGGTGCGATCGGAGATCTTCGCCGCGATCGCGACACCCGCCACCGCGAGCGAGCGGCCGCGTCTCTGGAGGCTCATGGTCGACGTGGTCCCGAAGTACCCCGTCTACGAGATGCGGGCGGGCAGAGACCTCGCCGTCGTAGTCGTCGAGCGACACTAGGTCATCTTCAGCGGCTGACGTCGTAGACCAGGTGGGTGACCCGATCGCCTGGCACGATCATGGTCGGGTTCTCGAGCCGCAGCGGCTCGGCCAGGCCGCCGGTGGCGAAGAACGGGCGGCCGGACCCGAAGACCACCGGGACCTGGTTGACCACCACCTGGTCGATCAGCCCGAGCCTGAGCGCCTGGCCGCCGATCTGACCAGCGGCCACGTCGACGACCCGGTCGCCGGCGAACTCCTTGGCGGCGGTAATCGCCTTCTCGACGCCGTCGACGAACGTGAACGGTGCGGTGTCGGCGTACTCCCAGTCCGTCGGCGGCCGGTGGGTGACGACGAAGACGTGCTCGCCGGCGGCCGGCTTGCCATTCCAGCCGTTGGTCAGGTCGAACACCCGCCGTCCGATGACATTCGCAGCCATGTCGCCGTACAGGTCCAGCATGAAGTCGGCCGACGCCTGGGTGGTCCGGGACTCGCCGTCGGAGCCCGGGAAGCTCCAGGCGACATCGCCGTTGCCTAACCAGTCGAACAGCGGCCCGACGCCGTCGTTGTCGTCGGCCATGAACCCGTCCAGGGAGACCACCGCGCCCATGACTGTCTTGCCCATGATCTCGTTCTTTCGTTTGCGACCCAGATCAGCCGGCGCCGCGGGTCTACTTGCCGGTGGTGCGATGCCCGGTCGGCTGTGAGTGACCGCGACGCCCGCGGCCGCCTCCCGGTCCGCTGCGCGGGCCGGGGCGCCCCGCGGACGCGGTCCGCCGGATCAGCCGGCGCAGCGCCTCATCGTGGTCGCCGGCCGCGGTGCGGTCCCTGAGCCGCTTCGGGTGGACGAAGCGGAACACTGGTCCGCGCTCGGCGTCCGGCACCACGACCTCGATCTTCACCAAGCTCGGAGCGTGGACGACGATGCCCTCGAGCTCATCGCCATCCTCGAGCACCGTGACAAGTTGGCCTTCGTGAAAGGACCTCATTCGGTCGAGCCTACTGCAGGTCGTCCCAGGCGACGATTGATGGCTCATCGCAGGGCCGAGGCCGCTTCCTTCAGGCGGGCGCCCGCCTCCGTGCGTACTGCCTCACCATGACCGAAGCACGCGAGCTCGGAGTCGAGTTGCGCCAAGCGGCAGAAGCTCTCGACTGCAGCCGCCGGGTCGGCGTTGAACACGCCGACCATCGGGCGCCCCTCGTGGGACGCGATCGCGTCGCCGGCGGCGAGCGTCCGGTCGCGCTCGAACCACGCCGCGATGCTCCCGGGTGTGTGCCCCGGCACCGCGATCAGCCGTGCGTCGTGTTGCCATCCGAGCGTCTCGCCGTCGTCGACGAGGCGGTCTGGCTTGACCGGTGGAGCCGGCGGGACGTTGGGCGTGACCTGGTCGAATAAGGGCCGCTCCCACTCGGCGAGCTGGGGCCGCGGCGGCGGCACTTCGCCGGCCACGATCGGGGCGTCGACGCGCGGGGCGAGGACCCGGGCGCCGGCGCGTGCGGCCAGAGCGGCGGCCGACCCGGTGTGGTCGTCGTGGCCGTGGGTGAGCAGGATCTCGTACAGGCGCACATCGTCTGCCGCACGCCCGTCGATGCTGGCGAGGAGCTGCAGGATCTGGCTCTCCTGGCCCGCGGTGGCGGTGTCGATCAGGTTGAAGCCGTCGCGTTCGCGCACGGCGTACGCCTGCACGATCGGTGTGCGCAGGCACCACAACCAGGCGGTCAGCGGCTCGAGTTCGATGGTCATCGCTCCTTGTCTCGTCGTCCTCGTGCGTCGCATACCCTCGGCGCGCAGGCCGGAAGACCGCCGAGAATGTGCGGCGACCGCTGAGTTCTCCGCGACGCCACCCGGTCTGTACTGGGAGACCTGAGATTCGAGGAGGTAGACGTGCTGCTCGAGAACAAGAACGCAGTGAGCTACGGAGGGGCCGGATCGATCGGCGGCGCCGTTGCTCGGGCGTTCGCCCGCGAGGGCGCCCGGGTGTTCCTGGCGGGCCGCACGCCCGCGACGCTCGACGCGGTGGCCGAGCAGATCCGTGCCGCCGGCGGACTGGCCGAGACGGCTGAGGTCGACGCGCTCGACGAGCACGCGGTCGACGAGCACGCCGACGCCGTGGCGGCGGAGGCCGGCGGCATCGACATCTCCTTCAACGTGATCACCCACCCGCACACGCACGGGATACCGCTCGCCGAGATGGCCGTCGACGATTTCGTGGCGCCGGTGGAGACCGCCGCGCGAACGACATTCCTGACGGCGAGAGCGGCCGCGCGGCACATGATCCCGCGGCGCTCGGGCGTGATCCTCGCTTTCGGTGGCCCCGGCGACCGAAGCGGCCCGACGCGCGACTACTACTTGGGCGGAACCCAGGTCGCGTTCGACGCGATCGAGACGATCCGGCGGCAGCTCGCCGTCGAACTCGGACCGCACGGAGTCCGCGTCATCACACTCGCAAGCGGAGGCGTGCCCGAGTCGCTCCCCGAGGGCTTCGAGGGGCGCGAGAAGATCGTCGAGATGATCGAACAGCAGACGCTGCTCGGGCGGGCCGCGACGCTCGAGGAAATCGGCAATGCGGCCGCCTTCGCCGCGTCCGACTGGGCCCGCAGCATGACGGCTGCGATTGTCAACGTCAGCTGCGGTGCGCTGATCGACTAGCGGTCCGCTGAAACGAGCGCTTCGGCCCTACAGACCGATCCCCGGCTCGCCGCCGCCGATGCCGGGGATCATCTGCAGGTCGTCCCAGGCCTTGGCGGCGATCTCCCAGTCGGACTCGGCGTCCTGGCCCTCTGTCTGGCGGAGCATCCGGATCAGGTAGGCGAGCGCGGAGAGCATCGCCATCGCGGCGAAGACGATCTGGACCGAGAGCACGCCCTCCTCGGTCCAGTAGACGTCCTCGAGCTCGAGCAGGAGCGCGGACTCGTCGAGCACGAGCGCGACGCCGATGCCAAACGGCAGCGCGAGGTACTTGTCGAGGTCCTCGCCCTTCATGCCGATCGCCACGCCGCCGGCGCTGAGGGCGATCAGGCCGCCCGGGATGAAGTGGTGGATGTGGCGCTTGCCGACGATGACGTTCTGGATCGGGCCGAGGCCGCCGTGATCGCGGATGTACGAGGTGATCCCGCGCGTGATGCCGAACGTCACCGAGAACGAGGCGAGCATGTTGAACAGCGCGTTCTCGCGCGTGCGGGAG
This sequence comes from Solirubrobacteraceae bacterium, assembly GCA_036520135.1. Taxonomy (GTDB): domain Bacteria; phylum Actinomycetota; class Thermoleophilia; order Solirubrobacterales; family Solirubrobacteraceae; genus DASSUW01. The sequence continues at coordinate 4,283 of DATDKF010000039.1, forward strand.
ACCGCGTAGCCCTCGCGCATGATCATCACGGACCGCTTGACGCGCCCGGCCTGCTCGCGCTCGTCGCGCTCCTCGCGGCTCTGGGGGAGCATGCCGAGCCGCCACACACGCGCGATCTCGGCGCCGAAGACGGTCAGCACGGCGCCGCCCGCGAGCACGCCGAGCAGGCGCGTGCGGCCCGACGGCTTGCGCCCCGCCTCGATGGCCTCCTGCAGGCGCTTCCCCTTACCCGTGGCCTTGGCCATTGCGTCTTCCCTTCGAGAACAGGTATGCCTCGGCCAGCTGGCCGAGGAAGATCCAGCCGAACCGCCCGAGCGCGCCGAGCTTGGCGAACGCGCCCGGCCCGCCGGCGCGGAACGTCGTGAGCTGCTTGGCGAAGTCGCGCACCCGGATCCGCAGGACGCCGGAGGCGACGAGCTCGGCGCTCTCGTCCTCGCCCGGCTCGACGTGCCCGCGCAGCACGCGCGTGAACAGCGTCGTCGTGTCGCGCCAGACGTCGAACCCGGCGTCGTCGCGCACGAGCTTGTAGCCGGTCATCGTCAGCGGGTGGCCGACGCCGTCGCGGAAATACAGCCGGTAGAGCATGTGCTTGACGCCCGGCTCGGTGTCCACGAACAGGTTGAACACGCCGCGCTCGATCGCCATGCGGCCGCCGAGCGCGTCGCAGTCGATCCACCCGAACGCGCCCGCCCGGCGCATCGGGTCGACGCCGAAGCACTTGATGTCGTCGACGACGATCGTCAGGCGGAACTTGAAGAACCCAGCGCCCGGGCGGTCGGGCGCGGCGCCGCGGTTGAAGTCGGCCTCGCCGAACGTGACGTGGCCGAGCATCTCCTCGGTGAACTGGACGCTCGCGGCTTCCGTGGCGATCGCGGTCATGTGGCGGCCGCCTCCGCGGCGGGGGTGGTCTCGAGGATGCGGTCGGCGAAGCGGTCGGCCAGCGCGGCGATCGTGAAGCTCGGGTTCGGGCCGACCGGGCCGGGCATCACCGAGCCGTCGGCGATGTGCAGGCCCGGGTAGCCGAACACGTTGCCGTAGGGGTCGACAACGCCCTCGCCCGACTGGCGCCCCATCGGCGCGCCGCCCAGCGGGTGCACAGTGATCACGCGCTTGAGGAACCAGATCGGGTTGTCGGCGAACTTGCCGCCGAGCGCGTGGGCGAACCCGCGCGACGTCGTCCGCAGGCGCTCGAAGTAGGCGTCGGATTTCGCGCGCTTCCAGTCGAGGTCCAGGTGCCCGCGGTTGAGGTACATCCGGCCGTCCGGCACGTCGCGGCCCATGCCGAGCAGGGGCAGCCCGCCGGCCGACAGCTCGGCTGACTCCAGCAGGTCGGCGATGTGGCCGGTGACGTCGGTGTCGAGCGAGCCGCGCAGCCAGTTCTTGACCAGGTACATGCCATGTCCGCGCCAGCGCCAGAGCGTCTTGGGCGCGGCGACGACGTGCAAGATCCACGCGAGGTGCTGCGGGTAGCCGGCGTCCTGCAGGTAGAAGCCGCGGCCCTCGCCGCCGTCGAGCGCGTCCGGCATCCGGGCGGTGCTGGTGATGACGGGGCCGTAGCCGGAGTCGACGAGCCGCGGCACGCGGCGCCCGTCGGTGACCTCGGCGCAGTTGAGCGCCAGCGTCAGCAGGTCGCCGTTGCCGCAGAAGCGCGTCCCCAGCTTGCGGCTGATGCGCGGGAACGCGCTGCGGTTGCGCAGCAGCAGGTTGGTGGTCCCGAGCGTGCCGGCGCTGAGCACCAGGTGGTCGCAGCTCAGCATCCGCAGCGGCGCCGGGCGGCCGTTGGCCGAGGCGTCGCCGTCCTCGCCCAGCGGCGCGTAGCCGACGTTGTAGCCGCCGCCCTCGCGCGGCTCGATCGTGCGCACGTCGGCGAGCGTGCGGATCTCCGCGCCGTGGTGCTTGGCGTGCGTGAGGTAGTTGTAGTCGAGCGTGTTCTTGGCGCCGAAGTTGCAGCCGACGTCGCACTCCCCGCACAGCTGGCACGTCACGCGGTCGCGCCCGTGCAAGTTCGGAATCTTCTCGACGATCTTCTCGCCCGGCACCGGCGGCCGGCCCTCGTTGGCGAACGTGACCGCGAGCGGGGGGAGGAACCACTCCAGCCCGTTGCGCTCGGCGGCGAGCTTGAAGGCGATCGTCTTCGGCGTCCCCGCGTACGGCTCGTGCTCGAACGGGTAGCGCTGCAGCCCGATCATCTTCTCGACGCGGTCGTAGTGCGGGTCCAGGTCCGCGCGCGTGAACGGCCAGCTTTCGTAGCCGCCGTCGTTGACGTCCTCGTCGATGAACCAGCGCTCGTCCTTGCGCAGGAAGACGTTCGCGTAGATCAGCGAGCCGCCGCCGAGGCCGGCCGACACGAGCGCGTCGATCCCCTTGAACGACCAGTAGTGGTACATGCCGAGCAGGCCGCGCTCGGGGTGCCAGAAGCTCTCGCGCGCGCGATGCGGGCTACGCGCGAACGAGCCCGGCGGATACGCCTTGCCGCGCTCGAGCACGAGGACGCGCTTGCCGGCCTGGGCCAGCCGGTAGGCCGTCACGGACCCGCCGAATCCCGAGCCGACGACGATCGCGTCGAAATGACTGTCCGTCATGTTGGCCAACCGTAACCGCGCTCCTAGCTGAGCGGCAAGGTTCTGCCGCCCCTCGTAGACATCGGGAATGTGTCCAGGTCAAGGGCCACCACGGCGAGGTCGGCGAACAGGGCGGCGCGGGCCAGATCCTCGTGCCGGTACGGGCCGCCGTCACGGCGGTCGAGCAGCGAGAGCGCACCGATCGTCGAGCCCTCCTTGATGAGCGGCGTCACGAGCATCGTGTACGGGACGTAGCCGGTCTTGGCCGCCACCTGAGCTTTCCAGCGCGGGTCCTTGCGGCACTCGGGCACGGCCGCGCCCTCGCCGCTGGCCACGACCGAGCCCGCGAGGCCCGCGCCCGGCGGGAGCCGCAGGCCGACGACCTCGGTGGCGCCCGCGCCCCAGGCGGCCTCGTACACGAGGTCGCCGCTGGCCTGGTCGACGAGCGCGATCGAGCACGCGGCCGCCTCGAACATGCCGGCGGCGGTGCGGACGATCGCCTCGATGACCCGCCGGTGCACCGGCGCGCGGCCGAGGCTCTGGGCGAGCGACTCGCCGCCGCGCTCGCTGAGCGGGACGCCGACCGCCTCGGCGAACGCGATCGCCGACGGGATCCGCATCTCCGGCAGCATCTCCAGGCCGCCGGTGAGCGCCTCGGCGAGCTCCGGCGGCAGGCCGGGGGCGAGCTTGTCGATCTTCATCACGTCGCCGTAGCGCGGCGGCGAGCCGATCGTCAGCGTCCACAGCGTGGCGGCGAGGCTGAAGACGTCGCTGGCCGGCGAGACGGTGCCGCCGGCGAACACCTCGGGCGCCATGTAGCGCGGCGTGCCGACCGCGATCGTGCCGACGGTCTCGTCGCTGCCGATCGCGCGCGCGACGCCGAAGTCCACGAGCACCACGCCGTTGTCGGCGTGGATCATGTTCTGCGGCTTCACATCGCGGTGCACGATCTGCTGGTCGTGCACGTACTGGAGCGCCTCGCACGTGTGGCGGGCGTACTCGATCGCCTCGTTGACCGGGAGGCCCGGGTTGCCGCGCTCGGAGAGCTGGGCGCCGAGGTCGGTCCCCCGCACGAGCTCCATGACGATGTAGAGCCCCTGGTCGTCCTGCGAGTGGTCGAGCACCTTGACGACACGCGGATGGCTGAGGCTGGCGAGCAGCCGCGCCTCGATCTCGAACCGCGCCGAGTGGCGGACGTCGAGCAGCCGCTTGACCGCGACCTCGCCGCCGGTGTGGCGGTCGATCGCCCGGTAGACCGCGCCCATCGCGCCGCTCGAGATCGGCGCGATGATCTCGTATCGGCCGCTGAAGACGGTGCCCGGGGCCGCCGTGCCCGTGTCGCCGTCCGACACCCGGCGGGCCTCCTAACCGGCCGCGACCAGCCGGGCCGGGACCGGCCGGCCCAGCGCGCGCAGCATCTCGGTGAGCAGCGCGCGAGCCGTCGGCGGGCGGTCGTCCGGATCCTTGGCCATCCCGGCGGCGACGACCTCGTCCAGCGCCGCGGGCAGCTCGGGTCGCCGGGCGGAGACGCTCGGCGGCTCGTCCATGACATGGGCGTACATCACCGCGGCGTCGGTGGCGCGGACGAACGGGACCTCGCCCGTGAGCGTCTCGACGGCCAGGCACGTGAGCGCGTAAATGTCGGCCGGCGTGCCGACGCCTTCGGCCTCCAGGTGCTCGGGCGCCATGTAGTCGAGCGTGCCGATGACCTGGCCGGGCAGCGTGAGCGTCGCCTGGTCGGGGTCGCGGGCCAGCCCGAAGTCGCCCAGGTAGACGCTCGGGCCGCCGTTGCCGGGATCCATCAGAACGTTGGCGGGCTTGATGTCGCGGTGCACGACGCCGGCCACGTGGGCGGCGTCGACCGCCTCGCCGACCGCGGTGATGATCCGCATCGCCGCGTCGAGCTCGATCGGCCCGTTGAGGATCACGTTCTTCAGTGTCCCGGACACGAGGCGGGTGGCGATGTACAGGTCGCCGTCGATCTCGCCCATGCCGTAGATCGGGATCACGTGCGGATGGCGGATCGCCGCCAGCAACGCGCCCTCGCGACGGAACCGCTCGCGGTAGATCGGGTCGATGCTCACGTCCTCGCGCAGGACCTTCAGCGCCACCGCGCGTCCGGTCCTGGAATCGGTGGCGAGGTACACGATGCCCGTGCGCCCGCAGCCGACGATCCCCTCGATCCTGTAGTCGCCGAGCATTGGCCTGTCCATAAGCGAGATCACGGGGGAGTGTCGTCGCTCTGACGGCGCGACGCAAGTGGCCCCCAACGGAAGTACGGGCCCGTCCTGGACCCTGGGGGGATATTCTTTCGCCGCTCGGAATGCCTGAAATCGCCCTGGAGCCCAGGCCGGGTGACTCCCTCGGTCCCTACCGGATCACCCGGGTCATCGGGCGCGGGCGGATGGGGATCGTGTTCGAGGGAACCCAGGACGGCGGCGAGCCCGTCGCCCTGAAGGTCGTCACGACCGAGCTCTCGCAGGACGAGGTCTTCCTGCGCCGCTTCCGGCGCGAGGTCAAGGCGGCGCAGAAGATCGACCACCCGAACGTGGTGCCGGTGCTCGCCGACGGCGAGGAGCACGGGCTGCCCTACCTGGTGCAGCGGCTGATCCCGGGCGGCTCGCTGGCCGACCGGCTGATCGCGAACGGCCCGCTGTCGCTCGACGCGACGGTTCGCATGCTGGCGGCCGCCGCCGGGGGGATCGACGCGCTGCACGGCGCGGGTCTGGTCCACCGCGACATCAAGCCGGCGAACATCCTGCTCGACGGCGACACGCCGTACGTGTCCGATTTCGGCCTCGCCAAGGACAGCCAGGCGTCGAACCTCACGCGTCCGGGCCAGGCCCTCGGATCGCTCGACTACATGTCGCCGGAGCAGATCCGCGGCGAGGACGTGAGCCCGGCCACCGACATCTACGCGCTCGGCTGCGTGGTCTTCGAGTGCCTGACGGGGACGCCGCCATTCGGCGGGCGGCCGAGCATGCGCGTGCTGTTCGCGCATCTGCAGGAGGAGCCGCCGGACCTGCCGTCGCAGCGCCGCGACGTCTCGCCGGCGACCGCGCGCGCGATCACGCGGGCGCTCGAGAAGGAGCCCGAGGACCGGCCGTCGAGCGCCGGCGACTACGTGTCGGGCATCGCGCGCGCCGCCGGCGTTTCGCTCTGAGTCCGTACGCATTCCGGCGCGATTGCGCTATGAAGGGTCTCGTGTCGGTCAATGGCGGACGCTCTCTCGTCCTCGATGAGGACTCCGAGCTCGCGGAACTCGTGTCTCGCCAGCAGCTGCAGACCGCGCGCCAGGCGAGCCTGGCGAGCATTGTCGAGCTGCCGCTGGGCTCGTGGGACGCGAGGGTGGACTCGGGCCGCGCCCGCGAGGGCTTCGGCCTGCTCGTGCTCGGCGGCGTGCTCGTGCGCCGCGTGGGCTTCGGCGGCCGCTTCGGCGCCGAGCTGCTCGCCGACGGGGACCTCCTGCGCCCGTGGGAGTTCGACGGCGACGAGTCGATCGGGTTCGAGACCACCTGGCGCGTGCTCGCCAACGCCCGCCTGGCGGTGCTCGACACCGTCTGGACCGAGCGGATGGCGCGCTACACGCGCGTGGGGCCCGCCCTGGCGGGCCGCGCGCTGGCGCGCTCGCGCCGGCTCGCGGTGATGATGGCGATCGCCCAGCAGCCGCGGCTCGACGAGCGGCTGTGGATGCTGTTCTGGGAGCTCGCCGATCGCCATGGGCGGGTGCATCCGGACGGCGTGTACCTCGACCTGCCGCTGACGCACGAGGTGCTGTCGCACCTGGTCGCCGCGCGGCGGCCGTCGGTGTCGGGCGCGCTCACGAAGCTCGCCGATCAGGGGCGGCTGCGGCGCGATGGGCGGCGGTGGGTGCTGACCGGCGATCCGCCGGCGGCGTCGCAGCTCCGGCGAACGTCAACTGCGGCTGGGTAGGGAGGCGGGTGCGCCTGCGTGGGTTTCGCAGCAATCGTGCGCGGTGGCGCGACCGGTGCTGCGAAACCCACGCCACAGGACGGTTTCGTCGCAACGATCGCGCGGCCGCGCACGATTGCGACGAAACCCACGCGGGCGTCGCCGCTCCCCTACCCAGCAGAAGTTCGTCCCGTCGCAAACCGCGACCGCCCAACCCGCTGCGCCCGCCCCGACACCACCGCGGCCCGCAAGGCCGCGCCGTAGCGCCCCGGCCCCCAGAACCGCGCGCCCACGAGCGCGGCGAGCTCGCGGCGGTCGACCGGGCCGCCGTGCTCGGCGAGGGCGCGTTCGATCGCGCGGACCTCGCGCTCGAAGCCGACGGCCGCGACGGGCGCCGCCACCCACATGCCCGGTGACGAGTAGGCGCGGCGCGTGCGCGGCGGCGGGGCGGGGCGCTCCTCGGCCTCGCCCTCGGCGTCCTCGGCCGACAGCGGAGGGGCGATCCCCTCGAGCTCCTGCTGCTCGGCCTTGACGCCGAACAGCAGCTCGAAGATGCCGCCCAGCGCCATCACGCCGGCGCCGATGAAGAACGCGATCGCGACCTGCGAGTCGGACCCCGACTCGATCATCTTCCCGAATAGGTACGGCCCGGTGATGCCGCCGACCGTCGTGCCGATCGCGTAGAAGAACGCGATCGCCAGCGCGCGGGTCTCCATCGGGAAGATCTCCGAGACCGTGAGGTACGCCGAGCTGGCGCCCGCCGACGCGAGGAAGAACGTGGCGAGCAGCAGCGCCATGAAGCCCCACACGCCAAGCGACCCGCCGAGGAAGAGAATCGTCAGCACGCACAGCACCACCGCCGACCCGAGGTAGCTGCCGGCGATCATCGGCTTGCGGCCGACCGTGTCGAACAGCCGCCCGAGCAGCACCGGGCCGAGGAAGTTGCTGATCGCGAACAGCGCGATGTAGAACGGCACGCGCGCGTCGTCGATGTCGTAGAACGACGCCAGGAACGTGCCGAGGCCGAACGTCACGGCGTTGTAGATGAACGCCTGGCCGACGAACAGCGCGAAGCCGAGCGCCGTGCGCCGCGGGTACTTCGAGAACGCCGTCGATGCGATCTCGCGGAACGAGACCGACCGGCGCTGGCGGACGGTGATCGCTTCGCCCGGCTCCTCGTCGAGCTCCTGGCCGGTCTCGGAACGCACCTCGTCCTCGATCTCGCCGACGATCCGCTCGGCCTCCTCGTCGTGCCCGTGGATGAACAGCCAGCGCGGCGACTCCGGCACGTGCCGGCGGACGAGCAGGATCCCCAGCCCGAGCACGGCGCCGATCGCGAACGCCAGCCGCCACCCGATGTCCGGAGCGAAGATGCTCGTGTCGAGCAGCACCAGCGCGCCGAGCGCGCCACCCGCTGCGCCGAGCCAGTAGGACCCGTTGATCACCAGGTCCACGCGTCCGCGCACGCGCGCGGGGATGAGCTCGTCGATCGCCGAGTTGATCGCCGCGTACTCGCCGCCGATGCCGGCGCCGGTGAAGAAGCGGGCGATGAAGAAGTACGTCGCCGACCCCGCGAACGCGGTGGCGATCGTCGCGATCAGGTACAGGACCAGCGTCGCGAGGAACAGCTTCTTGCGTCCGAGCCGGTCCGTGAGCTGGCCGAAGAACAGCGCACCCACGCACGCGCCGGCGACGTAGATCGACCCTGCGGTCAGCACCTGGCTGTCGCTCAGCCCGAGCCCGCTGTCCTTCTCGGTCAACCGTGCCGCGATCGAGCCGACGATCGTGACCTCGAGGCCGTCGAGGATCCACACGGTCCCGAGGCCGACGATGACCATCCAGTGGAACCGCGACCACGGCAGCCGGTCAAGCCGCGCCGGGACGCGGGTCTCGACGGTGCCCAGCTCAGTGCCGCTCATGAAAGCGGCGATACCCAGGGCGGCGACCTGCCATTCGCGCGCGCTTGACGCGCGAGCGGTTGCCCGCGAGGTCGCTCCTGCGGGTCTCCGGGGAGCGCCTGGGAGCGTCCAAGCGCGTGCGGATCGGGGCGGGCGCTTCGCGCACGCTGGTGGCCCGTCTCGACCGCGCGGTCCGCAGGAACCTGCTGGCGGCGATGCGTCAGGCCAAGGTGCAGCGGCTCAGCACGACCGCGGTGACGAAGATCGCCGCCGCGAACGGCACGCGTACGCTCCGCGTGAAGGTCCAGCTGCGGCGCTGACGGGAGGCTCGCGCGGGTCGGCGCGCCGGTCCTAGGCGACCGGCATGACCGGCCCGCAGGCGAGCAGGTCGGAGACCAGCTCGTCGGCGCGCTCGGTGGTCCAGCGCCCGCTCGCGACGAGGTGCTCGGCGAGCTCCTCGACGTCGGTAAGCGTGGCGGCGGCCTCGTCGATCCCGGCGGCGAAGATGAGACTGTCGGCGGCCTCGCGGATGCGCTCCTGCTCGGCGGGCTGCAGCTTCGACGGCCCGAGATCCTCGAGGGTCCTGATGACGCGTCCGTAGGCCTGTGTGCGGTCGGAAGTCATGGCAACAAGCTCTCTCTAGTACGTGTCATCGTCAGTCTAGGAAGGGTTCTGAAGGCTTTCGGGGAGATTTTTGTGAGGTCGGTCACAGGGGCGGTCTCGGGGTCCGACTCGGGGCGGGTGAGGGTCATCCCCAATGGGCAGACGGCCGCCGCGACGGCAGGCTTGCGGCCATGACCGACGAGACTCCTCCCCAGACCCCCGTAGACGAGACGCCCGAGCCGGAGCCGCGCAGGCTCACGCGCTCCGGCTCGGACGCCGTTATCGGCGGCGTGGCCAGCGGTCTCGGCCGCTACTTCAACGTCGACCCGATCCTGTTCCGGATCGGCTTCGTCGTGCTCGCGTTCGTCGGCGCGGCGGGCGTGCTGGCGTATCTCGCGCTGCTCGCGTTCGTGCCCTCCGACGGCGAGGAGCGCCAGAGCGGCACCGCCGGCAAGGCCGTGGCGGTCGCCGGGACGGTGGTGCTGGGCTGCGTGCTCGTCACGTTTCTCAGTCCTCCTCTCTTCTTCTTCGGTCCCGGTCTGCTCGTCCTCGGGCTCATCGGGCTGGCCGGCTTCCTGCTCTGGCGCGCGCTCGGCGGCGGCGTCGAGGGCGACCCGGCCCGCACCGTCGGGCGGATCGCCATCGCGGCCCTCATCGGCGCCGCCGTCGCCGGCGCCGCTGTCGGCGTCGGACTTGCGGCTGCCCTGGGCGGCGGCGTGGTCATCGCCTCGCTGGCGATCGTCGCCGGCCTCGCGCTGATCGGCACCGCGTTCGTCGGCGGCGCGCGCTGGCTGATCGTCCCGGCGCTCGCGCTGGTGCTCCCGCTCGGCATCGTCTCGGCCGCGGGGATCGAGTTCAACGGCGGCGTCGGCGACCGCGACTACCGGCCGGCCACGACCGCTCAGCTCCGCGACCAGTACGAGGTCGGGATCGGCTCGCTCGTCGTCGACATGCGCGCCCTCGACCTGCCCGCCGGCACGACGAACCTGGCCGTCGACGTCGGCCTCGGCGAGGCCGTGCTCTACGTCCCGTCCGACGCCTGCCTAACGTCCGACGTCGAGGTCGGCGCCGGCACCTCCGATGTGCTCGACCGCGACAACGACGGCGTCGACGTGCACTACGTCGACGACTCGCCGCCGGCGTCCGACCGGCCCGAGCTACACATCGACGCCAACGTCGGCATCGGCGTGATCGAGGTGGTCCGCGAGGGCTACCTGCGCGACCAGTTCAGCGGCGATCACTTCGACCGCTTCGGGCAGGACCGCGCGCAGGACTACGACGGCGGCACGCTGTGCGCGTGAGACGGCTGGACCGGACGTCGCTCGTCGCCGGGGTGGTGGTGGTCATCGCTGGGATCGTGCTCCTGCTCGACCGGCTCGACGAGATCGACCTCCGGCTCGGCTACGGGCTCCCGCTGCTGATCGCCGCGGTCGGCGCGATCCTGCTCGTCGCGGGGCTCGAAGGGCCCCGTGAGGGCGACTGACGCTGCCAAGATGGCCCCTATGAGCGCCTCAGCAGCCGTGCCGTGGCGCCGCGATCCCGAGCGCGGCCTGGTGGCGGGCGTCGCCTCCGGGATCGCCCGCAGGCTGAACATCGACCCGATCATCGTCCGCGTCGCGTTCGTCGCGACGTCGGTCGCCGGCGGTGCGGGCCTCGCGGTCTACCTGCTGGCGTGGGCGCTGATGCCGGTCGAAGGCAGTGGCCGGGCGCCGATCGAGCGGATCGCCGGGCGGCGCGACACGTGGCTGATCGTGGCCGGGATGACGTGCCTGGCGCTCGCGGCGCTGCTGCTGCTGCGCGAGTGGGGCCTGTGGTTCAGCGACCAGTTCGTGTGGCCGGTGATCCTCGTCGCCGCGGGTGGCGCGCTGATCTGGCGCCAGTCGACCGCGCCGCCCGAGGAGGGCGCCGCGCCGCGCACGCGGCGCGCGCCGAGCGCGCCCGCGCTGCGGCTGCCGGCCGACGCAGTCGGGCGCGCGTTCGTCGGCGCCGCGCTGGTGGTCGGCGGCGGCCTCGTCTTCCTGTGGCTCAACCACGCGCTCCAGCCGGCGCGCGACGTGCTGCTCGCGGTCGTCGTGGTGGTGGTCGCGCTGACGCTGATCCTCGCGCCGTGGTGGCTGCGGCTCGTGCGCGGGCTGAGCGAGGAGCGCGCCGAGCGCATCCGCTCGCAGGAGCGCGCCGAGGTCGCCGCGCACCTGCACGACTCGGTGCTGCAGACGCTGGCGCTGATGCAGCGCCGCGTCGACGACCCGCGCGAGGTCGCCGCGCTGGCGCGCCGCCAGGAGCGCGAGCTGCGCGCGTGGCTCAACGGCCGCCGCGCGCTCGGCGAGGCCGACACGGTCGCGAGCGCGCTCGAGACCGCCGCCGCCGAGGTCGAGGAGGCGCACGGCGTGCCGGTCGAGGTCGTCGCGGTCGGCGACGCGCCGCTCGACAAGCGCGGCGAGGCGCTCGTCGCCGCCGCGCGCGAGGCGATGGTCAACGCCGCGAAGTTCGCGGGCGACGGCCCGGTGGCGCTCTACGCCGAGGTCGCCGACGAGCGCATCGAGGTCTTCGTGCGCGACCGCGGGCCGGGCTTCGACCCCGAGCGTGTGCCGGCCGACCGCCGCGGCGTGCGCGAGTCGATCGTCGGGCGCATGGAGCGCCACGGCGGCCGCGCGCTCGTGCACACCGCGCTCGGCGAGGGCACCGAGGTCGAGCTGGTGCTGCGGCGATGACGTCGGTCGTGATCGTCGACGACCACCACCTGTTCCGCTCCGGCGTGCGCGCCGAGCTCGACGGGCTGGTCGAGGTGCTGGGCGACGCGCCGACCGTCGAGGAGGCCGTGCGGCTCGTGGTCGAGACCGAGCCCGACGTCGTGCTCCTCGACGTGCAGATGCCGGGCGGTGGTGGGGTGGAGGTGATCCGACAGGTCGCCGAGCGGCGGCCGGCGCAGCGGTTCCTCGCGCTGTCGGTCAGCGACGCGCCAGCGGACGTGATCGCGATCATCCGCGCGGGCGCACGCGGCTACGTTACGAAGACGATCTCGCCGCAGGAGCTGGCCGACGCCGTGCGCCGGATCGCCGACGGCGACGCCGTGTTCTCGCCGCGCCTGGCCGGCTTCGTGCTCGACGCGTTCGCCGGTGGCATGCCCGAGCGCGAGGTCGATCCGCAGCTCGATCAGCTGACCGCGCGCGAGCGCGAGGTCCTGCGGCACATCGCGCGGGGCTACCTCTACAAGGAGATCGCCCAGCGGCTCTCGATCTCGACCAAGACGGTCGAGGCGCACGTATCGGCGGTGCTGCGCAAGCTACAGCTGTCCAACCGGCACGAGCTGAGCCGCTGGGCTGTGGAGCGCCGGCTGGTTGAGTAACGTCGCCGCACTCGACGCTCTTCACGACGAGATACGCACGCACGGCGGGTGCGGGTTCGAACCGTGCGAGCGCGCGACGAACATGGTGCCCGGCGAGGGCGACCCGCACGCGGACGTGATGGTGGTCGGCGAGGCGCCGGGCCGCCGCGAGGACGAGCAGGGCCGCCCGTTCGTGGGCCGCGCGGGGAAGCTGCTCGACGAGCTGCTGGCCGAGGCCGGGCTCGCGCGCGAGCAGGTGTTCATCACCAACGTCTTCAAGGCGCGCCCGCCGGGCAACCGCGATCCGCGCCCGGCCGAAGTGGCGCACCACATGGCGTGGCTGGAGGCGCAGATCGAGCTGATCTCGCCGCGCGTGGTCGTGACCCTCGGGCGGCACGCGCTCAAGCACTTCAGCGACGCGCGGATCGCCGACGTCCACGGCACCGGGCTCGAGGTGGGCGGGCGGACGCTGTTCCCGCTGTACCACCCGGCCGCGGCGATGTACAACCAGTCGCTGCGGGCGACGCTGTTCGAGGACGCCCGCGCGCTCGGCGCGCTGCTGTCGTCAGAGCGGTAGGACGGCCCGCAGCAGCGTGCCCTCGCCCGGCGGGCTGGTGACGCTGAGCGAGCCGTCGAGCGCGCCGACGCGGTCCGCCAGGCCGGCCAGCCCCGAGCCGGGCGTGGCCCTGGCGCCGCCCTTGCCGTCGTCGCGGACCTCGATCGCCAGGTCGCCGTTCTCGTGCGCGAGGCGGACCGTCGCGTGCGTGGCCTCGGCGTACTTGGCCACGTTGGTGAGCGCCTCGGCGACCGTGAAGTACGCGGTCGCCTCGGCGGCGGGGGCGAAGCGGTCCTCGGGCAGCTCGAGGATGTCGACCGGCACCGGCGCGCGGTCGGCGAGCGCGGCGATCGCCGGGGCGAGCCCGCGCTCGGTCAGCACCGCGGGGTGGATCCCGCGGGCCAGCTCGCGCAGCTCGGACGACGCCTCGGCCAGCTCCTCGCCGATCCGCTCGAGCAGCGGCGCCGCGCTACCGGGGTCCTTGGCCACGCGCGCGCGGGCCATCCGCACCTCGAGCCCGAGCGCGACGAGCCGCTGCTGCGCGCCGTCGTGCAGGTCGCGCTCGATCCGGCGGCGCGCGGCGTCCGCGGCCTCGACGATCCGGATGCGCGATGCGCGCAGCTCCTCGGTGCGCGCCTGCTCGATCTCGCGGCGGCGCAGCGCCTCCTCGGCCCGGCGGCGCTCGGTGACGTCGAAGATCGCGCCGTCGCACCACAGCCGGCCGCCGGCGCCGGACACCAGGTGGCCGCGGTCGAGCACCCAGCGGATCTCGTCGTCGGCGCGCACGATCCGGTACTCGAGCGCGAACGGCCCGTCGTCGGACGCGCGCATTACCGCCTTGTGGACGGCCTCGCGGTCCTCGGGGTGGATGATGCTCATCAGCGTGCGCTTCTTGCTGGCGATGAAGTTCGCGGCCGGGTAGCCGGAGATCCGCTCGATCTCGTCGCTGATCAGCTCGAGCGTGTAGTCGGCGTGCCACGCCGAGCGGTAGATCGCGCCGGGGACGTTGGCCATCAGCGCCCGCATCAGCGCGTCGTCGGAGCGCTGCTGCGCCGCCCGCAGGCCGGCGCGCGCCCGGGCCAGCAGCTCGGCGCGGCTGAACGGCCGGTGCAGGTAGTCGTCGGCGCCGGCGTCGAGCGCGGCGTCCGCCGTCCGCTTGTGCGCCGCGAGCGTGATCGCCAACAGCCACGCCTCGTCGAGCCGCGCGTCGGCGCGCAGCGCGCGGATCACGCCGGGGACGTCGAGCCCGCCCGGCTCGCGGTCGACGATGACCAGGTCGGCCGAGTCCTTCTCCAGCGCGGTCAGCGCCTCGCCGACGCGCCGCACCGCGTTCACGGCGTGTCCGGCCGCGCGGATCCACGGCACGATCTCGGGCTCGGCCAAGCCGACCACGAGCACGCCGGCCTGACGCCGGCGCACTGATCCCGAATGTGGCACGTCCCGATTATCCCGACTCTGGCCGGCTCAGCCGATGCCGAGTTCGTCGAGCGAGACATTGAGCTCGGCGGCGTCGCGATAGACGCGGTAGGCGCCCGAGCGCTCCAGCTCGTCCGACCCGTACCCGCCGGTGAGCAGGCCGATCGAGAGCATGCCCGCGCGGCGGGCGGCGAGCAGGTCCCAGACCGCGTCGCCGACGACGTAGCACGAGCCGGCGTCGGCGCCGAGCCGGCGGGCGCACTCCACGAACAGGTCGGGCTCGGGCTTGGCGCGCGCGACGTCGCCGCGGGCGACGACGACCGTCTCGGGCGGCACGCCGAGCACGTCGAGCGACGCGTCGATCTCCGGCCGCCGGCCGGAGGTGGCGATCCCGTGCGTGACGTGGCGCGCCCGCAGGTCGGCGAGCAGGTCGACGGCGCCCGGAAGCGGACGGCGCTCGGGCAGCAGCTCGCGGAACAGCTCGCCGTGGCGGTCCTGGACGTCCGCGGCCTCCTGGTCGGTCAGCTCGCGGCCGAGCTCGCGGGCGACGGCGCGCGTGAACAGACCGCCGCTCATCCCGATCCGGCGGTGGATCCGCCAGCCGTCGATCGCCATCCCGCACTTCGCGAGCGCCCGCTGCCAGGCGAACACGTGCGCGTAGACGGTGTCGACGAGCGTCCCGTCGAGATCGAAGATCAGCGCCGGCATCGACGCGGCACGATACCGCCGCGCGTTTGTGCCACGCGGGCACCGGAAATCCCCATGGCACGATGGCGATCACACCGCTGGAGACGTCCAACGGCCGCGCTCAGCGGCCACGCCCGCCGCTGCTCAAGGGCGACGACGCCGTCCCGAAGGGGCTGGCGGTCGCCTCGGCGATCACGCTGCGCGCGCTGATCGTGCTCGCGGGCGTGGTGATCGTGGCGCTCGGCACCGCGCGGATGATGCTCGTGTTCCTGCCGGTGATCATCTCCGTGCTGCTGACGACGCTGCTCGCACCGCTGGCGCGCCGGCTCGAGGCGCGGCGCTGGCGGCCCGCCCCGGCCGCGCTGGCCAGCACGCTGCTCGCGCTGGTCGTCTTCTTCGGGCTGTGGGCGCTGATCATCCCCGGCGTCCTCTCGCAGTCGGACGACCTGTTCACCAACCTGCAGGACGGCGCCAACCAGGCGGTCTCGGTGCTCGAGCCGCTCGGCGTCGGGCGCGGCGACGTCGACAAGGCGATCGACGGGGGCCTGAAGTCGGTCCAGGGCGGCGCCGTCGCCAACGAGGTGCTGACCGGCGCCGTGCTGGTCACGCAGTGGGCGGCGGCGATCGTGCTGATCGTGGTCCTGACGTTCTTCCTGATCAAGGACGGCGCGCGGATCTGGGACTGGATCGTCGAGCTGTTCCACGAGGACCGCCAGCCGGTGCTGCGCGAGGTCGGCGCCCGGGCGTGGACCGCGCTCAGCGCGTACGTCCAGGGCGTGTTCCTCGTCGCGACGATCGACGCGGTGCTGATCGGCGCCGCGATGCTGATCATTGGCGTGCCGGTCGCGATGCCGCTGATCGTGCTCACGTTCGTGGCCGCGTTCTTCCCGATCGTCGGCGCGTTCGTCGCCGGCGCCGCGGCTGTGCTCGTCGCGCTCGTGGCCAACGGCCTCGCGGCCGCGCTCGTGCTGCTCGCGGTGATCGTCGCCGTCCAGCAGCTCGAGGGCAACGTCTTCTATCCGATCGTGGTCGGCCGCAAGCTGCAGCTGCATCCGGTCGGGATCCTGCTCGCGCTCACGGCCGGCGGCGTGCTGGCCGGCGTGGCCGGCGCGTTCCTGGCGATCCCGACGGCGGCCGTCGCGGCCGCCGTGCTCGGCTACATGCGCGAGCGCCGCGAGGAGCGCCAGGCGACCGCTGTCCTAGCCCCGTAGATGACTGATTCCACGACCCACGCACCCGCCTGGGCGCGTCGCGCGGCGCCGGATCGGCACCCGCTGAATCGGCCCGTGACTCTGCCACTGTGCCGATCGCGCGGGCACCGCCGGGCATCCACGGTCCGCGGCCATGCGGGCACGCGGGCCGCGGAATCAATCATCTAGGTGGTAGCGGCGCGACGCGGTGACCCAGCCGCCGGGCTGCAGCGTCAGCAGCTTCACGTTGACGCGACGGGCCGGCGCCCGGCGCAGCTTCACGCGGACCGTCTTGCGGTGGTTGAGCGCGATCCGCACGGCCGCGACGCCGAGGTTGCCGCGCCGGTCGCGTATGACGAGGCGGCCGACGCAGCGGCCGATCGCGCCGGCGCACGCCACGAGCACCTTCGCGCGGCGGCCGGAGATCTTCGGCTTGCGGGCCGTCGGGAACAGGACCGGGAGCGCCGGGCTCGCCCCGTCGCTGCACGTCGGCTGGAACGCCGCGTCGGCGGGGCCGGGGCGGCCGAGCGCGTCGAGCGCCCACTCAAGCGCGTTCGGGTCGTAGATGATCCCGACGTGGTCGGTGACGTCGTCCGGGCAGGCGTCCTGGAGCACGACGTTGGTCGCGCCTTCGAGCGCCTGCGACCGGTACGGCGTGACGATGTGGTCGTTGCGTGTGGACACCACCGTGTAGGACGGTGGCGGCGGGGCCTCCACGCCGGCGTTGAGCTTCTTCATGAACGCCGAGCCGGCCGCCTGCTCGGCGCACGCCGGGCACGCGAGCCCGCCGAGCGGCGGCGCCAGCGGGTTGGTCGTGCCGTGGTTGGAGGGCGCGAGGCCGACGATGTCGTCGATCACGCCGAGCTTGCCGCGGAAGCGGGCCACGTAGCGCGGGAGCATCCCGCCCTGCGAGTGGCCGACGAGCGACACCTTGGCGGCGCCGGTCTTGGTCAGCACCTCGTCGATGAACGCCGCGAGCTTGTCCGCCGACTGGTCCATCGGCGCCATCCCGCGCCGGACGAGATCGAGCGCGAACACGCAGTAGCCGTCCTGCTCGAGCGCCGGCGCGAACAGGTTCCACGACACGGTCATGTCACCGAACGTGCCGTGTACGAGGATCACCGGCACCGGGTGCGCGGTCGAGCGGCAGTTGAAGTCGTTGGCGCCCGGCGGCGGGGTGCCCGGGGCCTGTGCGCCCGCCGGAGCGGCGGCGGCCAGGAGGCACGCCGTCGCAAGCACCAGCACGAGGGCTCTCCTCCGCATCGCGAGGCTCAGCAAACCACACCCGAGCCGGCCGTGCGCAAACTGCGCGCCGGTGACCGCGGGCCGAGCGCGAACCGCTCCGGGAGCGGCTCGCCGCCCGCCAGCGCGGCGGCGATCCGCTCGGCCATCGCGGGCCCGTGCTTGAAGCCGTGTCCGGACCCGCCGCCGACCAGCCACACGGACGGATGGGCGGGATGGGGGGCGGCGATGAAGTGCGAGTCCGGCGACAGCTCGTAGCGGCACGCGCGCGCCTCCTTCAGCCGCGCGCGGGAGAGCGCGGGGAAGCGCTCGCGCACGTACGCGCGCACCTTGCCCTCGGTGGTCGGCTTGTCGTCGAGCGGCGCGTCGGGATCGAGCGGCGGCCCCTCGACGTCGAGCGCCGCCTTGACGCCGAGCTCGTCGATGTCGGCGGTGCCGTACATCGCCCGGTCGTAGTCGACCCACGCCGGGACGGCGGGCGCGCGCCACGCCGCGCCGCCGTCGAGGAACAGCAGCTCCTGGCGCGTGACGGTGAGCGCCACGAGGTCGCCGAACAACGGCGCCAGCCAGCCGCCGCACGCCCAGACCACGACGTCGGCCTCCAGCCGCGAGCCGTGCTCGAGCACCACGGACTCGCCGTCCGGCCGCGCGCGGGAGCGCACGAGGCGCGCGCCGTTGGCGACGGCCTGCCGCGCCAGCGCCTGGATCGCGCGCTGGGCGCGCAGCACTCCCGCCTCGGGCTCGAGCAGCACGAACGCGAGGTCGTCGCCGCGCAGGCTGGGGAACAGGCGCGCGGCGGCGGCGGGGTCGAGCCGCTCGGCCGGGATGCCTTGGGCGGTCATCGCACGCTCGGACGCCGCCTCCCAGCCGTCGGCGGTGTGCGCGAACCAGGCGACGCCGCACTCGTGCAGCAGCGCCTCGCCCGACTCGGCCTCGAGCTCGCGCCACAGCGTGCGGGCGCGGCGCGCTGACGCGGTGTAGTCGGCGTCGGCGCCGTGCGAGCAGCGCATCAGCCGCGTTTCGCCGCCGGAGGTCGCGCGGCGGTCGCCGGGCTCGAACTGGTCGACGAGCGTGACCTGCTCGCCCGCGCGCGCGAGCCACCACGCCAGCGAGGCGCCGAACGTCCCGGCTCCGATCACGATGACGTTCACGGCAGGTCCTGGCCGAGGATGCGCTGCGCGGCGTACTGGGCCATGCCCATCACGGTCAGCTGCGGGTTCACATGCACGCTCGTCGGGAACACACTCGCGTCACAGAGATACAGGTTCTTGAAGTCGCGCACGCGGAAGTCCGGGTCGACGACGGTCCCGAGCGCGTTGCCGCCCTGCGGGTGGGCGCTGGTCATCAGCAGGTCGCCTGGCGCGCGCACGGCCGCGTCGAGGTCCTCCAGCGCCGCCGGCGACGTGTACTCGTTCCACGCGAACGTCGCCGGCATCACGCGCACCGCGCCGGCGTGCATCCAGATCCGGCCCGCGACCTTGAGCCCTTCGAGCATGCTCGCGCGGTCCTCGCGGGATGCCTCGTACTTGATCTCGGGCCCAGTGCGCGTGGGCACCACGCGGCCGGGCGTCGTCGTGCCGACGAGCACGCCGGCGCACGCCATGTGCCGATAGGCGCTCATGTTCTCGAAGTGGTGGTCGAACCAGCCCGGCATCGCCAACGCCTGCGTCGCCGGCGGGTTGAACCAGGTCTCGACGACGTACCCCGGGACGTCGCCGGGCGCGACGTAGGCGTGCGACATCTGGATACCGGCGAACGAGTCGACGACGTCGCAGAACTCCGCGGCGAGCGGCGAGTTGATGTTGAAGTGCAGGCCCTCGCCGACGTGCTTGCCGCCGACGCGACTGCGCTGCAGCAGCCAGCTCGAGGCGATCGGCCCGGCGGCGATGACGATCTCGTCGGCGGGGATCGTCAGCCGCTCGCCGCCGGCGTGCCGGCCGGCGACACCGACCGCGCGATCGCCCGCGTGCACGATCTGCTCGGCCTCGAAGTCGGCCAGCACGTCGAGCTCGAAGCGCTCCTGCGCGACCGGCAGCAGCGTGTCGAGTGCCGCGTGCTTGCCGCCGTACGCGCAGCCGATGTTGCAGTAGCCGGTCCCGAGGCAGCGCTCCGTGAGGTTCGCCTCCATCCGCTCGACGCGGCCCGGCAGCCGCATCTCCTTGGCGGCGCAGGCGAACCGGCGGGCCGCGACCGTCGTCGTCTCCCGCCGGATCGGCGCGACGCCGAGCCAGCCGCGGATCTCCTCGATCGCGCGCTCGAGCGCAGCGCGGTCGACGCCGCACTCGGCCCACGCGTCGAGGATCGGTCCGGGCGGCTGCAGGCAGAGCGCGTTGTTGATCGTCGTGCCGCCGCCGACGCAGATCCCCTGCAGCACCTGCAGGCGGAAGTTGCTCGCCATCTGCAGGGCGCCCTCGTTGTAGAGCAGCAGGTACTGGCCGACCTCGTCGTCGGTGAACCGCCGCGGGTCGACGTGCGGGCCGCGCTCGAGCACGAGCACGCGGCGTTTGGCCTGGGCGAAGCGGTACGCGAGCACCGCGCCGGCCGCGCCGGACCCGACCACCAGCACGTCGTAGCGCCGCCGCGGCGGCACGGTGAGGCAGCGCAGCGGCGGCTCGGGCGGGTCGCTGGGCCGCGGTGGGCGGCCGTTGCGGCGCGAGGCGAACGGCACGTAGCCGATCGCGGGCCAGGTGCGGCGGTCGCCGTAGTAGCCGAGGTACGACATCTGCGCGCCCGTGCGGATCATCGCCTCGACGAGCGGGCGGATCGGCGCGAGCGTGCGCCGCTCGGCCACCTCCTCGATCAGCCGCCGCTGCAGGTAGCGCTTGCGCGTGGCGGGAGCGAGCACCGGCAGCGGCGGGCGCAGCGTCAGCAGCGGCCACAGGCAGAGGGCGATCAGGGCCGCGTGCACCCTCCACTTGGAGGTCGCCTTCAGGGTGGCGAGGTAGCGGTCGACGTTGTGGGCGACGTCGTCCGGCGGGATCGTCTCGCCGCGCCCCTCGACCAGCACCTCGGCGAGCGCCGACAGCCCGAGGAACGCGACCGGGTGCAGGTAGCGCAGGTTGCGCGCGCTGCGCACCGCCGAGGCCCACCACGCGCCGAACAGCGCGGCGAGCCCGAGGTCGATCGCCATCCACCCGAGCAGGAACGCGGTGCCGGACACGTGGACGCCGAGCAGATCCCGGCCGTGCGCGCCGCCCAAGGCGAGAGTGGCGATCTGGCCGAGCACGAGCGCGAGGTAGCCCGCGCTGATGATCAGCGCCGCCCAGCCGCGGCGCTGCACGTCGGCCGCGCCGAGCACCGAGATCGCCACGAACAGGATGTCCTTGGCGAACGAGTTGGGAATGAACGCGGCGGTCGCCGTGTCGCCGTCCACGATGTAGCCGACCGCGAGGATGAAGCTCCAGACGGCGTGCAGGATCAGCAGAACGCGCAGACGGCGTTCTGCTGAGGTCAGCTCTCCCGTCACCGGCCGACGGTAGCGGAGCGTAGGCTCCCGCGCGTGACCATCGTCCTCGTGCGCCACGGCGAGACCGAGTGGAGCGCGACCGGCAAGCACACGAGCGTGACCGACGTGCCGCTGCTGGAGAGCGGGCGGCGCGACGCCGACCGCTTGCGCGACCGGCTGGCCGCGTACTCGTTCGAGCTCGTGCTCACCTCGCCGCGCGCGCGGGCCCGTGACACCGCTTTCCTGGCCGGTCTCGGCGACGTGGCGGAGATCGACGAGGACCTCGTCGAGGTCGACTACGGCGAGCACGAGGGGCGGACCACGCCCGAGATCCGCGAGGCGCATCCCGGCTGGACCGTGTGGGAGCACGGCTCGCCCGGTGGCGAGACCGTCGACGAAGCCGGCGTCCGCGCCGACCGCGTGATCGCCCGGGCGCTCGCCGCGGGCGGCGACGTCGCGCTGTTCGCGCACGGACACCTGCTGCGGATCCTCGGCGCGCGCTGGATCGGGCTCGGCGCCGTCCACGGCGGCAACCTGCTGCTGCACACCGGCTCGGTGTGCGAGCTCGGGTTCGAGCGCGAGCGGCGCGTGATCGTCCTGTGGAACGACACGTCGCACCACTTCTGATCGAGACGCCGCGGCTGCGCGGCGAGCGGATCGGGATCGAGCACGACGCCGCGCTCCTGGTCGTGCTCCGCGGAGCGCCCTGGTCGGAGGCGATCCGCATTCACAGCGAGCACTGGGACGCCCACGGCTTTGGCTACTGGATGTTCTTCGACCGCGAGAGTGGCGCGCCGGTCGCGCGCGGCGGCCCGCGGACCGCGCACGTGGGCGGGCGGGACGAGGTCGAGATCGCCTGGGCCGTAGCGCCCGAGCGCTGGGGCCAGGGCTACGCGACCGAGCTCGGCGCGGCGGCGGTCCGCGTCGCGTTCGCCGACCTGGGACTCGCGAGCGTCGTCGCCTACACGACGCCGGACAACCGCGCCTCGCTGCGCGTGATGGAGAAGCTCGGGTTCGAGTACGAGCGGGAGGTCGTGCACGCCGACCTCCCGCACGTGCTCTATCGGCTCAGCACGTCGAACCCGTGGCCGCCGTCGAGGTCGTCCTCGCCGTCGCCGCCGTAGAGCGAGTCGTCGCCGTCGCCGCCCGCGATGCGGTCGTCGCCGGCGTCACCGAACACCACGTCGTCGGCGTCGCGCGCGTCGATCACGTCGTCGCCGTCGAGGCCGCAGATGACGTCGTCGCGGGGCGTTCCGCGCAGCCGGTCCGGGCCTGCCGTGCCGGTGATCGTGCACGGCCGCGGCGAGGAGCCGAACTCCTCGACGCCGATGACCGGGCGCAGCGCGCGCTCGACGTCGCCGGTCGCGAACGCCCGGCGCAGCACGTCGTGGCCGAGCGCGTTGCCGATCGCGGCCATGATCATGCCCTGGTCGAGCGACAGGTACGAGCTCGACGTCGTGCCGGTGTCGACGTTCACGGTGTCGAGGAAGCCGAGCGGCGTGTAGATGTGGAAGTCGCGCTCGAGGGCGCGCAGGTCGGCGATCGCCGCCTCCGGCCGGTAGCGCAGGGCGAGGAACGCCGCGTGCGGCGTGACGACGCCGTTGGTGTAGGCGGTCTGCGGCGGGTCGGGCAGCGCCGGGCGGTTCGGGCAGCCGGGCCAGCCGTGGTCGATCCGGGCCTCGTTCTCGCCCGAGGGGTAGCCGTTGGGGTCGCTGCCGATGCCGTCGACGCCGTAGGTTGCGTAGCCGCCCTCCGGGATGTTCGCCGGCGAGAAGCCCCAGTAGCCGTAGCCCGCCTCCTGCAGGCCGTGGTGGATCTGCGCGTCGACCGTCAGCGGGTGGTTGACGCCCCAGCTGCCGGGCGCCCAGCGCTCCTCGGGCACGAACAGCGACGGCATCAGCGCCTCGAACATGCTGCCGCCCCAGCTCGGGGTGACGAACGTGCCGTTGTAGGGCAGCGCTCCGTCGTAGACCTGCGTGCCGAAGTACGTGTGCGTGGGGCCGGTCGGCCGGGTCTCCGTCCAGCTCCAGTCGCAGGTGTCCGGGAACGCGCGGAAGGTGCCGAAGACGACCTGCGGCGGGACCTCGCCCTTGGCGATCCCGATGTAGCCGGCGATCCGGCTCTCGCTGACGTAGGTGTCGTAGCAGCAGGCCTCGCCGCCGGTGTCGGGGATGTAGTGGAACAGCATCCGGTTGACGCTCGGCCGGTAGTAGAAGCCGAAGTCCATGC
Source organism: Solirubrobacteraceae bacterium (assembly GCA_036520135.1). Lineage (GTDB taxonomy): Bacteria > Actinomycetota > Thermoleophilia > Solirubrobacterales > Solirubrobacteraceae > DASSUW01. Next base: position 27,347 of record DATDKF010000039.1, read on the forward strand.
TGTCGTAGAGCTCCCGCGCCCGGTGCGAGACCTCGGGCACGCTGTTGGCGACGATCCGCAGGCCGGTGGCGAGCCAGCCGTTGTCGACCGACGAGAGGATCGGCGTGAGCGGGGCGCCGGTGGGCGGCCAGGTCGTCAGCTTGGCCCCCGTGTGGTGGTCGTACCAGTTGTAGAACTGGCCGCTCGGCTCGTGGCGCTCCATTCCCTCGAGCGTCGTGATCGTGCGCCGCATCCGGCTCGCCAGCTCGCGGCGGCCGATGATCCCGAGCCGCTCGGCCGCGACGGCGCTCCACATGTACGCGCCGATGTTCGTCGTCGACGTCTGCACGCTGGTGGTGCCGTCGGTGTTGAGCGCGTCGGGTGGCAGGCCCGTGCGGTCGTCGGTCATCGCCGCGAACGAGCGCCAGGTGCCCTCCGCGTACCGCTGCAGCGGGCTGCGCTCCTGCGCGGCCGCCGGCTGTGCCAGTGCCAGTACGGCGATCGCCCCGGCGATCGCCATCCAGACCTTTCGCATGGTCCCCTCCCGATTCCGCCGAGCCCGGCGGAATTCTACGCGTCAGAACGCGGTCTTGTTCAGCCGCTTGCGGTAGAGCAGGCGCTGGTCGGCGCAGTCGAGCAGGTCGGTCGGCGTGGTGGCGTCGATGGGGGCGACGGCCCACGCGAAGCTCGCGCGGACGACGGGGACCTCGGGCGGCAGGTCGGCCGCGCCGATCGCCGTCTCGAGCGCCGCGACGATGCGGGCGACGCCGGCCGCTCCCGAGCGGGAGGCGATCACGGCGAATTCATCGCCGCCGATCCGGGCCAGGCAGTCGCCGTCGCGCACGACCTCGTCACAGGCGTTCGCGATTGCCATCAGGACCGCGTCGCCGACCGGGTGGCCGTGCTCGTCGTTGATCGCCTTGAACAGGTCGAAGTCGAACAGCCCGAGCGCGGCGCCGTCGGGGGTCGAGAGCGCGTGGTCGAGCGCGGCGTCGAAGCTGCGGCGGTTGTAGAGGCCGGTGAGCGGGTCGCGCTCGGCCATCACGCGCTGGCGCGCCTCGGCGCGCAGCAGGCGGCGCTTGAGCAGCTGCATCGCGAGCGTCTCGCCGACCATCGCCACGACGAAGCCAAGCGTGCGCGCGGGGTAGACCTCGTCGATCGCGGCCGGGTCGTAGAACAGCGGCGTCGCGTAGACGAACGCGAACAGGGCGACCAGCGGCCACGCGAGCCGGGCGGGGAAGAAGTAGGCGATGAACAGCACGGTGAAGAACAGCAGCGGCTGCAGGAAGCTCGACGCGCCGCCGGACGCCCAGATCGCCGCGCCGACGATCGGCGCCGTGCCGGCGGTAACGATCGCGCGGGAGCCGATCGACATCGACCAGCCGCTGCGGTACATCGCCAGCGAGATGACGCCCCAGGCGATCGCGAAGCCGGCGATGGCCAGGCCGGCCGCCAGGTGCTCGTGGGGAGATCCGGGCAGCAGGAACATGGCCGCGCCCACCAGCCCGGCGGTCGACCACATGCCCGCGGAGGTGAGGTCCGCCAGCGCGCCCTCGTCCCGGGGATCGTCAGCGTTCTGCGATGCCATCGGAGATCCCCCCGAGGATCGGCCGCGGTCGGGTGGGTCTTGAATGCGTTGCGGCAGTTAGCCTGTCGGCCATGCCTACGCACGACGCTCCGCTGACCGGATCGTGCGCGTGCGGCCACGTCCGCTTCGCTGTGACGGCGCCGTTCCAGACGGCCGGCTACTGCCACTGCAAGCGCTGCCAGCGCCGCAGCGGGACGCTCTACACGCTCAACGGGATGGTCGCGTCCGGCGGCTTCAAGATCGTCTCCGGCGGCGACGCGCTCACGACCTGGCGCCCGCCCGACGGCCGCCCCAAGTCGTTCTGCGAGCACTGCGGCGGCCATGTCTACAGCGGCGACCCGCGGCGCGACGACACGGTCGCCGTGCGCCTCGGCGCGGTCGACGGCGACCCGGGCATCCGCCCGCGCTGGCACCAGTGGCTCGAGTCCGCGCCCGACTGGGAGCCGATTCCGGACGATGGCCTGCCCCGGTTCGCGCAGCGGCGTGAGGTTGATTAGGGCCGGGCGAACGTCAACTGCGGCTGGGTGGGAGCCGGGGAGACCGGCGCCAGTGTGTGGGTTTCGTCGCACTGGCGACGCCGACGGCGATCGTTGCTGCGAAACCCACGTGTGGCGTGGGTTTCGCAGCACTCGCGCGGCGCTGGCGGACGATTGCTGCGAAACCGACCCCTCACCCAGCCGCCGTTGACGTTCGCCCATGGGACACTGAGCGGCGTGTCCCCGCGGCGGCCACGGCGCAAGGGCGGGTCGCTCAAGGACGGGGAGCGGCGCCAGATCGCGCGCGCCGCGCGGCACGGACCGGCGGCGCCGCCGCCGGCGACCGGCTCGCCACGCGTGCTGTGTGACGGCGGCTCGCGCGGGAATCCAGGGCCGGCCGCGATCGCCGCGGTGCTGCTCGGGCCCGACGGGGCCCAGGAGGGCCGGCTCGCCGAGACGATCGGCCGCGCGACCGCCGCCGAGGCCGAGTACCGCGCGATCCTGCTCGGGCTCGGTCTCGCGCTCGCGCGCGGGTACGACGACATCGAGGTGTGCAGCGACTCGCGGCTGGCGATCGCCGCGGTCGAGGGGCGCACGCCCGGCGATCCCGGCCTTGCCGCGCTCGTCGCCGACATCGAGGCGATCGCCGCCGGCTTTGCGGCCGTGCGCTGGCACTGGCACCCGCGCGCGGCCAACGAGGTCGCGGACGCGCTGGTCCGCGAGCTGCTGTGGGGCTAGGTGAGCCCTGAAGAAGTCGGTTTGGCGCGGCGGGCGCTGGTGGCGGCCGTCGGTCCGTCGGGTGGGGGTCGGGAACCGGCGCGTTTGTCGGTCATGCCGTGTGGGCGGCCAGGTGGCGGCTGATCGGGTTCAGGTTGACCAGTGCGGCGGTCCAGGCGGCTTGTAGTCGGGCTTTGGCGGTGCCGATGTAGCGGCTGCGGCGGCCTTTGTAGCGGTGGGCGAGCAGCCCGAGTAGTCGCTCGACGCGGGGGCGGGTGCGCCGTAGGTGTTCGGCGGTCGGCGGGTCGTCGAGTGCTTGGCGGGCCGCGATCAACAACTCTTCTTCGGGCGCGAGCAGGACGGCTTTGAAGCCGCCGGCGGGTTGGACGCAACCGTCTCGGAGAGCGCAGCGATCGCAGGCCGCCTTCGCGAACCTGGCGCGGCGAGCGCCCTTGGGTTCGGTGCGGATCGGTGCCGTCTCGCCGGCCGGGCAGCTCACGGTTCCCGCGTCGAGGTCGACGTGGAAGTCGCGCTTGCAAAGGCGACCGGGCTTGGTCATCCCCGGCGCCAGCCGAGCCAGGACATCGACGCCGCGGTCGGCGAGCTCGGCGCGGACCGGGCCGGTCCCGTAGGCGGTGTCACCGAGCACCCGCGGCGGGCGCCGCACGGCCGGTTGGGCGTCGATGAGGTGCTTGGCTTGCGGCCCATCCTGCTCGCTCGCCGGGGCAACCTCGACCGCGGTGATCAGCGGCTCACGCGTGTTGGTGACCGCCGCCGAGAGCTTGTAGCCGTCAAAGCGCTGATGCTGGCTCTTGCGCCCGTGGCGCATCTCCGGGTCGACCGTCGAGATGATCCGGTCCGCGCGCGTGCCGCGATAAAGCCGCGGGACGCCGTCGTCATCGACGTCGAAGTCCTGGCCGATCAGCTCCCGCAACAACCGCTGCGCGTCGCCGACCGCCGCGTCGGCGAGCAATCCGTCGGCCTGTTCGACGGCCTGCAGCGCCCGCTCGGCGTCCTGGGCGACGCGCGTGAGCATCCGCTCGCGCTCCGCGCGCTCGCGCCAGCGACAATCAGGCTTCTCGTGGGGTCGCGCGTAGTCGAACTCCAAGGCGCGATCGAGCTGGCCCGCCGCATCTGCGTCGACGGCAGCGACCGCATCGAGCAGCTTGCGCACGCCATGACGGACGAGCCTGACCGTGTCCTGCGTCGCGGCCGCGCCGAGCATCGCCGTCGAATCGATGATCTGCTCGACCGGCTCCTCGAGCATCCCAAGCTCCTCGGCCAGCTCAAGCGATCGCTCCAACACCAGGCGCTCCAGACGGTGCAGCAGCAGCCGCGCCCGGAACCTCGTCAACGACGTCGGATGCCAGCCCGGATGATCGACCGCCAGCCCGAGCGCGATCTTCCAGCGCAGATCCCAGCCCACGCATTCCATCGCCTGCTCGTCCGACGCCCCGGTGCGGTACTGCAACAGCAACACCTTCGCCAGCTGCGACGGCGGAATCGACGGCCGTCCCATCCTCGGCGAATAACACGCCGCGAAGTCCTCATCGCGCACGATCCGCTGCCCATGCTCGGCCAGCAGCGCGAAAAACGACCCCTCCGGCAGCGGCCGAGCAAGCTCGGCCGCATCAAAGAACCCAACCTGGCCAGACGTCATCGCGAGCATGCCCGACAGGGTCTTAAACCCACCGGACAGCACCGCGACTATTTCAGCGGCCTCCTAGGGGATCAGCCCGTGGCCTTGGCCGTCCAGAGGTCCTGAGCGGACCCGTCCGCGAGGTGCTGCTCGTAGACGCCGACCTTTCGGTTGATGATCTGGAGGCAGTCTTCGAGTTCGGCGAGCTGGTTCTCGACGTGCTGTTGGTGCTCTCGTAGCAGCTCGAGGCGCTGCTGCTCGTTTCCCGGGCCCTCGCGCACCAGCTCGGCAAAGCGGCGGATCTTCGCCAGCGGCATCCCGGACCGCCGCAGCTTGGTGCAGATCCGAAGCCAGTACACCTCCTGCTCGGTATAGCGGCGATGCCCGCCGGTTCCACGCGCGACGTGCTGGGAGAGCATCAGCCCTTCGCGCTCGTAGAACCGCAGCGCGTGCACGCTCAGCCCCGTGCGGCGTGCGACATCGCCGATGCCCAGCTCCTCTTCACGACCGGTCATAAATTTGACGGTAGCACCTTGACCTAGAGAGCACTCTAGATCCTACGGTGCGGTCATGGGAACCTTGACCGTCGCGCGCCAGCCGGTCGTCCCGGACCGCCGGCGGCGCCTGCTCATCCTCGTCATCTGCTCGATGAGCCTGCTCATCGTCGGCTTGGACGCGACGATCGTCAACGTCGCGCTGCCGGCGATCCAGCACTCGTTTCACTCCACGCTGTCGGGCCTGCAGTGGACGGTCGACGCCTACACGCTGGTGCTGGCGAGCCTGCTGATGCTGGCGGGCTCGACCGCGGACCGCCTCGGGCGCCGCCGCGTGTTCCAAGCCGGGCTGGCCGTCTTCTCGCTGGCATCACTGCTGTGCGCCCTGGCTCCCAGCCTCGAGCTGCTCGTCGCCTCTCGCGTGTTGCTGGCGATCGGCGGCGCGATGCTCAGCCCGGTGGCGATGTCGATCGTGCGCAACGTGTTCGAGGATCCGCGCGAGCGCGCGCAGGCGATCGGCGTCTTTGCGGCGATGTTCGGCATCTCGATGGCCCTGGGGCCGGTGCTGGGCGGGTTTCTCGTCGCCGCGATCTCCTGGCGGGCGATCTTCCTGGTCAACCTGCCGGTTGCGCTGGCGGCGATCGTGCTGACCTCGCTGTTCGTGCCCGAGTCTCGAGCGCCGCGATTCCGGCGCATCGACCCGGTGGGCCAGATGCTCGTGATCGCGGCTCTGTCAGCGCTCACCTACGCGATCATCGAGGGCGGGCGAGTCGGCTTCGGCGCAGTCCCGATCGTGATCCTGCTCGCTCTCGCGCTGGGGTGCTTCGCCGCGCTGGTGCTCTACGAGTTGCGCCGTCGCGAACCGCTGCTCGAGATGCGCTTCTTCACCAGCGCCCCGTTCGCCGGCGCCAGCGCGATCGCCGTGTGCCTGTCCGCGGCCCTCGGCGGCTTCCTGTTCATGAACACGCTCTACCTGCAGAACGTGCGCGGGCTCTCGCCGCTGCACGCCGGCCTCTACATGCTGCCCACGGCGACGATGCTGATCGTCTTCGCACCGCTCTCCGGGCGCCTGGTGGGGCGCTTCGGCGCCCGCCCGTCGATGCTGGCCGGCGGCCTCGCGGTGATGGCCAGCGGCCTGATGCTGACCGGCCTCGCCCCCGGCACCTCGGTGCCGTTCCTGCTCAGCGCCTATGCGGTGTTCGGCTTCGGCTTCGCGCTGGTCAGCCCGCCGATCGCCAACACGGCGGTTTCCGGGATGCCCCCGGCACAGGCGGGCGTGGCCGCGGCCGTGGCCACGACCAGCCGCCAGGTGGGGATCACGCTGGGCGTAGCCGCGCTCGGCGCCGTGGCGCAAGGCGGGATCGGGCGCGGGTTTGCGCACGCCACGCGGCCCGGCTGGTGGATCGTGGCCGCGCTCGGGCTCGCGGTTTCAGCGCTCGGCCATCTGACGACCACGGGTTGGGCGCGGGATACCGCACGGCGCACGGCGGAGCGGCACGAGGAGCCGGACCTGCGAAGTCTCGAGCCGCGCGAGCAAGCCGTCGGCGCTCCCGGGCGCGCGATCGGCGCCCGGTAGTCGCGAGAAGCCTTAGCTGGGGTTCAGGACCCTACTTCACTGTGTGAAGCACTCCCCATGCCCCGAATCATCCTCATCCCCAC
>DATDKF010000040.1:0-10226 GCA_036520135.1 Solirubrobacteraceae bacterium
GACCGAGAAGCAGGGCGGCTCGGACGTGCGCGCGAACACCACGCGCGCCGAGCCCGTCGGCGACGGCTGGTGGGAGCTGACCGGCCACAAATGGTTCTGCTCGTACCCGCCGTGCGACGTGTTCCTCGTGCTGGCGCAGGCAGGTGGGCGGGCCGGTTTCCCGTCGTGCTTCCTGCTCGAGCGCGGGCCGGGGATGGAGTTCCAGCGCCTCAAGGAAAAGCTCGGGACGCGGTCGCTGCCGTCGTCGGAGGTCGAGTTCCGCGGCGCCCCCGCGCGGCTGCTCGGCGACGAGGGCCGCGGCGTCGCAACGATCATCGAGATGGTCACCCACACGCGCCTCGACTGCGTGATCGGCAGCGCGTCGGGGATGCGGCGCGGCGTGGCCGAGGCGGTCTGGCACGCCCGCCACCGCAGCGCGTTCGGCCGCCGCCTGGCGGACCAGCCGGCGATGGTGAACGTGCTCGCCGACCTGGCGGTCGAGTCCGAGGCGGCAACCGCCACGGCGCTACGGCTCGCGCGGGCCTACGACGAGGAGGACAACGCGCTGCGGCGGTTCGCGACTGCGGTCCTGAAGTACTGGGTGTGCAAGCGGGCGACGCCGCACGCCGCCGAGGCGCTCGAGTGCCTGGGCGGCAACGGCTACGTCGAGGAGTCGCCGATGCCGCGGCTGCTGCGCGACGCGCCGCTGAACGGGATCTGGGAGGGCTCGGGCAACGTGATGTCGTTGGACGTGCTGCGCGCGCTGGCCCGCGAGCCCGAAGGGCTGCCGGCGTTCCTGGCCGAGTGCGAGCTCGCCCGCGGGGCGGACGCGCGGCTCGACGCGCATCTGGACGCACTGAGGCCGCCGCCCGACGAGTGGGGCGCCCGCCGCGGGGTCGAGGACCTGGCGCTGGCGTTCCAGGCGTCGCTGCTCGTCCGGTTCGCGCCGCCCGCCGTGGCTGACGCGTTCTGTGCGGGGCGGTTGGGGGAGGCGCGGGGGCGGGTCTTCGGGACGCTCCCGGCCGGGGTCGACGGTGAGGCGATCGTCGAGCGGGTCCTGGCCGTCTGAACTGCGGCTGGGTAGGGGCGCGTCGCCGCTCGTCCGCCGACCGTCTGGCGAGTTGACCTTCGTATGGCAGGCAAAGTCGCCAGGGACCACCGGCGACGGTTTCCGGACACGCTCCGAACGACGCCGCTGCCGAAGCGCGCATTCCGTTCCCGGCGCGCCGTGTGGGGAACCCCTAGAGCTGAACGACGAGCGCGCTCGCGAGGAGCACGAACCGCTGTGACTCGTACAGCGCCCGCGCCGCGTCGTTGCCGTCGGTGACGATCAGGCCGAGCGCGTCCACGGTCGCGAGCGCCAGCGCGCGCTGCAGCAGCGCGCGCCCGACGCCGCGGTGCCCGGGCGCGCGGAAGATGTCGATCACCCACGGTCCGTTCTTCGGCGGGTCCCCAGGGATGGTGCCGAGGATGATCGCGCCGACCACCGCGCCGTCCGCGGCCACCGCGAGCCCGCTGCCGACGAGCAGCGGCCCGAGCTGGCCGCCGTACACGACATCCCGCAGCTCCGCCTCGTCGTCCTCGGGGATGAACGCGCGATCGGGATGGTCGGGCGCGTACGCGGCCCGGCGGGCTGCGAGCAGGTCCGCGATCGGGCGGTCGATGTCGGTCAGGCGGATCCCCGGCGGCTCGTCCCAGGTCCGCGGCGGCGGATCGGCCTTGAGGTTGCGCGAGTACATGTGGCCGTGGCGCATCGGAGTGCCGCCCGCGGCGACGAGCGCCCGGCCGAGCTCCTCGTCGCCCGCGATCCGCCACCCGCGCAGGTCCGCGAGCACCGCGGCCGCGGCGTCGTCGACCGTGACGCCCGGCTCGCGCGCGAACAGGTCCGCCGTCGGCCTCCCGTCGCGAACTGCCTGCTCGAAACGGGCGATCGTCGCCCCCGCTGCGTCGAGGAGCCGGCGACCGCCGCTCGGATCGTGCACGACCGGCATCGTCGTGGATCGTAGGTCCGCGGGCGCTCGTAGACTGCCCGCGGATGACCGTCCGAGAGCTGCTCGGCGATGGGCCGGCGGTCGAGATCGGCGGCCTCGCCTACGACAACCGCGCCGTCGTGCCGGGAACGCTGTTCTTCTGCGTCCCCGGCTTCACGCGCGACGGCCACGACTTCGCGCCCGACGCGGTGGAGCGCGGCGCTGCTGCGCTGGTCGTTGAGCGGCCGCTCGGGCTCGGCGTCCCCGAGGTCCAGGTTGACGACGTCCGGGCGGCGATGGCGGTCGCCGCCGCCCGCTTCCACGGGGACCCGACGGCGCGCCTGCCCGTAATCGGAGTCACGGGGACCAACGGCAAGACCACCACCGCCTTCCTGGTCCGCTCGCTGCTCGTGGCGGCCGGCCGGCAGTGCGGCCTGCTCGGGACCGTGACGTCGGTCGTGGCGGGCGAGGAGCGGCCGACCGTGCGCACGACGCCCGAGGCGATCGACCTCCAGCGCACGTTCCGCGAGATGCTCGACGGCGGCGACACGGCGTGCGCGATGGAGATCTCCTCGCACGCGCTCGAGCTGCGGCGGGCGGACGGGATCCACGTCGCGGTCGCGATCTTCACCAACCTCACGCAGGACCACCTCGACTTCCACCCGACGATGGAGGCGTACTTCCAGGCCAAGCGGCGGCTGTTCGCGTCGCCGCTGACCGACGTGCGGGTGGCGAACGTCGACGACCCCTACGGCCGCCGGCTCGCCGACGAGTTCCCGGGCACCGTGACGATCGGCGGCGACTACCGGGCGGAGTCCGTGCGGGGCGGCTTCACGGGCAGCGACTGCACGTTCGTCACGCCCGACGGCGACTTCGACGTGCACGTCCCGCTCCCCGGCCGCTTCAACGTCACCAACGCGCTCGGAGCGTGGGCGGCGGCCCGCGCGGTCGGCGTCCAGCCCGACGTGCTCGCGCGGGCGCTGCCGGACGCCGCGCGGGTGCCGGGGCGGTTCGAGCCGGTCGCCGAGGGGCAGCCGTTCGCGGTCCTCGTCGACTACGCGCACACGCCCGACTCGCTGGAGAACGTCCTGCGCGCGGCGCGCGACCTCGCCGACGGCCGCGTGATCGCGGTGTTCGGCGCCGGCGGCGACCGCGACCGCGGCAAGCGCCCGCTGATGGGCGAGATCGGGGTGCGGCTCGCCGACATCTGCCTGGTCACCTCTGACAACCCGCGCTCCGAGGACCCGGAGGCGATCGTGGCCGAGATCGTGGCCGGCACCGCCGCGGCCGCCAACGTCGAGCACGACGTCGACCGCCGGGCGACCATCCACCGTGCGATCGCGCTGGCCGAGCCGGGCGACGTGGTCGTGATCGCCGGCAAGGGCCACGAGCAGGGGCAGGAGTTCGAAGGCGGGCGCAAGGAGCCGTTCGACGACGTCAGCGTCGCGCGCGAGGCGCTGCGCTCGGTGGCCCGGGCATGAAGGGCTGGGACGCGGCGCGGATCGCCGCGGCGGCGGGCGCGCAGCTCGTGCGCGAGGCGCCCGGCGGCCCCGCGCGCGTGATCATCGACTCGCGGGCCGTTGGGCCGGGCGACCTGTTCGTGGGGCTGACCGGCGAGAACGTCGACGGCGGGCGGTTCGCCGCCGCCGCGCTGGAGGCCGGCGCCTGGGGCGTGCTCGTCGCGCCGCGGTGGGCCGGCGTCGAGGGCGGCGCGGTGCTCGTCGCGGAGCAACCGCTGCTCGCCATGGGGGCGCTGGCCCGCGAATGGCGGCGGTCGCTGGGCGCATCCGTGATCGCCGTGACCGGCTCGGTCGGCAAGACGTCCACGAAGGACCTGATCACCGCGCTGCTCGCGCCGGCGCGGCGGGTGGTGGCGTCGCGGGCGAACTTCAACACCGACATCGGGATGCCGCCGGAGATCCTCGGGGCCGACCCGGGCACCGAGGTGCTGGTGCTCGAGGCGGCGATGCGCGGCTTCGGCGAGATCGCGACGCTGGCGGCGATCTGCGAGCCGGACATGGCGGTGATCACCAACATCGCTCCCGTCCACCTCGAGCAGGTGGGGTCCCTGGAGGGCGTCGCCCGCGCCAAGGCCGAGCTGCTGGAGGGGACGCGCGACGGCGGCGTCGCGGTCGTGCCGGCCGGCGAGCCGCTGCTCGAGCCGTACCTGCGGGAGGGGCTGGAGGTCGTGCGGTTCGGCGCGGGCGGCGACGTGTGGCTCGACGGCGAGGTGGTCGTCGCGCGCGGCGAGCGGCTCGATCTCGAGCTGCTGTTCCGGGCGCGCCACCAGCGGGTGAACGCGCTCGCGGCGGTGGCCGCGGCGCTCGCAGTGGGCGTGCGGCCGTCGGGGCGGGTCGAGGTTCCGGCCGGCTACCTGCGCGGCGAGCGGATCGCGCTGCCGAGCGGGGCGACCGTCATCAACGACTGCTACAACGCCAGCCCCTTGTCGGTCCGCGCCGCCCTCGACGAGCTCGCCGCCGAGTCGCCCGCCGGGCGGCGCGTCGCCGTGCTCGGGGACATGCTCGAGCTGGGGGCCGCCGAGGCCGAGCTCCATCGCGAGGTCGGCACCGCCGCGGAGGCGGCGGGCGTCGACGTGCTGGTGACGGTCGGCCCGCGCGCGGCCGCGATGCTCGACACGTTCGACGGCGAGTCCTACGCAGTCGCCGACGCCGAGGAGGCCGCCGCGCTGGCCGGCGAGATCGTCGCGGACGGCGACGTCATGCTGGTGAAGGGCTCGCGCGGCGTCGGCCTCGAGGTCGTCGCTGAGGCGCTGCGGGCGGTGCCGCATGGGTGAGGTCTTGATCGCCGGGACGGCGTCGCTGCTGATCTGCGTCTTTCTCTCGCCCAAGTTCATCGAGTTCCTGCACGAGCGCGAGTTCGGCCAGCAGATCCGCGAGGAGGGGCCGCAGGAGCACCACGCCAAGGCGGGCACTCCGACGATGGGCGGGATCATCATCTTCACCGCGATCGCGGTGCCGTTCCTGCTGCTGACCGACCGCGACGCGCGCTCGCTGGCCGTGTTCGGCGTGGCCGTCGCGTGCGCGCTGCTCGGCTTCGCCGACGACTACACGAAGCTCGTCAAGCGGCGCTCGCTGGGGCTACGCGGGCGGACGAAGCTCGTCGTGACGATGCTGATCTCGATCGGGCTCTGGATCGCCGCGTCGGAGGGCGCCGACCTCGGCGACACGCTGAACCTGCGGGTCGTCGATGCCCAGATCGACCTCGGCTACCTCTATCCGCTGCTGATCTACCTGGTGGTGGCGGGCACGACGTCGGCCGTGAACCTCACGGACGGGCTCGACGGGCTCGCCGCGGGCTGCGCCGCGATCGTGCTCCTCGCCTACATCGCGATCACGTTTACGACCGGCCAGAAGGACCTCGCGCTGGTGGCCGGCTGCCTGGTCGGCGCGTGCGTCGGGTTCCTGTGGTTCAACTCGTTCCCGGCCTCGATCTTCATGGGCGACACGGGGTCGCTCGGCCTGGGCGGGGCGATCGCTGCGATGGCGGTGATGACCAAGACCGAGGTGCTGCTGATCATCCTCGGCGGGATCTTCGTGATCGAGGCGCTGTCGGTGTTGATCCAGGTGTTCTCATTCCAGACGTTCCGCAAGCGCGTCTTCCTGATGGCCCCGATCCACCATCACTTCGAGCTGCAGGCCTGGTCGGAGACCAAGATCATCCTGCGCTTCTGGATCGTCGCCTCGGTCTGCGCGGCGATCGGCTTCACGCTGTACCAGCAGTCCGTGAGCTGAGGCGGCTCGCCTCGCCCCGGTCAGCGGTCGATCACGGCGAGCGTGCGTGCTCGTAGGTCGTCGCGGTCGACGCCCGCCTCTGCCAGGGCGCGCGGCACCGTGCCGGCCTGCGCCCGCAGTAGGGCGAGCAGGACGTGCGAGGTGTCGATCCGGCGGTGGCCGAGGGCGAGCGCCTCGCGCAGCGAAAGCTCCAGCGCACGCTTCGCCGGGGCGGCCATCCGCGGGCGCCGGGCGACCGGGGCGGGCGGCACGTCGAAGTCGCCGATCGCGATCCCGACCGCCATCAGGCTGCGCTCGCGGGCGGCGTCGAGCGCCTCGAGCACGGCGTCGTGGTTGAGGCCGACCTCGGCGAGCGACGGCAGCGACGGCTCGTGGGAGGCGAGCGCGAGCAGCAGGTGCTCGGCCTCGATCGTCGGGCTGCCGAGCCCGCGCGAGTGCGTCTCGGCCGACTTGACGACGAGGCGGGCCTCGCGTGTGAACCGCTCGAACATCAGCCCCTCCGCGGCTCGATCCCGAGGGCCTTCACGCGCTTGGCGTGCTTCTTGTGCACCGCCTGCCGGGTGACGCCGAGCGCCTCGGCGACGAGCGACCACGTCCACCCGTCCTGCAGCGCGCGGGCCACCTCGGCGTCCTCGAGCCGGTCGGCGAGGCGCCGCAGCTCGACGACGGCGGCGAGGCCGTCGGCGGGATCCCGGGGCAGGTCGTGGTCGATGACCGGCATGCTTGAGCAACCATAGTTGACACGCGGCCAGCCGTCAACCTGGGTTGCGTAGTGCGTCGGCGCTCCGGCGCTCTGCAACGACTCTGCTCCCTCTCCGTGCCAATTCCGTGCCAATCCGCCCCTTTCCGCCGAAACTCGCCCGCGAGGCCGTAGCGTCGGCCGCCGACATGCACACGAGAGGAGGACCCCATGGATCTCGACCGGCTGCGCGCGATCGTCGCGGCGATCCCCGAGGGCGGCTGGATGAGCTACGGCGACGTCGCGCGCGCCGCCGGCGGCACCGACAAGCACGCCCGCGCGCTCAACCAGCGGTTCATCCGCGAGCAGACGCCCGGCTCCCATCGGGTCCTGAAGTCCGACGGCACGGTCGGCGGCACCGCGCTCGGCGACCCGGCGGCGGTGCGCCGCCGCCTGGAGTCGGAGGGGCTCGAGTTCGACGGTGGCCGCGCGAGTGCCGACGCCCGCGTCCGCCCACCGGAGCTCGCCGAGGCGGCCTGAGCGCCCCGGGCGGCCGGAGGCGGTCCCGCCGGAGCTCGCCGAGGCGGCCTGAGCGCCGCGGGCGGCCGCAGGCGGTCCCGCCGGACCTCGCCGAGGCGGCCTGAGCACCCCGGGGGCGGCAGGACGTCGTCCGGCCGGACCTCGCCGCGGCGGCCTGAGCGGCCGGGCGGCGGCGCGCGGTCCCCGGAGGAATCGGTGCGGGGCGCTTGAATGCTCGGGCGTGATCGACCGTCCGCCGCTGCCGCCGGGGCCGTTCCTGGTCGTCGGGCTCGCCCGCTCGGGCATCGCTGCCGCGCTCGCGCTCCGGGCGCGCGGCGGAGAGGTGGTGGGCTGTGACGCCGGCCCGGTGTCCGACGAAGTGCGCGCCGAGCTGGAGGCGGCCGGGATCCGCGTGCACGCGCCGGCCGAGGGCCTCGAGCTGCTGGCGGCGGCGTCGACGGTCGTCAAGAGCCCGGGCGTGCCCCAGCAGGCACCCGTCGTCGCCGCGGCGCTGCGGCACGGCCTGCGCGTGGTCGGCGAGCTCGAGATCGGCTGGCGCCTGCTGCCGAACGAGTTCGTGGCGGTCACCGGCTCGAACGGCAAGACGACGACCGCCGAGCTGATCGGCCACGTGTATCGCGAGGCGGGGCGGCCGGTGGTGGTCGCGGGCAACGTCGGGACGGCGCTGACGAGCCTCCCGCACACGCTCGAGGAGGGCGCGGTCGTCGTGTGCGAGGCGTCGTCGTTCCAGCTCGAGGACACCGAGGCGTTCGCGCCCGAGGCCGCCGTGCTGCTGAACCTGGCCGAGGACCACCTGGACCGGCACGGGTCGTTCGACGCCTACCGGGCCGCGAAGCTCGAGGCGTTCGCGCGCCAGCCGCCCGGCGCTGTCGCCGTCGCGCCCACCGATCTCGCGCGAGACCTGCCGGGCCAGGCCGAGCGGGTCACGTTCGGCGCACGCGGCGACGTCGAGCACCGCGAGAACCGCCTGTGGTGGCGCGGGGAGGCGCTGATCGACGCCGACGCCATCGGGCTGCGCGGCGCGCACAACCGCGAGAACGCGATGGCCGCGGCCGCCGTGTGCCTCGCGCGCGGGCTGCCACAGGACGCCGTGCGCGCCGCGCTCACGAGCTTCGCCGGCGTGCCGCACCGGATGGAGGACCTCGGCCGGCGCGGCGGCGTGCTCTACGTCAATGACTCGAAGGCGACCAACGTCGCGTCCGCGGTGGTTGCGGTCGCATCGTTTCCCACGGGGACCGTGCACGCCATCCTCGGCGGCCGCGGCAAGGGCAGCGACTACGAGCCGCTCGCACGGGCGCTGGCCGAGCACGGCCGAGCTGCGTACCTGATCGGCGAGGCCGCCGCCGAGCTCGAACCCGCCCTCGCTGCCGCCGGCATCCCGCTCCACCGCTCCGGGGACCTCGAACACGCTGTCGCGGCGGCGCGCGCCGCGGCGCGGCCGGGAGACGTTGTGCTGCTCTCACCTGCCTGCGCGTCGTACGACCAATACCGCTCGTTCGAAGAGCGCGGCGACCACTTCCGTGAGCTGGTCGGACCGGCCGATGTCGAAGGGGGATAGCGCCCGGCGTCGAAGCCACGCCTGATGGCCAGGTCCGCGCGGGCGAAGAAGCCGCAGCCACTCGAGCACAGGCTCCTGCTGACGGCGACCTTCTGCCTGCTCGCGGGCGGGGCGGTGATGGTGTATTCGGCCTCGTCGGCGCGCACGCTGCTCGAGGGCCAGGGCGACGGCACCGCGTACCTCGTCAAGTACGTCGCCTACGGGGCGATCGGCCTGATCGCCATGCACGTGCTCTCCAAGCACGGGCTGGCCGCGGTCTGCCGCTACTCGCCGTTGATCCTGCTCGCGGCGTTCGGGCTGCTCGTCGCCGTGCTGATCCCCGGCATCGGCCTGAAGATCAACGGCGCGCGCCGCTGGCTCGGCGCCGGCGCGCTGACGTTCCAGCCGTCGGAAGTGATGAAGCTCGCGCTCGTCCTGCACACCGCCGCCGTGCTGAGCGTCCGGCCGCGGCTGGCGCGCAGCCTGCGCGCCGTGTCGGGGCCGGTGCTCGCGGTCGGCGGTGCGGCCGTGCTGCTGATCATGGCCCAGCCCGACCTCGGTACGGCCCTGGTCATCTGCTTCACGCTCGCCGCGATGCTCGTGACCGCCGGTCTGCCCCTGCGCCAACTCGGCCTCGTCGCGGGCGTCGGCGCGTTCCTCGTGCTCGTCTTCGCGCTCATCAGCCCCGAGCGCACCGAGCGCCTGACGACGTTCATGAACCCCTGGGCCGACGCGTCCGGCGCGGGGTTCCAGGCCGTTCAGGGCCAGATCGCGATCGGCTCCGGCGGCTTCTTCGGCGTCGGCCCCGGCCAGTCCGTGCAGAAGATCTTCTACCTGCCGGAGGCCCATACGGACTTCATCCTCGCGGTCATCGGCGAGGAGCTGGGCTTCGCGGGAGTCGGCGCGCTCCTGTGCCTGTACGGCATGATCGGGTACGCGGGGCTGCGGACCGCCCGCAACGCGAAGGGCGCCTACGCGAAGCTGCTCGCCGGCGGCCTCACCAGCCTGATCCTGTGCCAAGCGCTGCTCAACGTCTACGCCGTCCTCGGACTCGCGCCGCTCACCGGCGTGCCGCTGCCGTTCATCTCGTCCGGCTCGACGTCGCTGATCGTGCTGCTGTGCTCGATGGGGCTATTGCTGAACATCGCCGGCGGCGGCTCGGCGCACCTGCGCGCGATGGACGGCGGCCATGAGCGCGCCAAGGATCGTGATCGCGGCGGGCGGAACGGCCGGCCACGTCGTTCCGGCGATCGCCGTCGCCGACGCGCTGCGGGCTGAGGGCGCCGACGTCCGCTTCGCAGGCGGCGAGCGCGCCGAGGCCGAGCTGGTCCCGGCCGCGGGCTACCCGTTCCACCCGCTCGCCGTCGCGGGGCTCGATCGCAAGAACCCGCTGAAGGCGGCCCGAGCCGCCGCGCTGGCCGCGCGCGCCACCGCGCAGGCGCGCAAGCTGGTGACCGGGTTCGACGTGGTGCTGGGCGGCGGCGGCTACGTCGCGGGCCCGGTCGGGCTGGCCGCGGCCACCAAGCGCGTCCCGCTCGCGCTGACCGAGGCCGACAGCCACCTGGGCATCGCCAACCGGCTGCTGGCCCGCTTCGCGAAGAAGGTCTTCCTGGCGTTTCCGATCGACGGCCGCGACGACGCTCGCTACGAGGTCACCGGGCGGCCGGTGCCGCCGGGGACGGCCGACGCCGACCGCGACGAAGCGCGCCGCCGCTTCGGGATCGGCCCGGACGAACGCGTCCTGCTCGTCTTCGGCGGGTCTCTCGGCG
>DATDKF010000041.1:0-11633 GCA_036520135.1 Solirubrobacteraceae bacterium
GCTGCTCGCGACCCACCCAGAGATCTCGGTCATCAAGTAATGGGCAACCTCGTAGTAACGCCCAAGAACTGGCTCGCCGCGATGGGCGACGTCGTCAAGTTCGGCGCGCGCGTGTTCGGCGAGGTCTTCGGGCTGCGCGTGTTCCGCTTCTTCGGCGAGGCGCTGCGCCAGGCCGGGCTGCTGATCCTGTCCTCGACGCTCGTGATCTGGGGCCTGATCTTCATCATCGGCCTGCAGTGCGGCATCGAGGGCGCGTACTTCAACCGCTCCGTCGGCGCGCCCGCCTACGCCGGCGTCTTCGCCGCCTGGTGCGACCTGCGCGAGCTGGTGCCGTACGCGTTCGGCTACATGATGGCCGCGAAGGTCGGCACCGGCATCGTCGCCGAGCTCGGCTCGATGCGGATCTCCGACGAGATCGACGCGCTCGAGGTCATGGGCATCTCCTCGATGACGTTCCTGTGCGCGACGCGCCTGCTGGCCGCCTGGATGGTGCTCCCGTTCATGTACCTGGCCGGGATCGGCGCCGGCTTCTTCGCGTCTTACCTGGCGGTGGTGCAGCAGATCGGCGAGGTGTCCAGCGGCGGCTACTCGCTGGTCTTCTGGATGTTCCAGAACCCACCCGACCTGCTGTACAGCGTGATCAAGGGCATGGCGATGGCCACGGTGATCGTGGTCGTCGGCTGCTATTACGGATACACGGCGAGCGGCGGGCCCGTCGGCGTCGGCACCGCGACGGCGAAATCGATGGTGCTCAACATCGTGCTCGTGCATCTCATCGGGATGCTGGGCACGCAGCTTTTCTGGGGCGCCAACCCGCGGGCGCCAATCGGAGGATGAAGAACGTGGCCGAACGCGACGACGAGTTCAAGTGGCACACCGGCACGCAGCGCCCGACCGGCGTGGGCGATGCCGTCGAGTTCGTGGACGTCCACAAGTCGTTCGGCCGCAACCGCATCCTGCGCGGGCTGAACATGGCCATCCCCGAGGGCAAGATCTCGATGATCCTCGGCCCGTCCGGCACCGGGAAGTCGGTCTGCATCAAGCACATGGTCGGCCTGCTGTACCCCGACGAGGGCGACGTCCTGGTGCACGGCGAGTCGGTCCCCGGCATGGCCGACGACGACCTGTTCGACATGCGCAAGAAGTTCGGCGTGCTGTTCCAGGACGGCGCGCTGTTCGGCTCGATGAACCTCTACGACAACGTCGCGTTCCCGCTCCGTCAGCACACCGACAAGGGCGAGGACGAGATCGAGGACATCGTCATGCGGCGCCTGCGGGAGGTGGGCCTCGAGGGCTCGACCGACAAGATGCCGAACGAGCTCTCCGGCGGCATGCGCAAGCGCGCCGGCTTCGCCCGCGCGCTCGTGCTCGACCCCGACATCGTGCTCTTCGACGAGCCCGACTCCGGCCTGGACCCCGTCCGCACCGCGCTTCTGTGCGAGCTGATCAAGGAGGTCCACGAGGAGAACGGCGGCGCCTACGTGGTGATCACACACGACATCATGTCGGCCAAGCGCGTGGCCGAGTACATCGCCGTGCTGTGGCGCGGGCGGATCGTCGAATCGGGCCCCGCCGAGGACCTCTTCAGCTCCGACAACCAGTTCGTGCGCCAGTTCCTCAGCGGTGCTTCACAGGGCCCGCTGGGCATGGAATAAGCGGCGTCGCCGTCCCGGGAGGGACGATAGGGTTCCCCCTTCGGATTTTCTGGGGGATGTAGCGGAGAGGGAGTGCCGAGCCCGACGAATCATCGCGTGAGGGAGCGTCGTCTGTGACGGTGGCCAGGGCTGCCACGGCCGGCGCGCTCGCCCTGGCCGTGGCGCTCGCGGTCTGGCTACTGCTCTTCAAGGGCGACGGCGGGACCGAGTACACGCTGGTCTTCCAGAACGCCGGGCAGCTCGTCAAGGACGACGACGTGCAGGTCGGCGGCCGCCGCATCGGCTCGGTGCGCGACATCGAGCTGACCTCCGACAACCAGGCGGCCGTCCACGTCACGGTGCAGGAGCCGTACGCGCCGCTGCGCGAGGGCACCCAGGCGGTCATCCGCCTCACGTCGCTGTCCGGCGTCGCGAACCGCTACATCGCGCTCACGCCGGGGCCGCCCGACGCCAAGGAGCTGCCCGAGGGCGCGCGGCTGTCCACCGACTCGACGACCGACGTCGTCGACCTCGACCAGATCTTCAACACGCTCGACGAGAAGACGTCGGGCGATCTGGCGGACGTCATCAAGGGCTTCGCCACCCAGTACCGGGGCAAGGGCGAGCAGGTCGGCCTGTCGGCGAAGTACTTCAACCCGCTGCTGTCGACCTCGCGCGGGCTCGTCCAGCAGGTGACCGAGGACGAGGGCGCCCTGACGCGCTTCCTCGTGAACTCCTCGCGGGCCGTCGAGACGATCGCCGAGCGCCGCGACGACCTCGCCGACCTCGTCTCCAACACCAACGCGACCGCGTCGGCGATCGGGCAGGAGAACGTCGCGCTGGCGCGCGCGCTCGGGCTGCTGCCGACCACGCTGCGGCGGGCCAACACGACGTTCGTGAACCTGCGCGCGACGCTCGACGACCTCGACGTGCTGGTCGCCGAGTCCAAGCCCGCGACCAAGGACCTCGCGCCGTTCCTGCGCGAGCTGCGGCCGCTGATCGCCGCGGCGCGGCCGACGATCCACGACCTGCGCATGGTCGTCTCGCTGAGCGGGCCCAACAACGACCTCGTCGACGCCACGCGCAAATTGCCGCAGCTGCAGCGGGTCGCCTCGCCGGCGTTCCGCAACGGGACGCAGGCGCTGAAGAAGGCCGACCCGGTCCTGAGGTTCGCGCGGCCCTACACGCCGGACCTCGTCGGCTGGCTGCGCGACTTCGGCCAGGGCTCCTCCAACTACGACGCCAACGGCCACTTCGCGCGCATCCAGCCGATCTTCAACGCGTTCCAGTTCACCGACAACCCGGCCGGCGGCGTGCTGACGCCGATCCCGCCGGCCGACCGCTTCGACGGTTTCGAGACCGGCCAGATCAAGCGCTGCCCGGGCGCCGCGACGCAAGCCCCCGCCGACGGCTCGGCGCCGTTCACCGACGGCGGCTCGCTCGACTGCGATCCCTCGCTGAGGCTGCCCGGGCCATGAGACGCGTCGCCGCCGTCCTCGTCCTGATCGTCGCCGCGACCGCGGTCGTCGTCATCGCGCTCGGCACCAGCGAGGAGGGCGGCTCCTACAAGGTCCGCGCGATATTCGACAACGCCGGTTTCGTGATCCCGGGCGAGGACGTCAAGGTCGCCGGCGTCAAGGTCGGCAAGATCGACGCGGTCGAGCTCACCGACGACTTCAAGGCCGCGGTCGTGCTCGACATCACCGACGAGGGCTACCAGGACTTCCGCGACGACGCCGAGTGCATCGTGCGCCCGCAGTCGCTGATCGGCGAGCGCTTCGTCGAGTGCGAGCTCACGCAGGCGCGCCCCGTCGGCACCGAGCCGCCGCCCAAGCTCGCGAAGATCGACGACGGGCCGGGCAAGGGCCAGTACCTGCTGCCGGTCGACCGCACGAGCAAGTCCGTCGACCTCGACCTGATCAACAACATCATGCGCCGTCCGGTCCGCGAGCGGCTGTCGATCATCCTCGGCGACCTCGGCATCGGCGTCGCCGGCCGTGGCAAGGACCTCAACGAGGTCATCCGCCGCGCCGACCCGGCGCTCAAGGAGACCGACAAGGTCCTCAAGATCCTCGCCGATCAGAACGACGCGCTCGTGCGCCTCGCGGTCGACTCGGACAGGATCCTCGGCCCGCTGGCGCGCGAGCGCAGGCACGTCAGCGGCGCGATCGACAACGCGGGCGCTGTCGCGCGCGCCACCGCCGAGAAGGGCGAGGCCCTGCGGGCCGACATCGAGCGCCTGCCGGAGTTCCTGCGCCAGCTCACGCCGACGATGGTGCGGCTCGGCGCGCTGAGCGACGAGATGACGCCGGTGCTCAGCGACCTCGGCGCCGTGGCGCCGGACATCAACCGGATGATCATCGAGCTCGGGCCGTTCGCAGAGGCGGGGATCCCGGCCCTGACGTCGCTTGGCGAGGCGGCCGACCGCGGGACGCCGGCGGTGCGCGCGGCCCTTCCGGTCACCAAGGACCTGCGCAACCTCGCCGCGGTGGCGAAGCCGGTCGGCGCGAACCTGCGGAAGCTGCTCGAGTCGTTCCAGAAGACCGGCGGCATCGAGCGCGTGATGGACTACGTCTTCTACCAGGTGGCCGCCATCAACGGGTTCGACTCGTTCGGTCACTACCTGCGGGCCGGCCTGATCGTCAATCAGTGCTCGAACTACGCGATCCAGGCCGTGTTCGGCTGCTCGGCGAACTTCTCGCAGGCGTCGGCGACCTCCGCCGTCGCCGCCGCGCGCGCGTCGGGCGACCCGACGCTCGAGCGCACGGCGCTCGCGCTGTCGGGCACGCCGGTCACCGCGACGAAGCCGCACGAGAAGATGCAGCGGGCGAGCCGCCATCGCCGCGCCCGCAAGGACGCGCGGACCGCCGCGGTGCAGCCGAACGCGACGCTGACGCCGCAGGCCACCGCGACGCCGGCGCCGGCCGCCACGCCCCAGCAGTCGACGACCGACACGCTGCTCGACTACCTGTTCGGGGGCGACGAATGAGGCGCGGAGCCGGGATCGCCGGCAACCCGGTCCTGATCGGCGCCGCGACGACGCTCGTCGTGCTCGTCGCGGTCTTCCTCGCCTACAACGCGAACCGCGGCCTGCCGTTCGTGCCGACCTACGAGCTCAAGGCCGAGGTGCCGAGCGCCGCCAACCTCGTCGTCGGCAACGACGTCCGGATCGGCGGCTCGCGCGTCGGCTTCGTCGGCGACATCGCGGCCAAGCGCCGCGACGATGGGACGACGATCGCCGTGCTGACGCTCACGCTCGAGCGCAGCGTCGCGCCGCTGCCGCGCGACTCGACGCTGATCATCCGGCCGAAATCGGCGCTCGGCCTCAAGTACGTCGAGGTCACGCGCGGGACCGACGCGCGCGGCTACGCGGACGGGGCGACGATGCCGATCAGCGCCGCCACGCCGACGCCCGTCGAGTTCGACGAGGTCCTGAGCATGTTCGACGACAAGACGCGCGCGGCCGTCGCCGTCAATACGACCGGTTTCGGCGACGCGTTCGCGGGCCGCGGCGAGTCGATCAACACCGCGATCGGCGCATTCCGGCCGCTGCTGCGCGACGTCGTGCCGGTCGCGCGCAACCTCGCGTCGCCGCAGACCAACCTGCGCCGTTTCGTCCGCTCGCTCGGCGACACCGCGGCGATCGTCGCGCCGGCCGCCGAGGCCCAGGCCGAGCTGTTCGTGAACCTCGACATCACGTTCCGCGCACTGCGCGAGGTCGCGCGCCCGTTCATCCAGGACTCGATCACCGGCGGGGTGCCGGCGCTCGACGCGGCGATCCGCAGCTTCCCGATCCAGCGCCCGTTCCTCGCCAACACCCAGGGGCTGTTCCACGAGCTGCGCCCGGGCGCCGCCGCGCTGCGCACGTTCGCCCCGACGATCGCCGACGCGCTCGAGGAGGGCACGCGCGTGCTCCCGCGCACCCCGCCGTTCAACCGCCGGCTCGCGTCGCTGCTCGAGACGCTGCAGGACTTCGCCGAGGACCCGATGGTGCCGCGCGGCCTGCGCGCGACCACCACCGCGCTGCAGGAGCTCAACCCGACGCTGGCCTTCCTGACGCCGGCCCAGACGAAGTGCAACTACGTGACGCTGTGGTTCCGGAACATCTCCTCGCTGCTCAGCGAGGGTGACCGCAACGGCACCTGGCAGCGCTTCATCATCATCCCGACGCCGCAGGGGCCGAACAACGAGGGCGGCCCGTCGTCGGCGCCGGCGAACGGCCCGGACGAGGCCAACCACCTCCACACCAACCCGTACCCCAACACCGCGGCGCCGGGCCAGCCGAAGGAGTGCGAGGCCGGCAACGAGCCGTTCCAGCGCGGGCGCACCGTGCTCAGCAACCCGCCGGGAACGCAGTCGGGCAAGACGGAGACGACGAAGCGATGAGTCGTCCCAAGCAGCGCAGCCCCGTCACGATCGGCCTCATCGCCACGGCCGTGGTCGTCGTCCTGGTGTACCTGGGCTTCACGAAGGACATCCCGTTCACCCGGTCGTTCGAGGTCAACGCCGTCTTCCAGTCGGCCAACTCGATCCGGCCCGGCTCGCCGGTGCGGATCGCCGGCGTCGAGGTCGGCAAGGTCAAGGAGGTCAAGCCGCAGGAGGGCACGGACGCTGCGGTCGTCGTGCTGCAGATCGACGACGACGGGCTGCCGCTGCACGCCGACGCCACGGCCAAGATCCGGCCGCGGATCTTCCTCGAGGGCAACTTCTTCGTCGACCTGACGTCCGGCTCGCCGGCGGCGCCCGAGCTCGACGACGGCGACACGCTGAAGGTCACGCAGACCGCCACGCCCGTCCAGCTCGACGAGGTGCTGACCTCGCTGCAGAAGGACTCGCGGCAGGACCTCAAGGACCTGCTCGACCAGCTCGCGGTGGCGCTGAACTCCAAGCCGACCGCGGCCGAGAACCGCAGCACCCACCCGCTGGCGCGCGGCGAGACGGCCGCCCAGTCGTTCAACGACGCCTACGACGACATCCCGGACGCCGAGCGATCGACCTCGCAGGTGTTCGAGGCGCTCCTCGGCATCGAACCGGCGCGCGATCTCTCGCGGCTGCTCGACGGCACCGCACGCACGACCGGCGCGCTGATCCAGAACGAGAACGCGCTGCGCGGCCTGATCACGAACTTCAACGCAACGATGGCGGCGTTCGCCTCCGAGTCGCGCAACCTGCGCCTCTCGGTCCGCGAGCTGCCGGGGACGCTGATCAGCGCCAACCGCGCGTTCACGTCGCTCAACGCGGCGTTCCCGCCCACGCGCGCGTTCGCGCGCGAGATCCTCCCGGGCGTCCGCGAGACGCCGGCGACGATCAAGGCGGCGTTCCCGTGGATCGAACAGGCGCGGCCGCTGATGGGCCCGAAGGAGCTCGGCGGCGTGGCGCAGGAGCTGGCGCCGGCGACGCGCGACTTCGCCCAGCTCACCGACGAGGCGATCGACCTGCTGCCGCAGACCAACCTCGCCTCGCGCTGCGCGACCGACGTGATCCTGCCGACCGGCGACGTCGTGCTGCAGGACGAGTTCACGACCGGCGTGGAGAACTACAAGGAGTTCTTCTACACGCTGGTCGGCCTGTCCGGCGAGGGCCAGAACTTCGACGGCAACGGCATGTACGTGCGCTTCCAGACGGGCGGCGGCCCGCACACGGTGTCGCTCGGCTCGGCGGGCTCGAGCACCCGCCAGCTGTTCGGCAACAACGTCGGCGTGCCGCTCGGCAACCGGCCGTTCTACCCCGGCCATCGCTCGCCGTACAAGCCGAAGGCCACGTGCTACAAGCAGAAGCGGCCGAACCTCAACGGCCCGGCCGCCGCCAAGTCGCCGCCCACCGGCACCGCCGCCGCGGCACTCGCCGCGCGCAACGCGCTGCCGCTGCTGCGCAAGGAGCTGCGCCCGTTCGGCTCCAAGAAGGACGGGGCGCGCAAGTGACCGCGATCCGCAAGCACCTGCCCGACTTCCTGGCGATCATCTTCCTGCTCGTCGTCGCGCTGGTCGTCGCAGTCGTGATCCTCTCCCACCAGCGGGTCGCGCTGCCGCCCGGCGTGCCGCTGCTCGGCAAGGACTTCGTCGAGGTCGAGGCCGAGCTGTCGACCGCCCAGGCGGTCACGCCCGGCCAGGGCCAGACCGTCAACATCGCCGGCGTCGAGGTCGGCCAGATCTCCAGCGTCAAGCTCGAGAACGGCCGGGCGGTCATCGGGCTCAAGATCGAGCGCAAGTACGACCGCATCTACCGCAACGCGACGATCCTGCTGCGGCCCAAGACCGGCCTCAAGGACATGGTCGCCGAGCTCAACCCGGGCACCGAGGAGGCCGGGCGGCTGCAGGAGGGCGAGCGGATCCCGATCTCGCAGACGCTGCCGGACGTGAACCTCGACGAGGTCCTCGCGTCGCTCGACACCGACACGCGCGACTACCTGCGGATCCTGCTCGGCGACGCCTCGCTCGGCCTCAAGGACAACGGGCGCGAGCTCGCGCAGACGATCCGCCGGATCGAGCCGACCGCCAGATACGCGCGCGAGATCAACGAGCAGCTCGCCGTGCGGCGCAACAACATCCGGCGCGTCGTCCACAACTTCTCGCTGCTGATGGAGGAGCTCGGGACGAAGGACCGCCAGGTCGCGGACTTCGTGCAGAGCTCGAACGCGGTGTTCTCGATCCTCGCGGGCCAGGACGCGAACCTGCGCGACACGCTGCGCCAGCTCCCGGGGGCGCTTGACGAGACGCAGACGACGCTGGCCAAGGTCGACCGCCTCGCCAAGGTGCTGGGGCCGACGCTCCAGGACCTGCGGCCGGGAGCGCGCGCGCTCGGACCTTCGCTGCGCGAGACGCGCCCGTTCCTGACGCAGACCACGCCGATCCTGCGCGACCAGATCCGGCCGTTCGCCCGCGCGGCGCTGCCCACCGTCAAGGAGCTGCGCCCGGCGATGCGCGACCTGGCGGCGGCGACGCCGGACCTCACAAGCTCGTTCAAGGTGATCAACGAGCTGCTCAACACGCTCGCCTACAACCCGCCCGGGGACACCGAGGAGGGCTACCTGTTCTGGCTCTCGTGGGCCAACCACACGGGCCAGACCGTGTTCTCCAACCAGGACGCGCACGGCCCGATCCGCCACGGCCTGGTGATCCTGTCCTGCAGCACGGCGCAGCTGCTCGAGTCGGTGGCGGGGAGCAGCCCGAACCTGGGGACGCTCGTCGCGCTGCTCAACAGCCCGCCGTCCTCCCAGATCTGCCCGACGTCGTCCCAGGGGGCCGGATGAACACGTCCGGATCGTCCTTCGGCCGCATCGCCGCGATGGTGGTCTTCGCGCTGTCGTGCTTCGGGCTGCTGCTGTTCCTGTGGCTCGCCTTCGGCGGCCCGGTGCCGCTCAAGCCGAAGGGCTACCGCTTCACCGCCTCGTTCGCCGAGGCGACGCAGCTGGCCGGCGAGGCCGACGTGCGGATCTCCGGCGTCCCCGTCGGCAAGGTCAAGTCGATCGAGCCCGACAAGAAGACCGGGCGCTCGATCGTCGTGATCGAGCTCGAGCCCCGGTACGCGCCGATCCCGTCGGACGCGCGGGCGATCCTGCGCCAGAAGACGCTGCTCGGGGAGACCTACGTGGAGCTCACGCCGGGCACGGCCGGCGCTCCGAAGGTGCGCGAGGGCGGAGCGCTGCAGGAGTCCCAGGTCTCGGACACCGTGCAGCTCGACGAGATCTTCCGCACGTTCGACGAGCCGACGCGCGAGGCGTTCATGACCTGGATGCAGGAGCAGGCGAAGGGGATCGGCGGCTACGGGCGCGACATCAACGACGCGCTCGGCAACCTCGCCCCGTTCGCCGAGGACACCGCGGAGATCGTCGACATCCTCAACCGCCAGCAGGGCGCGGTCCGCAGCCTGGTGTCGAACACCGGCGTCGTGTTCGAGGCGCTGAGCTCGCGTGACGGCCAGCTGCGCTCGCTGATCGAGAACTCCAACCGCGTGTTCGAGGCAACTGCGGCGCGCGACCAGCAGCTCAAGGAGGCGTTCATGGCGCTTCCGACATTCGAGCGCGAGTCGCAGGAGACGCTCGACCGGCTCGCCGAGTTCTCCCAGACCACCAACCCGCTGGTCACCCAGCTGCGCCCGGCGGCGCGCGAGCTGAGCCCGACGCTGCGCGACCTCGGGGAGCTTTCGCCCGACCTCGAGCAGCTGTTCCGCGCGCTCGGGCCGCTGATCGACGCGTCGCGGACCGGCTTCCCGGCCGCCGAGCGGATCCTCGACGACGCCCGGCCGCTGATCGCCCAGCTCGATCCCGAGATGCGCCAGCTCACGCCGATCCTGCAGTTCCTCGGGCTCTACAAGCGCGAGCTCACGGCGTTCTTCGCCAACACGGTCGCGGGCACGCAGGCGAAGGACTCGCGCGGCGTCCACTACTTGCGCACGACCAACCCGCTGAACCCCGAGAACCTCGCGGTGTATCCGCGCCGGATCGGCACCAACCGGCCGAACGCCTACACCAAGCCGGGCAACTTCACGCAGCTCAGTCGGGGCCTGCCGGTGTTCGACAACCGGCACTGCGGCGCCGGCGTGCCGTCCGTGACCAACGTCCCGCTGCCGCCGCTGCCGCCTGCCGTCGGCGACCTCGTCCCCGCCGCGCTGCTGCAGAACATCATCCAGTTCGCGTTCGCCGGCCAGAACGGTGGCGGGCCCGCGGTCCCGTGCCGCCTGCAGGGCCGCTACGACTTCGGTGGCGAAGTGACGCAGTACCCGCACGTCAACGAACGATGACTCGCTTCGAGCGGATCGCGCGCGCGTCGGCCCGCCGGCCCGGCCGCGTGCTGGCCATCGTGGCGGTGCTCGCGGCTGTGGGCTGCGCGCTCGCCCTGCGGCTCGAGCCCAGTGCCGCCACCGACACACTGGTCGGCCGCTCCGCCGACACGTTCCAGGCCACCGAGCGCTACCGCGAGAAGTTCGGCGACCACTCGGTGATCGTGCTCGTGCGCGGCGAGCTGTCGAACGTGCTGCTGACCTCGAACCTCGGGCGGCTGATCGGGCTCGAGGGCTGCCTGTCCGGCAACAAGCCCGCGAAGCAGGAGGCGCCGGGCGGCCCGACCGGGCCGTGCGGGCGGCTGGCGGCGCTCAGGCCGGTCAAGGTCGTCTACGGGCCCGGCACGTTCGCGAACGCGTCGGCGGGCGAGATCAACGACCAGCTGCAGGCGCGGATGCAGGCCAAGGCGGCCGAGGCCGATCGCGCCGGCAACGCGGCGCGGCGGGTGGCGAGGGCGCAGGGCAAGACGCGCGCCCAGCAGGACAAGCTCGGCGAGTCGGCGCGCCAGCTCGTCTACGCCGAGCTGGTGCGCGACCTGCTGCAGATCAATCTCAAGTACGGGCTCGGCCTGACCGGGCTGCCGAGCGTGGACGACCCGAACTTCGTCTCCGCGCTGTTCTTCGACCCGGCCCGCGGCGCCACGACCCCGAAGGCGCGCTTCGCCTATCTCGTGCCGTCGTCGAAGTCGGCGCTGATCCAGGTGCGGCTCAAGCCGACGCTGACCGACGAGCAGCGGGCGCAGGCCGTCTCGCTCGTGCGGGCGGCGGTGCGGATGCCGCAGTGGAAGATGAAGGGCGACGCGAGCTACACGGTGACCGGGGCGCCGGTCGTGGCCGAGGACCTCACCGACGCGCTCGCGGGGTCGACGCTGCGGCTGCTGCTCGTCGGGCTGGCGGTGATGGCGCTGGTGCTGTGCCTGGTGTTCCGCAGCCGGCTGCGGCTCGTGCCGCTGGCGGTCGCGCTGGCGGCGGTGGCGATCACGTTCGGGCTGATGTCGCTGCTGGGGGCGTCGCTGACCATGGCCTCGATCGCGGTGCTGCCGGTGCTGCTCGGGCTCGGTGTCGACTACGCGATCCAGTACCAGGCGCGGATAGAAGAGGCCCGCCCGGCCGGCGACGCCGCGCGGGCGGCACGGACCGCGGCGCCGGTGATCGGGACGGCGGCGCTGGCCACCGGCGCGGGCTTCCTCGTGCTGCTGCTGTCGCCGGTGCCGATGGTGC
>DATDKF010000042.1:0-10076 GCA_036520135.1 Solirubrobacteraceae bacterium
GAGGCCGGGCCGGTCGATGTCCTCGTGGCCAACGCCGGCGTCCCGGGCAGCGGCCCGCTCGAGTCGTTCACCGTCGAGCAGATCGACCGGGCGCTCGACGTCAACCTGCGCGCCCCGATGATCATCACCCGGCTGATGGCCGAGGGGATGGTCGAGCGCGGCGGCGGGCAGATCGTCTTCGTCTCGTCGCTCAACGGCAAGGCCGGCACGGCCCGCTCGTCGGTCTACGCGGCGACGAAGTTCGGCCTGCGCGGGTTCGCCCAGAGCCTGCGCGAGGATCTGCGCCCCCGCGGGGTCGGGGTCTCGACGGTGTTCCCGGGCTTCATCCGCGGCGCCGGGATGTTCCACGACTCGGGCGCGAAGCTGCCCGTGTACGTCGGGACCAAGACGCCGGAGGACGTCGCGCGCGCGGTGATCAAGGCGATCGAGCACGATCGCTCGGAGGTCGTAGTCGCGCCGATCCCGATGCGCGTCGGCGCGGCGCTCGCCGGCGTGGCGCCCGAGACCGTAGCGATCGTTCAGCGGCGCCTCGGCGCCAACGAGCTGGCCACGAAGGTCACCGACGCCCAGCGCGACAAGCGTTAGCTCTCGTACTCCTGCGTGATCGGGTCGCGGCGACGCCCGTCGCGCTCGCCGTCGAGCTTCGAGCCGTCGGTTCCGCCGTCGCGCTCAAACCGGCCGTGCGCGCGGTCGTCGCGCTCGCCGGCGCGGCCGCCGTCGAGCTCGACCTCGTCGCCCTCGCGCGTGACCGCGGCGATGGCGGCGAGCACCTCGTCGGCCAGGCGCGGGCCGTCGGCGTCCGACAGCGGCGTCGCGGTGATGCGGACGATCACCTCGTCGCGATCGACCTCCTCGAGCGAGATGTGCGGCTCGTTGCGGACCGGCGTGTGAACGTTGTCCTCGAGCAGCGCCTGCAGGTCGCTCGGGCGGACGCCCGACCGCAGCCGCGCGCGCAGGTCGACCGACGCGGGCTCGCGCAGCGGCACGACCGCCGCCGTCAGCACGACGTTGTTCGGGACCATGATCGAGTCCTCGCCCTGCGCGAACGTGGTGTAGAGCAGCCCGAGCGAGGCCACGACGCCCTCGACCTGGCCGGCCAGCCCGCCCGCCTGGAGCCGCACGCGGTCGCCGACCCTGAACGGCCGCGCGGAGATCAGGACCATGCCGGCGATCAAGTTGCCGAGCGTCTGCTGAGCGGCGAGGCCGAAGACGACCGCGGTGATCGCGCCGCCGACGGCCAGCGTCTCCGGCTGCAGCCCGGCCGCCCGCAGCGCGAACAGCGCCGTGGCGGCCAGGAACACGAGCCGGATCAGGAACCCGACCGTGCCCGCGGTCGCGGGATCCATCCGCCGGAACAGCGCGGGCGCCGTGAAGCGGCCGAGGTCGCGCGCCAGCGCCCAGCCCAGCACCACCATCAGGATCGCCGCGCCGACCCGCACCGGCGTGTCCACGCCGAACAGGTCCTCCCGGCGCAGGTACGCGTACAGCGTCATCGCCAGCAGCGGCACCACCACGATCAGCTCGCGCTTGGCGCGCCGAGCGTGCTGAGCGGTCTGCAGGGTCAAGCTCCGCGCCCGCGCGGGCGCGTGCAGCTGCGGTCGTCGGAGGCGTGGCATCTCTTCAGGCAACACAAGTAGCCGTACCCCGGTTCCCATCTGTGCGCCCCGTCACGCAATGCACCGTTCAGAAGAGCGAGTCCTGGCGCACCTCCTTTCGCGGGCTCCGATCGGCCGGCGGGCGCTCGAGGCGCCTGCCGGTGCCGCGGTGCTGGAAGCGCTCCCGTTCCGAGCGCCGCGCCCACGGGGCGCCGGCCCTGAGCTCGATCGCGCGGCGCTCGTCGGCGGGTATGTACGCCCCGCGCGCGTACAGCCGGCCGTAGCGGTCGAGGAGATCCGGGCGGTGCTCGCGCAGCCACGCGAAGAAGAGTTCCCTCACCGATCCGCGCAGGTGCAGCGTCGCGCCGCCGACGTGCACCGCGCCGGCCTCGGTGGCGAGCGCGACGATCCGCTCCACCTCCTCCGGCGAGTCGTTGATTCCGGGCATCAGCGGCGCGATCAGGATCCCGGTCGGGATGCCGAGCCGGTTGAGCTCGGCGACCGCCTCCAGCCGCGCCCGCGGGTGCGGCGTGTGCGGCTCGGTGCTGCGCCACGCCTTCTCGTCGAGCGTCGGCACCGACAGGCACGCGCTCACCTGCGTCCGCTCGGCGATCTCGCACAGCAGGTCGGCGTCGCGCAGCACGAGCGGCGACTTCGTGAGGATCGAGCACGGGTTCGCGAAGTCGCGCATCGCCTCCCAGATCCCGCGCATCAGCTTGTAGCGCCCCTCGACCCACTGATACGGGTCGGTGTTCGTGCCGAGCGCGATGTGCTCGCGCTTCCACGACCGCCGCGCCAGCTCGGCCCGCAGCACCTCGGGGACGTTGACCTTGACGATGATCTCCTTCTCGAAGTCCCGCCCCGCGTTCATGCCCAGATACTCGTGCGTCGGGCGGGCGAAGCAGTTGTGGCTCACGACGCCGTCGGCGATGAAGTCGCCGGTGCCGGTGGTGATGTCGTAGAGCGGCAGCTCCATGCCGAGCGGCTCGATGGAGGTGACGCGCGTCATCGCGTCGGACTTCAAGGCGACGCCTTCGAGGTTGCGCTTACGCGTGATCGCGGGATCGGTGAGGTGGAGGAATCGCAGGCGCTCCTTGAGCCCGCCTCGTATGCGCACCGTCTGGACGCCGGTGGGCGCAGGCGGCTCGACCACCGTGTCGAAGCCGAGGCGGTCGAGCGACTCCTGCGTGTAGTGGATGATCGTCCCGTCCTTGTTGCGGATACGTAACGCCTTCGCGCCGTCACACGAGCCCTCGGCGTCGAAGATGCCGGCGAGGAACCCCTTGCGCCAGGCCCTGTTCGGGCTGTTCGGCCAACGGATGAGTTCGGTGACACGCGTGCCGGACACGACGGGGCGCATCGCTCGGCGGGCGCCCGAGGCGGAGGCGAGCAGCCGCTCGTGGGTCTTGATCTCGAGGCCCTGGATGAACAGCTGCGCGCGGCGGAGCGCCTCGAAGTCGGTCAGCGCAAGGCCATCGCCACGGATCAGGCCGCAGAGGTACCCGCGCCGGTAGTCCTCGCAATGGGGCGGCGGATCGGCGAAGTGCCCGGTGCCGAGCAGCGAGTTGTTGGTCGTCAGGTGCGGGCGGTCGGGCTCTGAGCGCGACGTGTCGGCGACGTGCTTCCAGCCGCGGTTCGACAGAAACCGGTGGTCGCCGCTGGTGACGAGGCGCGTGCCGTCCTCCAGGGTGACCGCCCAGACCGGCTTGATCGTCGTCCAGTGGTCGAGCACCCGGGTGCGGACATAGCGGCGATACCGGCCGTCACGCACTGTCCCGATGATCTCGTCGCCGACCCTCAGGTCCTCGATTCTCCGCGTCCGGCCGTCCGCCATGAGCACCGGCGTGGCGCCCGAGGCGCAATAGGAGCAGGCATGGGAACAGCCGCGATACGGGTTGATCGTCCACTCGAACGGGACGCGCGAGGCGGACGGGACGCGGTTGATCGCAGACTTGGTGCGGATCTCGTGGAAGCGGGTGTCGAGCGCCTCGGGGGCGTTGAATCGGCGGACGACGACGTCCTCGTCGAAGCCCGGGAGGCGTGGATCGTGCTCGGTCTTTACTGACTGCGATTCCCAGCGCACGAACGTATGTTCGCATACGCGGGCGACGGAACCAAATCAGCCGGCACGCGCGAGCAGCGACATCTCGCCGCTGAGCGTCTGGCTCGTGGCGGCGGTGATCCGGACCGGGACGATCTCGCCGGGTGACGCGAGGCCGTCGAAGTTGACTACCTTGTTGTGGGTGGTGCGGCCGCGGACGCGGCTGGCGTCGGTGCGGGAGGCGCCCTCGACCAGGACGTCGAGCGTGCGGCCGACGAACCGCTGCGCGCGCTCGCGGGCGCGGCGCTGGATCACCTCGACGAGGCGCTCCATCCGCTCGACGGCGAGCTCGTGCGGCACGAGGCCCTCGGTGAACCGGGCGGCCTCGGTGCCGCGGCGCGGCGAGTAGATGAACGTGAAGGCGCCGTCGTAGCCGACCTCCTCGGCGACTTCGAGCGTCTGCGCGAAGTCCTCCTCGGTCTCCCCCGGGAAGCCGACGATGATGTCGGTGGTCAGCGCGCAGTCGGGGACGTGCTCGCGGATGAGCGCGACGCGGCCCATGTAGCGGCCGCGGTCGTACGTCCGGCGCATCGCCTTGAGGATCGTGCTCGATCCCGACTGCAGCGGGAGGTGTATGTGCTCGCAGACCGAGGGCAGGTTCGCGTGGGCGAGGATCACGTCCTCGCGCATGTCCTTCGGGTGCGGGCTCGTGTAGCGGATGCGATCGAGCCCGGGGATGGCGTCGAGCGCCTGGAGGAGCTCCGAGAACGCGGCTCGGGGGCGCAGGTCGCGGCCGTAGGAGTTCACGTTCTGGCCGAGCAGCGTGATCTCGCGGACGCCCTCGGCGACCTGGCGCTCGGCCTCGGCGATCAGCTCGTCGAGCGGGCGGCTGACCTCGCGCCCGCGCGTGGACGGGACGATGCAGTACGAGCATCGGCAGTTACAGCCGACCGAGATCTGCATCCACGCCTGGAACGCCCGCGCGCGCTTGGCAGGCAGGTGGCCGGTGAAGCCCTCGAACTCGAAGTAGCCCTGGGCGGTCAGGCTCTCGCTGGTCAGGAATTCGGCGAGCTTGTGGACCTGGCCCGGGCCGAAGGCGACGTCCACGAACGGGAACTGGCGGAATACCTGGTCCTTGACGGACTGGGCCCAGCAGCCGCCGACGCCGATGATCCGCTCGGGGTCCCTCGCCTTGAGCGCCTTCGCCTCGTGGAGGTGGGAGACGAACCGTTCGTCGGCCTTCTCACGGATCGAGCAGGTGTTGAAGAGGATGAGGTCGGCCTCGTTGCGCTCCGGCACCTCGGTGTAGCCCAGCGACTCGAGCATGCCCTTCATGCGCTCGGAGTCGTGCTCGTTCATCTGGCAGCCGAAGGTCGTGACGTGGAACTTCACGGTCCGGAGGGTACCGACGCACTTCGGCATTGAGGGAGGGGCGAGAAATCGGCTCGGGCGGCTAGTACACGATATGCGTGTACCAACCGCCCCACTCGATGTGATCCTCGCCGATCTCGCCGGCCGTCAGCACGGCGTCGTGAGTCGCAGGCAACTCGTGGCGATCGGGTTCGATCGCGGGGCGATCGAACGGCGCCTGGCCAATCGGCGGCTGCACCAGCTCTATCGCGGCGTCTACGCCGTCGGGCACACGATCGTGGACTGGCGCGGGCGGTACCTCGCCGCTGTGCTGGCGTGCGGCGACGAAGCGGTGCTGAGCCATCGCAGCGCCGCGGCCCTCTGGGGCATCAGACCCACCAGCGCGCCCAGGATCGATGTCACCGTCTCCCGTACAAGCGGGGTTAGGAGCACCTCGGCGATCGTGGTGCACCGCCCGCAGCTAGCGGCGCCTGTGGTGGTGCGGGATGGCGTCCCGGTCACCACGCCCGGGCGGACGCTGCTCGACCTGGCGACCGCTCTCCCGAAACGGCAGCTCGAGAAGGCCGCGGAGATGGCCGAGGCGCTGCGCCTCGACGTCGTCGTCGACGACACCCACCCCGGCGCCCGACGGCTCCGCGCGTTGATGCCGCACGATCTCGGCCACACGACCCGGAGCGGGCTCGAGGACGACTTCCTGGCCCTGTGCGACCGCTTCGAGATCCCGCGGCCGCGCGTGAACGCGACGGTCGAGGGGGTCGAGGTCGACTTCTGCTGGCCCGACGAGCGGTTGATCGTCGAGACCGACGGCCGTCATCACCTCACGCGCGCGGCGTTCGAGCGCGACCGCGCGCGCGACGCGTGGCTGCTCGTCCGCGGCTGGCGCGTGATGCGCTTCACGACCCGGCAGGTGCGCCGCGACGCCGAGAACGTCGCGGCGCTCGTGCTCAGCGCGCGTAGTCCGTCGCTCGCGACTCCCGGATGACGGTGACCTTGATCTGCCCTGGGTACTCGAGCTCCTGCTCGATCTCGCGCGCGATCTCGTGCGAGAGGAGCACGGCACCGTCGTCGTCGAGCGCGCCGGGCATCACCATCACGCGGATCTCGCGGCCGGCCTGCATGGCGTAGACCTTGTCCACGCCGTCATGCCGCGTCGCGATCTGCTCGAGGTCGCGCAGGCGCTTGACGTACTGCTCGAGCGACTCGCCGCGGGCGCCTGGGCGGGCGCCGGACAGCGCGTCGGCGGCCTGGACGATGACCGCCTCGATCGTCTGCGGCTCGACCTCGTTGTGGTGGGCCTCCATCGCGTGGGCGACCGCCTCGCTCTCCCCGTGGCGGCGCGCAAGCTCGCCGCCGACCAGCGCGTGCGGACCCTCGACCTCGTGCGAGACCGCCTTGCCGATGTCGTGCAGGAGCGCGCCCCGGCGGGCCGTCTTCGCGGAGGCGCCGAGCTCGTCGGCCATCATCGCCGCCAGGTGGGCGCACTCGACCGAATGGGCGAGCACGTTCTGCCCGTAGGACGTGCGGTACTTCAGGCGGCCGAGTATGCGGGTCAGCTCGGCGTCGAGGCCCTGGACGTTGGCGTCGAAGCACGCCTGCTCGCCGGACTCGGCGATGTGGCTCTCGAGCTCGGACTTGGCCTGGTAGTAGGTCTCCTCGATGCGGGCCGGGTGGATGCGCCCGTCCTGCAGGAGCTTCTCCAGCGTGAGCCGCGCGATCTCGCGGCGGACGCCGTCGAATCCGGAGAGGATCACGGCGTTCGGCGTGTCGTCGATGATGAAGTCGACGCCCGTGAGGTGCTCGAGGGCGCGGATGTTGCGGCCCTCGCGGCCGATGATGCGGCCCTTCATGTCGTCGGCCTGGAGCTGGACGACCGAGACGGTCGTCTCGGCGGCGTGGCCGGCGGCCATGCGCTGCATGACGACCGAGAGGATGTTGCGGACGCGGCGCTCGGCGTCGCGCTTGGTCTCCTCCTCGATCGCGCGGAGGCGGCGGGCCGAGTCGTGCCGCACCTGGTCCTCGAGCTCCTTGAGCAGGAGCGCCTTGGCCTGCGAGGCCGAGAGCCCCGACGCCCGCTCGAGTGCGCGGACGGCCTTGCCGCGGGTCTCCTCGATCTGCCCCTCGCGATCGCGGAGGCGGCGCTCCCGGTCGGCGACCTCGGCGAGCCGCTTCTCGAGCAGCCGCTCGGTCGCGCGGGTGTCATCGGCGTTCGGCGATTTCTGCGGGGTGACGGCGGGCGCTGCCGGCGGTTTCGCTGGCGCCTTGGTGGTCGCCGTCGCGACCCCGGGCGTTCGCTTCGCCAGAACCCCTGCCGCGATCACCAGACCGGCCGCGAGGCCCAGGGCCACCACGACCGCCGCGATCACGATTTCCATTGCGTTTCCTCTCCCCAGCGCCGTCGCCCGTGGGCGGTGGCGCGAGCTGTCTCACTGTCTGTGGAAACGCGGCAGGCCGATCCGTACCCGGCACGAACGGGAGCGAGCAGGGTGGCGGCACCATGGCCGCCCAGTCAGATGGCGGCTGTGATGCGCTGTTGGGTCGGTTCTGCCGGGCGCGCCCGCCCGGATGCGGTGTCTGATCGACCGCGGGGATCGTTCGTGGTGGCCGTCGTCACTGAAAGTTGCTGCTTCCGCGTCAAAGCTGCTGATTTGCTGGAGTTTCACGAGCCAGGGCGGCTCGGCCTGTCGCTTGTGCGGATCGTAGTACCGCCGACGGTCTTCCGCA
The DNA here is from genome assembly GCA_036520135.1 of Solirubrobacteraceae bacterium. Lineage (GTDB taxonomy): Bacteria > Actinomycetota > Thermoleophilia > Solirubrobacterales > Solirubrobacteraceae > DASSUW01. Next base: position 7,729 of record DATDKF010000042.1, read on the forward strand.
ATCAGGTCCACAACTCAGTCGCGCCCGCATGCCGGCGGATCGCGTCGTGCGCCAGCTCGAGCTCGTAGCCCTTGCGGATCAGCATGCCGAGCGCGCGCTCGCAGTCGCGTGGCGTGGCGGGCGGCTCGGGGAAGCGGCGCTGCAGCAGCACGAGCGCCGCCGCCAGCTCTTCGTTCGCGTCCTGCCATTCGACCGCGGCGGCGATGAGATCGCCGTCGATCCCGAGCTCGCGCAGCCGCACCTCGATCCGCTCGGCACCCCAGCCGTCAAGCCGCCGGCGGTCCTCGGCGAAGCGCTGCGCGAAGCGCGCGTCGTCGAGATAGCCCTGCTCGCGCAGCTCCCCCACGACCGAGTCGATCACCGCCGGCTCGACCCGCTTGCGCGCCAGCGCGCGGGCGATCTCGGCGACCGTGTGGTCGCGCCGGTTGAGCGCCCGCCACGCGAGGTCGCGGGCGTGCTGGAGCCGGACCTCCGGGTCGAGCGCCCGCTCGGGCGGGCGCTCGACGTCCTCACCGGACATCAGTGGACGGGACCACTACGCGACGGCGATCTCCGGGACCGGCGGCGAGTCCTCGTCGCGCTCGATCGGCTGCACGAGGTCCTGCTCCCCGAGCCCGAGCACCTCGTACACCTTGGACTCGATCTCCTTGGCGATCTCCTGATGCTCGTCGAGATAGGCCTTGGCGTTGTTGCGGCCCTGACCGAGCCGCTCGTCGCCGTAGGAGAAGAACGAGCCCGACTTGCTCACGATCCCGTGCTCGAGCCCGAGGTCGAGGATGCAGCCGGCGCTGGAGATCCCCTTGCCGAACTCGATGTCGAACTCCGCCTGGCGGAACGGCGCCGCGACCTTATTCTTGACGACCTTGACGCGGACGCGGTTGCCCACCGCCTCGGTGCCCTCCTTGAGCGTCTCGATCCGGCGGATGTCGAGCCGCTGGGACGAGTAGAACTTCAGCGCCCGGCCGCCCGGCTGGGTCTCGGGCGAGCCGAACATCACGCCGACCTTCTCGCGGATCTGGTTGACGAACAGGCAGAGGGTCTTGGTGCGGTTCAGGTTGCCGGCCAGCTTGCGCATGGCCTGCGACATCATCCGCGCCTGCACGCCGACCGTCTGGTCGCCCATCTGGCCCTCGAGCTCCGCGCGCGGGGTCAGGGCGGCCACCGAGTCGACCGCCACGACGTCGACTGCTCCCGAGCGCACGAGCATGTCGGCGATCTCGAGCGCCTGCTCGCCGTAGTCGGGCTGGGAGACGAGCAGCTCGTCGATGTTCACGCCGAGGTTCTTGGCGTACAGCGGGTCCATGGCGTGCTCTGCGTCGATGAACGCGCACACGCCGCCGAGCTTCTGGGCCTCGGCGATGATGTGGTAGATCAGGGTCGTCTTACCGGAGGACTCCGGGCCGAAGATCTCGACGATCCGCCCGCGCGGGCAGCCGCCGATCCCCAGCGCGATGTCCAGCGACAGGGCGCCGGTGGGAATGGCCTCGACCTTCACCAGGGCGCCCTCGTCGCCCATGCGCATGACGGTGCCCTTGCCGAACTGGCGCTCGATCTGCGCGAGCGCCCCCTGCAGGGCGGCGTCGCGCGCCTTGGCGTCTTGGGTGCTCATATGCCGATGGAGTCTGCAACCGGCATCGGACAGACCGCAACACGTGTTCGCAACAAATCACGCGCGGATCAGTGAAGATTCACGCGCACCAGCGGCTCGTAGCGGGCGCCGTGCGGGTGCAGCCGCGAGACGAACAGGGTGAGGGCCTCGCCGGCGAACTCGAGCGGCTCGGGAGCGGCGTCGACGGAGCGCGGCGCGCGGGCGCGGGAGCGCAGGCGCGCGACGGTCGCGTGCGCCCGGAACGGCCGCTTCTCGGGCGTGTAGACGCCGGCGGCCGCCAGGCCGTCGCTCACCCGCGACTGGAGCGCGGCCAGCGTGCCGTCGCGGTCGTCCAGGTCGGCGCAGAGGACGCGGGCGCGGCGCGGCGGGAGGAGCAGCGCGCCGCCGAGGGCCAGGCGCGGCGCCGGGCCGGCGGCGGCGTGCAGGACCGGTTCGATGGTGGCCACGTCCTCGGCGGGGCGACGCCCCAGGAAGGCGAGCGTGAGGTGGATCGCCTCGTCCGCGACCGGTCGCCAGACCTCCGGATCCGCCGCCGCGTCGCGAAACGCCGCGAGGGCGGCCCGCGCGGGCGCGGGGAACTCGAGCGCGACGAAGAGGCGGAGGGACGGGCCCGCGGCGGCGGACGAGCGGGACGAGCCCGCGGCGGCGGACGAGCGGGACGAGCCCGCGGCGGCGGACGAGCGGGACGAGCCCGCGGCGGCGGACGAGCGGGACGAGTCCGCGGCGGCGGCGCCGGGCG